>NZ_KQ959764.1:0-109555 GCF_001552965.1 Corynebacterium sp. DNF00584 | reverse complement strand
AACCCAAAGCTGGCGAGCGGCGGGGTGATTAGTAGAGAGCGGGGCGGATAGCCGCCCATGCGGGAGCGAGTTGGCCCGAGAACATGGACCAGTCATGGACGCCACGGTCGAGATAGTTCGTGGTGTGCTCGATGCCGGCGCGGGTAAGAGCAGAGTCGAGACGCTGCGTGCACTGGCGCGAGCCTGCCTCGAGCAGCGTGCCGCCAATCTGATCCGTGAGCGGCTTGCCAGCGTAGCCGCGCTGGTCGGCCTCGGTGACCTCGCCGGTTGCCGCGGAGAGGTAAATGCGCGTGCCGCGCAGGCCTTCCGGGTGCGAGGTGACGTCGTTGCGCTTCCAGTCGGACGCGTCCCACATGTTGGCGGTGCTGCCGCCGCCGTTGCCGACGGTAAGCTCCACGGTGCCGCGGCCCGTCGGGTCGAGTGTCGAGTAGCAGCCGGAGATGCCCGCGACGGCGTCGAAGAATCCCGGATTGTTATTGGCCATCATGACGGCGCCGGAGGCACCCATGGACAGGCCGATGGCGGCGCGCTTGCCGTTATTGGGGATTTCGCGGTCTACAAGCGGGGCGAGTTCCTTCGTGTAGAACGTCTCCCATTTCATGCGGCCGAGCTTGGGGTCATCGCGGCGCCAGTCCTGCCACATGGAGGAACGGCCTTGGTTGGGAATGATGACGGTGGCATCGGAGTCCGCGAAGACCTTCTGCGCAATGCCGCGTTTGATCCAACCGGAGGTCTCCGGCGAGTCGACGCCCTCGAAGAGGAAGACGACTGGGCCGGTGCCCACGAGGACGTCGGCCTCGATGACGCGGCCCATGGCCGGTGAGGCGATGTCCCAGCGCTCTTGGCGACCATCGACCTTGTGGCGGGTGATGGATGCGGAGGGGAGGGAGGTGATGGGGTGGGGATAGGCGGCATCGGAAGCAGCCCAAAGATCGGTGAGAAGCTTGGCGTTGGGCCCCAGCGCGCCGAGGAGCGTGGTGACGGCCTCGACGGTGACGCGGGAGGAGCCGTGGTTGGTGCTGGAGAGCTGGTGTGCCTCGGAGGAAAGGTCCTGGGCGTGGGCCGCCGGGGCGGCGAGGGTAAGGGTAGCGGCGAGAGCAAGAGGGAGAATTCGCATGCGCGTTACCTTACAATAGGCGGGCATGACTACACCCCACATTGGCCAGCAGCTCCCGCCGCTTCCGGCGCCGGGCGCGACCTTGCAGGGCGAGCCTGCCGTCGACGTCCTGCGCAGCGAAGCTAAGGAATTATTGAATAACCTGCAGGTTATTCGGCGCGACCTGCACGAAAACCCTGAGATTGGAAATCAGCTTCCGCGTACGCAACGTCGCGTGCTCGAGGAGCTCGAAGGTCTGCCGCTGGAGGTGTCGACCGGCTTAGCCGTGTCCTCGGTCGTCGCGGTGCTGCGCGGGGGTAAGAGGGGCGACCATCCGGTCTCGGTGTTGCTGCGCGCAGACATGGACGCGCTCGAGGTGGGGGAGCGCTCTGGCAGCCCCTTTGCTTCGACGAATGGCTACATGCATGCGTGCGGCCACGACCTACACACGTCGGCGCTCATTGGCGCGGCGCGCATGCTCTGCGCGCACCGCGAAGAGCTCGAGGGCGACATTATTTTCATGTTCCAACCGGGCGAGGAAGGCCCGGGCGGCGCGCAGCCGATGATTGAGGAAGGCGTGCTTGACGCGGCGGGGCGCCGTCCGATTGCGGCGTACGGTTTGCACGTCGGCCCGCAGGACTTTGGCACGTTCAACCACGCACCGGGGCCGCTCATGGCATCCTCGTCGAACCTTCGCATTACGGTGCTGGGCAAGGGCGGTCACGGCTCGCGCCCGCACGACGCGGTGGATCCCGTGCTGGCGCTGGCGGAGATTCAGCTCGCGCTGCAGTCCGCGGTCACGCGCCGCTTTGACGCGCTCAATCCGGTGGTCATCACCGTGACCAACCTCTGGGCGGGCGACGGCGCGATTAATGCCATCCCGGAGCGCGCGGGCTGCTCGGCCACGGTGCGTGTGCTTGACGATGCCGCCATTGAACGGGTCCGCCAAGTCATCACCGAGGTCACCACCAATGTCGCAGCGGCGCACCGCTGCTCTGTGGAGACCGAGTTCGAGGTGCTCTACCCGTCCACGAAGACGAATGCGCGCGAGGACGCGTTTGCCGCGGGCGTGTGGGCTCGCCAGTTCGGGCAGGAACGCGTGGTGCGCATGCGCACGCCGATGATGGCCAGCGAGGACTTTGGCGTCGTGCTTCAGCAGGTACCGGGCACGTTCGCGTGGCTGGGCACGGTTGACCCGAGCCTGCCGGAGCAAAAGCGCGAGTGGAATCACTCGCCGCTCGCGCGCTTTGATGATCGCGTGCTCGGCGATCAGGCGGCGGCGCTGGCTGCGGTGGCGGTGGAGCGACTGCATGCGGCGCAGTCGCACCCGTCACCGACGATTCATGCGGCGCGCCAGGCTGCCCACCAGGTATAGGACCACCGCGGCCGCGATGAGCGCAAGGGTTTGGGGCAGCCAGTAGAGGGGGTAGTACTGCGCTGCATACCCGGCTGCGGCGGGATCGTCGAAGAGACGGTAGGCAAGAACGGGAATCCACCACAGGCGGTGGAGTGCGAGGAGGACGCCGGGGATGAGCAGCCAGCGGAAGCGCCAGCCTGCGATTGCGATGAGCACGAGGCCGACGATGGCGAGCAGCGAGAACGGGCCGCCTTCGGTGAGGAAGAGATGGTCGATCTGGTGCTGCTCGGCGAGTGAGTAGCCGTCGAGGACGACCTCACTAGGAATTCTTGTAGCCATCGGCCCATTCTCCTGTCTCGAAATCGTAGTCGACGTTCTCGCCGTCTTCGTCCGTGCGCTGGTACCACTCAGTGTAGCGGTCCGCGGCGGAGTCGAAGTCGGAACCGGCGCCGCGGCCCTCTTCCGCATGCTCGACGGAAATCTCGAAGTCGTCTCCGTGTTCCTCGATGCCGCGGACGACGGCGTTTTTGACGGCGGTGCGCGCGTAGGCGCGGCGGATAAACATCGGGTCGGAGTGCAGGTCCTTGATGAAGGCGACCATCATGACGAGCAAGACAACGCTAAACGGCAGGGCTGCGAGGATGGTGAGGTTCTGCAGTCCGGAGAGGACCTCCTCGCCGCCGGTGAGCAGCATGACGACCGCGATGCCCATCATGGACAGACCCCAGAAGACGACGACGAATTTATTGGGGTCGGGTCGCCCTTGGAGGACATGGTGCCCATGATGACGGAGGCGGAGTCCGCCGAGGTCACGAAGAAGACCGCGAGGACGAAGAGCAGCAGGAACGGCGTGATGGTACCCAGCGGCAGATCCTGGAACATGGCGAAGAGCACCTGTTCGTTGGATGCGGAGCCATCGAAGCCCTCGAGCCCCTTCTGGTTGAAGCTAATCGCGGTGCCGCCAAAGACGGTGAATGCGAGAATGAGGATGGCCGTGGGCGCGAAGACCGTGATGAGGGTGAATTCGCGCAGGGTGCGGCCGCGGGAGATGCGGGCGACGAACATGCCCACGAACGGGGTCCACGCAATCCACCATGCCCAGTAGAACGCCGTCCAATAGGACTGGAACTCGATGGTCTCATCACCCCAGGACAGGCCCTTGGCCATCATGGGCAAAAGCTGGTCGAGGTAGGTGATAATGCCCGACGGGATGAGGTTGAGCAGCAGCAGCGTGGGGCCCACGATAAAGACGAAGATGACGAAGCCGAGCGTGAGCGTGATGTTGATATTCGACAGGTAGCGCACGCCGCGCGAGACGCCGGAGACCGCGGACAGGATAAACGCGCAGCCGAGGATGCCGATGATCACGAGCAGGCCCGCGTTCGCCACCGGGTGGCCGGAGATGATGGTTACGCCCTCGCCAATTTGGATGGCGGAGACACCCAGCGTTGCGGCGGTGCCGAAGAGGGTCGCGATGAGCGCGAGGGCATCGATAAGCTTGCCCAGCGGGCCGTCCGTGTCGCGGGAACCGAAGAGCGGCTTGAAGATGGAGGACACGAGCGGGACGCGGCCGCGGCGGTAAGACGAGTACGCGATGGCGCCGCCCACGAGGGCATAGGCCGCCCATGGGGAGATGCCCCAGTGGTAGTTGGCTTGCGCCATGGCCTGGTGGAGGGCCTCGACCGAATTGCCGTCCACGGTGTGCGGCGGCGGGGTGAGGTAGTGCGCCAGCGGCTCAGACGGGCCGTAGAAGAAGATACCGACGCCGATGCCAGCGCCGAACATCATGGCGATCCAGCTAAAGCGGCCGAACTCGGGTTCTTCGTCATCCGTGCCGAGCTTGATGCGGCCCAAGCGCGAGAAGCCGACGTAGGCCATGACGAAGATCGCGAGGATCATCGTGATGTTGAGCAGCCAGCCAGCGTTCGTAATCGCCCACGAGAACGCGGCTGAGGAGACATTGGCCACGGAGTCAGGCCAGATGACGCCCCAGATAATGAAGGCGATGATGAAGGCGGCCGTGGTGAAGAAGAGCGGCTTGTCGAGCCCGAAGCGGTTGCGCTGGTCATCGACGGAAATGCCCGGGACGAGGCCCGGGTGCATGTCGTGGGGATACAAGCCGACCGCGGTCTCCTTATCCGCGGGGTTGAGTGAAGCGTGGTAGGGATCCGAGGTTGTCACGGGAAATCCTTAAAGTAGACAGTGTCGCCAATTATCCCTGTGCGGCGCGGAAATTGCTACTATATGGCTAATCTAGACCGGTAGGTGATACGCATGCATGTACCTGATTTTGATGAGGCCCTAGTGGAACTCGACGTCTTTGAGCGCGTCGAGGAGCATGTCCTCAACCCTGCCGTCCTGCTCGACATTTACTCCTCATAAGGTGTTGTAGCGCGCTCTTTCCGCCCGACGAGGTCGCGCTTGTCGAGTCGCACCTGGGTGAGGGCCGCGGCTACGAGGTTATCCAGACTTTTCTACTGCGCTAACGAGTTCGCGCAGCTCCGGCTCGGTGGGCCGGCGGTCCGGGTGAAGTGAGCAGAAGTCGAGCAGGTGATAGCCCGCGCGGCGCAGCCGCTGGTGGCGCTCCCAGAAAAGCTCACCGTGTCCATTGGCGGCGAGCGAAAGAATGGCACGGCGCTCGGAGAGCAGCTCGTACTGGAGATCGCGGCGGGTGGTGAGCGCTGCGTCCGGGGTGGTGGTGAGCAACGAGCCGAGCAGCGTGGACATCGCCTGGACGCAGCGTGCCTGAAGACGCTGTTGATCCTGGGCCGCCGCACGGGGACGCCACAGCCACAGCACGGCGAGCGCGAGCGAGACGGACAAGGCAATCTCGGCGAGACGCGCCTCAATCGCCGCGAAGTTCGAGTTGCCCATGAGAAGCGCCAGCGGCGTGGAGAAGATAACGCAGATCGCGTAATTACGCACGACGAAGGTTTCCGCCGCGTACTGGCAGGCCGCGAGCGCGAGCAACAGCGTCCACCCGGAGACGCCGAAATAGTGGAACGCCGCGAAGAGACACACGCCCAGGCACGAACCGAGCATGCGCTGCACGCCGCGAATGGTGCCGGGCACGCGGTCGGGACCCCATTGGAGGACGAGGAGCACGGAGACCGCTCCCCAGTCCGGGCGGTTGAGCCCGAGTGCGAGCCCAATGAGCACGGTGAGCAGACCGCCCACGAGGACGCGCTGCGCCGCCAAGGACGGGTGCGAATTGCGCGTCGCCGAACGGTAGAGACGGTAGCGCGCGGTCGGGTTCGTGTGCGGAATGACGGTGCGGGAAGGATCGATATCCGCGGGTTCATCCGAGAGCAGCGCCGAATCCACGTGTTGTGCGGCGACGGCGCGTTGGGCGGCAAGCGTGCGGTCCACGAGGTCGCGCTGTGCGGGCTGGAGGATGCGGCCGCCGCGGATAATGGCGGCATCGGAAAGCGCTTGCCACGCGGAGACCAACGCGGTCTGCGCCTGGTGATGGTGGGCAAGCGTGGGCTCTTCTACGAAGGCGCGCGCGGCCTGTTCGACGCCGAGGACGCGGCGCTTCTCCGGCCCATGCGCGTCGCGGGCTGCGGGCAGCATGCCAAGGATGATGCCGGTGAGCGAACCGACCGCGCACCAGAGGCCGACTTCCCAGGCAGGCACTCCAGTGATCATGGTCGAGCCGCCGCCGACCATGACGATGAAGAAACAGCCCGGCGGCGGCAGGCGCAAGGCGTTTTGTACGAAGGTGCCCAGGACGCCGAGAGCTACCGCATAGAGACCGCCAGCGAGGAGGCCGTCGACGAGCACGCCGCCTACCGATGCCCCCAAAAGCAACAGCGCCGCAGTCGCCATCACCCGCAGGCGCGTGCGGTAGGGATGACCCTCGCCGTAGATGACCGCGAACGCGCCGGCGGAGATGAGCAGGACCGCATGGTCATAGCCCAGGAGCAGCGCAATGGAGCCGGGGATGAGGATGGCGAGTGCTGCGCGCAGCGCGCCGGGCCAGCGGCGAACCTTCGAGTTGTAGGCGGTGAGTAACTGGAGGGGACTGGGTCTTTGGGGTAGCGCTTCCACGTCAGGGTAGCTTAGCCGCCGCGAGCAAACGCTGCGTATACGGGTGCTGGGGGTGCTCCCAGATCTCGTCGACAGGGCCGTGCTCGACAATCCGGCCCTCGTGGACAACGGCGACCGACGAACAGATCTCTTTGACGACGCCCAGATCGTGTGTGACGAAGACGAGCGTGAGCCCGTATTCGTCGACGAGCCGGTCGAGGAGCTCGAGGATCTGCCGGCGCACCATGACGTCGAGAGCGGAGACCGCCTCGTCCGCGAGCAGGATATCCGGGCGGCCGACGAGGGCGCGCGCGATGGAGATGCGCTGGCGCTGGCCGCCGGAGAATTCGTGCGGGTACTTCTTCGCGTCTGAAGGTTGGAGGCCGACGTCCACGAGAGCCTGCGCCACGTCCGGACCGGCCTCCTTGATCGACCGGCCGACCCGCAGCCGCGGGTTGAGCGAGCCCCGCGGGTCCTGGAAGACCATCTGGATTTTCCCGTGGACCTCGATCGTGCCTGACGCTGGCTTGAGCAGCCCCGTGAGCATCTTCAACAAGGTTGTCTTACCGGAGCCGGAGCCGCCCACAACGGCGAGCCGCTCGCCGCGCGCCACCGTGAGATCGACGTGCTCGAGCCCATAGGGCGCGGCGGCGTGGACCTCGATAATGGGCTCGCCGGTCCTAGCCGGCGATGGGGTAATCGGCTGCGGCACGAGGCTGCGGCCATACTCGGACTCGAGTGACTCAAAGTGGCCCGCCTTGAGCAACAGCCGGCGCGTCGTCATGCGGTCGATGACCCGCAGGTCGTGCGAGATGAAAAGTAGCGCGAAGCCACGTTCATCCGCGAGCCGCTCGATCAAAGCGAGCACGCCTGCCTGCGTCGTCGCGTCGAGCGCCGTCGTGGGCTCGTCACAGATGAGCAGATCCGGATTCTGCGCGAGCGCCATGGCGATGAGCACGCGCTGGCGCTGTCCGCCGGAGAGCTCATGCGGATACCGCTTCGCCACAGCAGGGTCGAGGTCTACGTCCTTGAGGGACTCCGGCGTCGCGCCGGCATAGTGCAGCTGGCGCGAAATCTTCATCAACGGGTCCAACGCGGAGAGCGGCTCCTGAAAGACCATGGCGGCTTTTCCATCGAGCTCCACATCACCGGAATGCGCAACGAGCCCCATGATGGACAGAGCTGTCTGCGACTTGCCCGAACCAGACTCGCCGATGAGGCCCACTCTTTCGCCGCGGCCGACCTCGAAGGTGAGGCCGTGGAGGATCCCCGGAATCGTGAGGTTGCGTACTTCCAGAACGTTCATTGATCCTCCGGATCCAGTAGGTCGCGCAGGCCATCGCCCAGCAGGTTAAAGCCCAAGACGGTGAGCGCGATGGCCAGGCCCGGCCAGAGTGCGAGCAGCGGCTGCGTGCCGAGCATGGTCTGTGCGTCGTGGAGCATGCGGCCCCAGGAGGCGGCCGGGGGAGCGGTGCCCAGGCCCAGGTAGCTCAGGCCAGCCTCGGCGAGGATGGCGAGCGCGCAGTAGACGGAGGCCTGCACGACGATGAGGCTCACGATATTGGGAAGCACGTGGCGCACCGCGATGACCGGCTTGGATACGCCCGAAATCCGCGCGGCCGCGATGAAGTCCTGGTGCATGACCTGCAGCGTGCCTGCCCGGGCGACGCGGATAAACGACGGAATGCCTGCGATGCCGATGGCAATCATCGCCGTGAGCGTCGACGGCCCCCACACCGCGCCCGCGATAATCGCGAGCAGCAGCGCCGGGAACGCGAGGAGCAGGTCCGCGCCCCTCATGATGAGCGGGAAGCCCATGCCCGCCGCGATGCCCAGCGGCACGCCGATGACTGCCGCGATGAGCACCGCGACGATGGCAACAGACAGCGTAATCTGCGCGCCGGACATAAGGCGCGAGAGCTCGTCGCGGCCAAAGCGGTCGGTGCCGAGAAGATGCTCCGCCGACGGCGAGGCCGCAAGCTGGTTCGAGACTTGGAACGGGTCATACGGCGTCCAGATAAACGCGACCACGGTCGTGAGCACCGTGAGCGCGACGAGGATCGCGCCAATCCACCCTGTGCGACTCATGCGCGCGCTCCAATCCGGGGGTCAATGACGCGGTACACTACGTCCGTGAACAGGTTGACCGTGAGCGTAAACGCCACGAGCAGCATGACGAGCGTCTGTACCGTCGTGAGGTCGCGCACCGCGACCGCGTCAAGGAGCATGGACCCCAGCCCTGGGATGACGAAGACGGATTCGATGACTACCGCGCCGATGACCAGCGTGGTGAGCTGCAGCCCCGCGACGGTCAGCACCGGCAGCGCGGCGTTGCGCAGCCCGTGCCGCAGCAATGCCTGGCTTTCCGATGCCCCCAGCGAGCGCGCCGTGCGCATATAGTCCCGGTGGAGCTGCTCCCGCACGGCGCTGCGCACGTAACGGGTGAGCATCGCGCCTTGGACGAGCGCCAGGGAGATGACGGGCAAGACGAGATAGCGCGGCGAGACCGGCACGACCCAGCCGTTGGCGGGCAACCAGCCGAGTTTTACGGCGAAGACGGCAACGAGGAGGATACCGACGAGGAAGCTCGGCACGGCGATGCCCAGCTGCGTGAGCGCCGCCACGGCCGTCGAGTCGCGTCGAGCCAGGAAGATGCCGGCGGGGATGGCGCCGAGGAGGGCGAGCGCCATCGCGGCGAGGACGAGGATGAGCGAGACCTGAGCGCGGTCGAGGACGAGCGGCGTGATGTCCTGGCCGGAGCTCAAGGACGTGCCGAAGGCGCCGGTGAACAGTCCGGAAAGCCATTCCCAGTACTGCGTGAGCAGCGGGCGGTCCAGGCCGAGCTCATGTGTTAGCGCGGCGACGGACTCGTCGTCCGCGTTGACGCCGAGGGCGACACGTGCCGGGTTGCCGGGGACAGCGCGCATGAGAGCGAAGATGATGACGGAGGCGGCGAAGAGCGTGCCGAGGTAGCGAGCGAGGATTTTCACTGGGTGATCTCCTTCAAACGAATGCCGTCCGTGACCTGGTTGGCGTCGACGCCCGTGACGCCGTGGGAGAGCACGATATTGGGCATATTCGCGACGGTGAGCGCGCCGGCGTCGTCCATGATCTGGTCGACGGCGTCGTGCATGAGCTCCGGGTCCTTGGCGTCGGCCTCGGCGAAGAGCTCGCGGGTGTGCGCGTTGTCGTAGCCCAGGTAGTAGTCCGGGCTGCCGAAGAGCGTGGTGATATCGCGCGGCTCGACGTGCGCGACGATGGACATCTGGTAGTCCTTGGCACCCATGACTTGGCCGAGCCACAGTGCAGGGAACTCCGCGGACTCAAGCGTGACATCGAAACCGATATCCGTGAGCTGCGAGTAGAGCAGCTCGCCTAGCGTCTGCGCGTAGGGCAGCGTGGGCACCGTGATGGTCAATGGGGTACCCTCCGCGCCAGCGGAGGCCATGAGTTCCTTGGCCTTCTCCGGGTCGTACGGGTAGTAGTTTTTCCCGGTAAACCATGGGTCCGCGGGGGCGACGGGGGCGCCGCCGGTGTCGGTCGCCATGCCGTCGAAGAGGATGCGGTTGGCGAGCTCGCGGTCGACACCGTAGGCGACGGCCCGGCGCACGGTCACG
The DNA here is from genome assembly GCF_001552965.1 of Corynebacterium sp. DNF00584. Lineage (NCBI taxonomy): Bacteria > Bacillati > Actinomycetota > Actinomycetes > Mycobacteriales > Corynebacteriaceae > Corynebacterium > Corynebacterium sp. DNF00584. Next base: position 99,456 of record NZ_KQ959764.1, on the reverse strand, counting down.
TCGTCGAAGGGCGCGGTCTGGTTGTTCATGGAGACGAGCACCTCGCCGTTCGTGGCACCCACCTGGACCTCGTAGTCCTCCGGCAAGTTGGCGAGGAGCTCCGGATTCTGGACGGCCCACACGATGTCGACGCTGCCGGATTGCAAAGCGTTGACGGACGAGACGATATCCGGGAAGTAGCGGATCTGGACGTCCTCGTGCGCGGACTCGCCCCAATAGTCGCGGTTGACGGCGAGGTCGACGTACTCGCCAGGGGAGAAGGCGCGCACCGTATACGGTCCGGTGCCGATGGTCTCGCCGGACGGATGGAGCATGGCGCCGACGGTCGTGCCGAGCTTCCACAAGAAAGACTCCGAGGGCGCGTCCAGGCTGATCTTTAACGTGTGCTCGTCCACGGCGCGCGCGTGCGCGGCGGCGAGCTGCTTGCCCAGGGCGTTCGTCCACTCATGCGTATGATTAATCGCCCACGCGGCGGTCTCTGCAGAAAAAGCGTCGCCGTTACTGAAGGTGGCTTCGCGCAGGTGGAAGGTGTACTCCGTACCGTCGATATCCCAGGACTCGGCGAGGCCCGGCTGGATGGAGCCGTCGTCCGCGATGGTCACGAGGGTCTCGTAGACGTTGCCCATGAGCGCGGCCGGAATGGCGGCGCCGCCGGTCGTCGTGAAGTCGAGCGAGGTCGCCGCGGCCGTGGTGGCGAGGACCACGGAGGGAGTATCGGTCGCCTCGACGACGGCGGTGTGCCCGGCGGAACAGCCCGCGAGTGTGAACGCGAGCGCCACCGCCCCGAGAGAGGGTAGTTTCATACCCGATTAAGTTACTCGGTGGGTGATTGGAGAGTGAAGCGCAGGGGGGATCCGGCGCCGCGGATGGCGTTCATCTGCATCTGCATACGGTCAGCGGGGAAGACGTAAACGCCGTACTCGATGGGGTCGCCGTTGTGATTGTGGAGGCGATTGGTCACCTCGAAGACCGGGAAGCCCTCCTCAATGCCGAGCGTTTCCGCCTCCTCCGGAGTCGCGGGGCGGGCGCGCAGCTGACGCGAAAGATTGTCGACCTCGACGCCAGCGCGGGCGAGGACGGCATGCAGTGACGGCTCTGATTCATCGAAGTCGAGGATGTGGCGTCCCACCTCGAGCGGGAAGTATTCCTCCTGGATGAGGCGCGTCTGCCCCGCGCGTTGACGAGTGCGGTGGATATAGACGATGGGGTCGCCCTCTTTGACACCAAGGGCCTCGGCCACCTCGCGGGGCGCCGGGCGGCGGGCGAGCCAGTGAATCTTCTGCTCGAGCGTGAATCCAGCTTCCTTGTAGCGCTGCGCCGCGGAGTAGGAGGCCTCGAAAGACTCGGAGCTGAAGTTGCCCAGCACGACGGAACGGCGGCCGCGGCCCGAGGAGATGGTTCCCTCGGAACGCAGCTCGGCCATCGCCTGACGCACGGGGCCGCGCGAGGTCTGGAACTGCTCGCACAATTCCGCCTCGCTGGGAAGGACATCGCCTACACCGAGGCGACCAGAAGAAATTTCACCGCGCAGGAAGCTTGCGATCTTTTGGTACTGCTGCGGTTCGCGCCGACCAGGCATGGTGGTCTCTCCCCTGAATAGAATAGAAATGACCCACGTGGAACAGTGAAAGGTCGCTTAGATATTACATCGTGACGCATCAATGAATGAAGTCAGTTTGCATATTTTTGCGCATATTATTCACCCAGGTGCGGTAGAGCACTACGTGAGGTCCCAGGCCTCCGCGAGGAGCTCCATGTTGTGGAGCACGCTGTCATGCGTCGTGGACTGGAGCGAAATCATGAGTTCGTCGGCGCCCACGGACTGCTGGAACTGCTCGAGGTAGTCGCGCACCTCGTCCTTGGTGCCCACGGCGGAGTACTTGAGCATCTCGAGGATCTGCTGGCCCTGGTAGGACGCCACGATCTGCTCGACCTGCTGGTCAGTGAGGTACTTCCCGCGGCCCGCGAAGGCCTTGACACGGTTGAAGCAGACCTTCTCCCATTCTTCCTGGGCGGCCTCGTCCGAGTCCGCGGCAAGCACGTTGACGGCGGCGATGAGGTACGGCTCCGGGTACTGCTCGGACGGCTCGTAGTTGTCCTTGTAATACTTCGTCGCGGTCTGGAGGTGCTGGGGTGCGAAGTGGGAGGCGAAAGCGTAGGGCAGGCCCAGCTTCGCGGCGAGCGAGGCGCCGTACATGGACGACCCCAGGATGTAGATCGGGATACTGGTGTTCTCGCCAGGGATGGCGCGCACACCCGGGATGATCGACTTACCGGTGAGGTAGCCGTTTAATTCCTTGATGTCCTCAGGGAAGCGCTCGGCGGAGTGCGAGTCGCGGCGCAGTGCGCGGCCCAAGGTCTGCATGTCAGTGCCCGGTGCGCGGCCCAGGCCTAAGTCGATGCGGTTGGGGTGCAGCTCGGCGAGTGTGCCAAACTGCTCGGCGACGACGTAGGGGGAGTGGTTGGGCAGCATAACGCCGCCAGAACCCAGGCGGATGGACTGGGTGTTGGCGGCGATGTGTGCAATCAGCACGGCGGGGCTGGAAGAGGTGATGGTGGGCATGTTGTGGTGCTCCGTGTACCACATGCGCTTAAATCCGAACTTCTCTGCGTGCTGGGCAAGCTCCACGGAGCGGGCCATGGCCTGGCCGTAGGTTTCCCCTTCGTAGACGGTGCAGAAGTCGAGGACTGAGAGTGCGGCGCGGGTCATGGATTCTCCTTGAAAGTAAACAGCGTACTTACTAGAAAACCCTATCCGCGTCACGTTTATTCCGGTACCGTCACGGGCTCACCCTGCAACACGGCGGCGTCTTTGGCGCGGCCGCGGCGGGTGGCGAAGTCGAGGAGCAGGCCCACGATGAAGGCGAGGACGGTCGGCACGATCCAGCCCAGCTGAGCGTCCTGGCCCGGTGATAGCGCGAGCATGTCAGGGAAGATGCCCAGCTGGCTCAGTGCGGACCACAGGACGGACATCCACAATGCGAGACGGTAGCCCCAGTAGAAGATGACCTGCTTCTTCACCAGCGGCTGGACCATGGTGAGTGCGATGAGCGTGATCGCCGGCGGGTAGAGGAAGACGATGAACGGCACGGCGATGGAGAGCACCGTCTCCAGGCCCTGGAACGCGAAGAGGATGGACAGTGCGGTGAAGATGATGGCCCACAGGTGGTACGTCGTCTTCGGCACGAGGGCGGAGAAGAACTCCGAGGTCGAGGTGATAAGTCCCACGGCAGTGGTCATGCAGGCGAGCAGGACGATGGCGGAGAAGACGACCTGGCCGGCGGTGCCCATTGTGGAGTTGGCGGCATCGGCAAGCAACTGTGAACCGGACTCATAGGACTGGCCGTTGGGCATGGTCTGCGCGATGTAGCCCAGGCCCAGGTAGATGGCGGCGAGCAGGACGCCCGCGATGGCGGCGGAGACGACCGTCGCCTTGATGACCGGGGCACCGGCTTTGAAACCCTTGCCGCGCAGCGCGGAGACGATGACGATGGAGAACGCGAGGCCCGCGATGGCGTCCATCGTGTTGTAGCCCTCGAACAGGCCGGTGGCGAAGGCGCCGGAGGCATAGTCCTCAGTGGGCGTGCCAGGGTTGCGCGGATTGGCGAAGGCGGCCAGCGCGATCAGCACGACGAGCAGCGTCACCAGCGCCGGGGTGAGGAAGCGGCCCAGAGTGTCCATGATGGAGTTGGCCTTCCATGACAGCGCGAGTGCGATGAGGAAGAAGATGGCGTTGAAGATGCCGTTGGCGGCGGTGCCTTCCCAGCCCGTCATGGGAGTAATCGCCAGTTCCATGGACACAGCGCCGGTACGCGGCAGGGCATAGAACGCGCCGATGGCCAGGTACGCCATGGCGGAGAAGACGATGCCGAAGAGCCAGCCGCCGTGGTTGGCGATATCGCGCACGGAGCGACCGGTGATCGCGACGGCGACGACGGCGAGGACTGGCAGGAGCACGCCCGCGGTGAGGAAGCCCAGGATGGCGGGCCAGAAGTTGGTGCCGGAGCTAACCCCCACCATGGGCGGGAAGATGAGGTTGCCCGCACCGAAGAACATGGAAAAGAGCATGAGGGAGGCGACCACGACGGTCATCGCGCTCGGTGTTTGGGGAGATCCTGAGGAGACAGGTGAAGCCATGGAATTGGGGATCCTTTCGCGGCTTGAATACTTATCGACTACTCAACAGAGTAGCGATCCTCAGTATGGAAACACAATCCCATCATGTGAGACTACAGTGCGGTCGTGATCCTTTCGACCGCCTCACGGAGGATCTCCGGGGAGGTCGCAAAGTTGAGGCGGGCGTGCCCCGGGGCCGCGAAGGTCACGCCTTCGTTGACAGCGACCTTCGCGTGCGCGCGCAGCCATGCCGCAGGCTTCTCGCCGAGCTGGGGGAGCGTGAGCCACATGAGGTACGTCGCCGCGGGGCGCGTGGACTCGATACCGGCCTTGGCGAAGGCGTCAGCGGCGAAGTCGCGGTTCTGCTTAAGGATGGCGAGCTGCTCGTCCAGGTACGGGTCGCCGTCACGGTAGGCGGCCTCGGCAGCGAGCACACCGAGTGTGCCCGTGCCGTCCTTGGCCACGCCGGTGAGAGAACGCCACGTCTTCACGTCGTCTGCGTTGGCGAAGATCATCTGCGCGCACTTGAGACCCGCCACGTTAAACGCCTTGGAGGTCGCCGTCACGGTGATGACGCGGTCCGAGAGCGAGGCGAGCGGGATGTGCGTGCCTTCGTAGACAATGCCCGCGTGGATTTCGTCCGCGAGGATGCGGGCGCCGTATTTATCGGCGATGTTCACCAGTCGTGTGAGCCAGTCTTTTTCAAACGCGATGCCGAGCGGGTTGAATGGCGTGGACAGCACGATGGAGCCGGCGCCCTTCGCGAACGCAGCCTCGATCTCATCCAAGTCCAGCGAGGTCTCGATCTTCTCGCGGCCGGCGGTCTCCGGCAGCTCGAGCAGCGGCGGGTAGCTGGGCACCGGCACGACGACGGGGGAGCCGGGCGTGGTGAAGTACTGGACGCCGAGCAGCATGCCGCGCACGACGTCGCCGATGGTGAAGATGTAGTCCGGGTTCGGCTCCCACCCGAAGCGACGGTTGTAGAAGCCGGCGAGTTCCTCCGGCAACGTCGACGTGCCCGGCGTGTAGCCGAAGGACTCGTTCTTTACCGCGCGCTCGATCGCCTCCATGACCGGAGGGGCGGTGGGGAAATCGGACTCCGCGATCCACAGGGGCAGGACGTCGTCTCCGTAGACGGTCCACTTGCGGGTGCCGCGGGCTTTCAGTTCTTCAAGGCTGGGAAACTGCATGCACCCAGACTACTCATCGTCCTCAGATCCTGGCTCAATAAATCCATAGCGCTTGAGCCGCTCGCGGTCCTCCTTCGCCGAGGACTGCGTGAGCGCGAGCAGCTCAGCATAAATGCCTCCCGATGCCGCCAGCTCCGCAGGCGTACCAATCTCCGCGACCCGCCCGTGGTCCAGCGTGATGATGGTATCGACGTCCGCGATGGTGGACAAGCGGTGGGCGATAATGAGCGTCGTGCGGTCCTTCATGAGCTCGTCGAGGCCCGCCTGCACGACGCGCTCGGACTTCGTGTCGAGCGCCGAGGTCGCCTCGTCGAGGACCAGGATGGGCGCGTCCTTGAGCATCGCGCGGGCCACGGAGACGCGCTGCTTCTGGCCGCCGGAGAGCTTGAGGCCGCGCTCGCCGATGATCGTGTCGTAGCCTTCCGGGAACGCCATGATGAAGTCGTGGGCGTTGGCGCGCCTGGCCACGTCGAGGATTTCCTCCTCGGTCGCGCCCGGCTTGCCGTACGCGATGTTCTCGCGAATCGTGCCGGAGAAGAGAAAGGGATCCTGGAAGACGACGCCCACGGAGGCGCGGATTTCCGCCGCGGTGAGGTCACGGACGTCGTGGCCGAGGATGTGCATGCTACCGGAGTTGGGGCGGTAGAGGCCCAGGAGCAGGTTGACGAGCGTCGACTTGCCGCCGCCGGACTCGCCCACGAGCGCTACCTTGTGGCCTTCCGGCGCGGTGAACGTGATGTCCGTGACGACGGGCTTGCCTTCTTCGTATTCGAAGCCGACGTGCTGGAAGTCGAAGACGGGCGCGCCGGGGGTGACGTCCAGCGGTTCTGCCGTATCCAGGTCCAAGGTCGGTTCGTCCGAAGCCTCGATCGCCTTGACGAGCGACGCATTCGCCGTGGGCTCGAGGTCCTCCTCCATGACTTTGTAGTAGTCTGCCGAGCCCGCGATGGCGCGCTGGCCGGTGTCGACGATCCAGGAAAGCATGGTCACCGGCTGCTTGGACATGGTCACCAGCTGCATGAGCATGACCATGTCACCCAGAGTGAAGTCACCGGAGAGCGTGCGCCAGAAGATGACACAGTGAATGCCAAAGAACGCCGCCGCCATCGCGAGCTGACGCGCGGTGTCCATGGAATGCCACCAGTTCGACTGCGGCTTCGTCGTATCCACGATCCCGCGGTAGTGGTGCGCAAAGGAAGCGAGCTCGCGCGTCTCCGCCACGAAGGACTTGGTCACCTTCACCTGGCCGATGACCTCGGAGAAACGCCCGTTGGCCACGTCGATGTGCTCGTTCTTGACCTTCTCGAACTTCTGCCAGCGCTTGGAGGTAAGCGCCGTGAGCCAGAAATACAGCGGGAACAAGATGAGCAGCAGGATGGTGAGCGGCCAGTAGTAGAACGCCGTGATGACGAGCACCGCGACGATCTGCAGGATCATCGAGAAGAAGTTATTGCTAAACGACTGCAGGAACTGCGTGATGTTCATGATCGAGCGGTCGAGCCGTGCGATGATCGTGCCTGTCACCTGGTTGTCGTAATAACCCTGCGGCAGTGCGAGCAACTTTGCGAAGTAGCGCGTGGAGAGCACCTGACGCAGCCGCGCGACCATGACATCGCCGAAGTAGCCGCCGATATTGGCGACGATGCCTCTAGCGGCATCGGCAGCAAACAAAGCAACCGCAAGCCAGAGCACGGTGCGCAGCGCGCCCGTGGACGAGCCGCTCACGGCGTCGACAATCGTGTTGGTCGCCTCGCGGATAATGAACGGGGAAATAAGCGTCAGCACCGCGCCGGCCACGGCGGTGAGGAAAATTGCAAGATAATACGGCCACAGCGCAGCGGCGCCGCGCACGATACGAACGAGAGGTTTCATCAACCGGCTACTATGCCACCGCACGCGCGCGGTTGCACCTTGCCGTTACCTAAGATGGCCGGTGCGTCGGTTAAGGTAGAAGCACACTCATCGATATTCCGGAAGGTTCCTCCATTGCGTAAGCTCACCGTGGCATTTCTTGTGCCCGCCGCGTGCCTCCTCGCCTCGTGCAGCATCCTCGAACCAGGCGAGACCGGACTCAACCCAGGCGACGACATTTCCGTGACCACCTCGGAGACCCCCGCCTACCAGCCGCAGGACGTGAAGAACAAAGAGGTCAACTCGGACCTCGGCGCCGTCGTCCACGATGACGGCATGAACGTCGATTGGCAGCTCCAGGGCGTCTACTCCGACTCCGTCCAGGGGAGCGTGCTCACCGTGCTGCTCAAGAACCTCAACGACCAGCCCCTGCCTGTCGACGCCGTGACCGAGCCAGTCCTCGAGGTCGCCGACGGCAACGGCGGTTGGACCCGAGTCGAACTCCTCCCGTACGACCCGGAGGTCAACGCGGACGTCCTCGCGCCGGGCCTCGACATGCCGCTGGGCGCGCATTCCGCGACGAACCTTCAGTACCGCTTCGACGCCGCCCCCGGCACCCTGTGGAACGCCCGCCTCACGATGGGCAACGTGACGTGGACTGGAAACCTCAACCTATGACGGAACTCGTAGTCCTCTGCGACGACGCAGGAAACCCCACCGGCACCGCCCCCAAGGCAACCGTCCACACCAGCGACACCCCCTTTCACCTCGCGTTTTCCTGCTGGGTCTTCCGCGGCGACGACGTGCTCCTCACCCGCCGCGCGCTCACGAAGAAGACGTGGCCCGGCGTGTGGACCAACACCTTCTGCGGCCACCCCGGCCCCGGCGAGGCCACCGTCGACGCCGTCCACCGCCGCGCCGCCTTCGAACTCGGTGCCCAGCTTTCCGATGTCGCCCTTGCCCTACCCGATTTCCGCTACCGCGCCGTTGATTCCTCAGGCGTCGTAGAAAACGAGATTTGTCCCGTCTACACCGCGTGGATCGCGGGCACCATCGACCCCAACCCGGAGGAAATCGACTCGTTCGCGTGGGTTCCCCTCGAGGACGTGCGCCGCGCCGTCGCCGCGACCCCCTTCGCGTTCAGTCCGTGGATGGTGGAGGAGCTCGCGCTCCTCTAATTCCCCCTACAACCTCAAAGGCCATATCCCGTTGGCCATATTCCCTGGTCGCTTATTTTCGTCTCGTTTAGGCGACCTGCGGTTATGGCCACCGTGACATGGCCTTCTTGGGTTTAGTCCTCCTGGAACGCCTGTCCCACGTAGTCGAGCGCACCGTACGTGGTGGTCGCCTCGCCGGTGTCGAGGTTGAAGCGCCACACGGCGTGCTCGGGCTGGTACGGCTCGAAGCCCGGCTCGCCGGTGCGTGCGAGGCGCTGGAGCCAGCCGGTGAGTGGGGACTCGGTGACGCCGAAGAGCGGGCGCAGCTCTTGACAGTGCAAGGCGTTGCCGTCACGAACGAATTCGACCATCCACGTGTTCACGTTGTGGCCCACGAGTTCGACCCAGCGGCGGATGCAGCCGTCGCCGATGAGCCGACCCACAATGCCCTTCGTGCCCGCGAGGTCTGCCCACGTGCTGAAGCGCTCGCGCCGCATGCCGAACTTGGGCGCAATATACCAGCCAATCGCCTTGGGAAACGGCGCGCGGTCGAAACGCTCGCCGAGGTTGGCGAACTCTTCGCGCGTGGAACCGAGCACGATGGGAATATCCGCGAGCTGCGTCGGGTCGAGCGGGTAGGGGCCGAGCGCCATGTCGAAGCCAAACTTCTTGCGAAACTTCGCGTAGCCGGCCGCGAGTTGTTCGTCGGTGAGTTTGTCCAGGCCCGCGCGCGTAATGGGCACCTTGAGAAACTGCCGCAGGGTGGCCTTGCGTGCCTCGAAGGGCTCGCGTGGGTAGCACGGCGAGAGCGCGACGAGACGACGGAACGCGCCGCGGTAGTGGTCCCGGCGCGCGAGCCACAGGCCGATGGTCGCGCCCGCGGATTGACCGACGAGCGTGACATTCGTGGGGTCACCGCCGAAGGCCTCGATATTGCGCTGGATCCACTCGAGGCCCAGCTGCGCGTCGTCGATGGCGCGGTAGCGGAAGTACTCGTCCTCGGGGAATTTCGCGAGTCCCGCCAGGCCCACGCGGTAGCCGAGCTGCACCTCGACGATGCCAGCCCGTGCATTCGCGCTGCCCTCGGCCCGCGGATCTTCGTGGGTGCCCGACTCGAAGCGTCCGCCGTGGATATAGACGATGACGGGGGCGTCGCAGGCGTCCTCCGGTGTGGTGATGGTGAGCGCCACTGCGTCCGGCTGCGGCTCGCGCGCGTCGACGATGCCCTGGTCACCCAGCTTTTCCGCGTCCGCGAAGCGACTCGGGATATGCGAGTAGGGGATGGAGTGGAAGTAGCGGACTCCGCCTTCCGCGGTGCCGCGGAACGTGCCGCTGGGGGCCTCAATGCTCAACTCGTGCATGCCTTAAAGACTACAATTGCTCCCCATGGAATGGTTGCGCGAGGTCCTGGACGCCTTCTCCCAGTGGATGGTGGAGGCGCCCATCGCGGTGCAGATGCTCATCCTCACGGTGACGGTGGTGCCCGCCTTCGTCGCTGTGGCGTGGGTGCTCATGTTCTGCATTGACCGGGTGGCTAGAATAAAGCACCATGTCGACGCCGAATAACAATGATCCGCGCGAGGGCCTGTGGGACCCGGAGCGCCGCCCGGTCAAGCGCAAGCGGGCGCTGCCCAAGTCCCGCGTCGCGCCCACCCTGCTGGCGATGTTCGCTTTGATCTTCATCGCCGCCGTGCTCGGCTTTATCTTCTAGACGCTTCCGCGACCTGTTGGAAGAGCTCGAGGCCCGCGAGGTCCTCGATAATTACCGGCTTGCCGTCCGGATCCGTAAGTGGCATGCACCAGTTGGGGTAGGTGTCGTGCGTCGTGCCCGGCATATTCTGCGCGCGGCGGTCACCCACCATGTCCACGAGGTTCGTGCACGTGAGCGCCGACGGCGTGCCCGCCATAAACTTGTGCAGCGCCACGAGCTGTTCGCGCTCGGTCTCGGCACCCGGCGCGGCGACGGCAAGGACGCGGTCCATCCACTCGCGCTCGCCAGCGAGCTCCTCGTCCGCCGGACGCGTGAGCAGGCCCAGGCGGGCGCGCAGCGTGATGTGCTCGCCAGCCAAGTACGCGAGCGTGGGCGGCAGATCGTGCGTGCCCACCGAACCGAGCGCCAGCGCGCGGTAGTCCTGCTGTGCCAGCGCGCTCACATTGTCCGAGGCGTGCTCGAACCACACGATGGACGTGCCCATGACACCGCGCGACGCGAGCGCATCCAAGACCCACGGCTCGAGCGTGCCCAAGTCCTCGCCAATGAGCACCGCGCCAGCGCGCTCGGCCTCGAGCGTGAGCACGCCGAGCATCGCCTCCCAGTCATAGGCGACATACGCGCCCATCGTCGGCGCCTGCATGCGCGGAATCCAGTACAGACGGAACAGGCCGAGCACATGGTCGACGCGCACGCCGCCGGCGTTGCGCAGCACCGTGGCCATCATGTCGCGCCACGGCTTGTAGCCCGCCTCCGCCAAACGGACAGGGTGCCATGGCGGCTGGGACCAGTCCTGGCCCATCTGGTTGTACTCGTCCGGCGGGGCGCCTACCGATGCCGCCGGCGCCAGGTAATCCGCCAAGCTCACCGCCTCTGCGCCGCCCGGGTGAATGCCCACCGCGAGGTCGGTGACGAGGCCGATGCCCATGCCCGCATCGATCGCCTTCTGTTGCGCCGCGGCGAGCTGCTCGTCGCAGAGGAACTGCAGCCACGCATAGAAATCCGTGAGCTCGGTGAGGCCTTCCGTCATCGCGTGGCGGCGGCCCGTGTCGCGCGCCAGGTGCTGCTCCGCGCACCACACGGCGAAGTCGCGCAGCGCCTGGCCCTCGCGGGCCTGGTACTCGCCGAAGGCCACCGCGCGCTCGTCGCTGAGCGGGTGCCCAAACATCGCATGGAGGGCCTGGAGCTTTGCCTCGAAGATGTCGTTGCGCACGATTTCCCCAGCCGACTGGTTGCGGGCGCGGAATTCCTCGGCGAGCTCGGCGACATCGGAAAGCTCGTCGGGGGAGAGGTTGTTCAGCTCCGGGACGTCCTCGACGCGCAGGTAGATGGGGTTGACGTAGCGGCGCGAGGTGGGCAGGTACGGGGAGTCCTCGACCGGTGGGAAGGGCTCGGCGGCGTGGAGCGGGTTGATAAGCAGGAAGTCCGCCCCAGCGTCGTGGGCGAGGGTCTGGGCGAGCTCGCCCAGATCGTGGAAATCGCCCATGCCCCAGGACTCGGCGGAGCGCACCGAGTAGAGCTGTGCCATGACGCCGCCGGTCGGGTGCTCGAGGTACTGGTCCACGGTGGACAGGCGGGTGGGGGTCACGATGAGCGGGCACGTGGCAGTGATTCCCTCGGAGACGAGTTCAATTTCGTGGTAGCCCAGCGGCAGGTCGCCCGGGACGTGGAAGGTGGCCTCGCCCCACATCTGGCCCGCGACGTCAGCGTCCGGCTGCATGTTCTCGTCCTGGTAGACCTCGCGCGTGCCGCCGTCCTCCAGTCGAATCTCGACACGGGCTTCCATGCCCGCGTGGACGTGGACGTCGAAGCGTTTCTCGTGCCCCGACGTCGTCACCACACATGCAGGCAGCGGCCGTGACATACGGGTCTGGTACTCCTCGAAGAGCAGGCGCGTGAGCTCCTCATCGGAAGGATCGGAGCTCACGTTCACACCGAGCGCGGTGAGGGTATAGAGAATAGACGAGGTTGGGGTGACGATGTACTGGCCGCCCGCGGAGGTATACCCGGTGGCGACGCCGTACCGTCCGGCGAGTTCGCTTAGCAGCTCATAATTAATCACGAACCCGATTGTGCCATCTTGAAGCGTTGCTAGAGTGGTGAATAGCAAATTTATCGCGCTACAAGGAGTTTCGCCCATGACCCTGCAGGAAGCCACCACGCCCGCCCCGTTTACCATCGAGCCGGGCGAAACGTGTCTCACCGCCATGATGGACACCGCCAAGGCGCGCCCGCACGGCGTCATGTTTACCCGACCGGCCAACTACGAGTGGGTTAACGTCACCGCGAAAGAATTCGTAGACGAGGTCTTCGAGGTGGCCAAGGGCCTCATTGCGTCGGGTGTTGAGCACGGCGACCGCGTGGTCCTGCTGTCGAATACCCGCTACGAGTGGTCGCTGCTCGACTTCGCCATTTGGGCCGCGGGTGCCGTAAGCGTGCCGATTTACCCGTCCTCCTCGTTGTCCCAGATTCAGTGGATTGTCGAAGACTCCGGCGCCGTGCTCGCTATTACCGAGACCCGTGACCACTCCGAGCTCATGCGCCACCTCGTCCTCGGCGAGGACGGCCAGCCGGGTATCAAGGGCTCGCCCTCGCAGCTGCGCCGCATGCTCGAAATCAACTCCTCGGCCATCGCCACCCTCAAGTTCGAGGGCCGCGAGGTCTCCGATGACCAGGTCTGGGAGCGCATTCACGGGACGAAGACGGAGGATCTTGCCTCGCTCGTCTACACTTCCGGTACCACCGGCCGCCCCAAAGGCTGCATCATCACCCACCGTAACTGGTTGGCGGAGGCCCGTGGCCTGCTCACCAACCCCATCGGCGCCATCGCCGTCCCGGGTTCTCACGTGCTCACGTTCCTGCCGCTTGCCCACGTGCTCGCCCGTGCGGTCTCGCTCGCCGTGGCCATCGGCGGCGCCTCGCAGAACCACTGGTCTGACTTCTCGACCATCACGATTGAGTTCGCCCGCTCGCGCCCGAACCTCATCCTCGGCGTCCCGCGCGTCTTCGAGAAGGTCCGCAACGCAGCGGCTGCGAAGGCCTCTGCGAACCCGGCCCAGGCGGCCATCTTCGCCCGCGCTGAGGCCACTGCCATCGAATACTCCAAGGCGCTCGACCTGCCGGAGGGCCCGTCCCGCCTGCTCAAGGCCCGCCACGCCATCTTTGACAAGCTCGTCTACTCCAAGGTCCGCGCGGCCATGGGCGGCGACGTCAAGTACGCGATTACCGGCGGCTCCGCCATGAGCCCGGACCTCCTCCACTGGTACCGAGGCCTGGGCGTGCCGGTCTATGAAGGCTATGGTCTCACCGAGGTCGCCGCGGCCGCCGCCGTCGACTTCGTGGACCAGACCATCGGCACCGTCGGCCCGCCGCTCGAGGGCGTGTCCATCAAGATCAACGACGAAGGTGAAATCCTCATCAAGGGTGACATCGTCTTTGACGGCTACTGGAACAACCCGGAGGCCACCGCCGAGTCCATCCAGGACGGCTGGTACAACACGGGCGACCTCGGCGAAATCAACGACGAAGGCAAGGTCATCATCACCGGCCGCAAGAAGGACCTCATCGTCACCGCCGGCGGCAAGAACGTCTCGCCGGGCCCCATGGAGGACCAGCTGCGCTCCCACCCGCTCATCTCCCAGGCGATGGTGGTGGGCGACGGCAAGCCATTCATCGGCCTGCTTGTCACCCTCGACGACGACGCCCTGGCTCGCTGGCGCCTGGCTCACAACATCCCGGAGGGCCGTTCCATGAAGGAGCTTGCTACCGATGCCACCCTCCGCGCCGAGATTCAAGACGCCATCAACCAGGTCAATTCCACGGTCTCCCATGCCGAGGGCATTAAGAAGTTCTTCATCCTCGAAACCGACCTCACGGAAGAGGAAAACGAGCTCACCCCGACGATGAAGGTCAAGCGCAACGTCGTGGCGCAACGCTACGCGGATGCCATCGACCACATTTACCAGCGTTAGATTTCCTGTGAAATCCATCGGAGTGTCGCACAGTTAATCCGCGCGGCACCCGATAGAGTTTCACCCGTTGAGCAAAACCCTCAACCTTTACTAGAGGTCTTGAAAGGAGTGCGCGGGTGCACAAAATCGCCGCTGAGCTGCGTCACCGCGAGCTCACCCAGGAGCTCTACAACATCGGCGACGAGGTTGTCGAATACATCGAGCACCTCATCGAGGCCATCGAAGACTGGGACGACGAACTCACCCTCGACTGTCTGGCCGAGCTCCACGACATCGTGGGTGACGCCCGCCGCGACTCCGGCCGCGTCGTAGGCGAACTCATCGGCCTGCGCCACGCGCTCGTCTCGGGCGTACGCGCCGGCACCATCTCTGCGGCCGTCACTGGCGACTTCGACATCGAAGCCCCACGCGACGTCACGGCCCGCACTCTCACGCTCAAGTTTCCGCTCGAAGGACCCCAGGTCATCTCCGAGATGGCCCACGCCCTCCAAGGCCGCACGTTCCTCGTCACGGACTACCTGCGTGACATGGTCGAGTACGTCCTTGAGCAAACCGATGCCGTCGCCCGCAACCTCGACATGGTCTCGCTCCCGCAGCTCTACCGCCGCTCCGGCGAGTCCGTCGCCACCGCGGTCGAGGGCTGGCTCCACACCGTGGTCCACGCCCAGCCTGCCTATGCCCGCGCCATGCGTGGCCACAACCCGCCGCCGTTCCTCGAGGAACGCGCCCGCGTCAACGCCATCGTGGCCAAGGTTGCCGCGAAGCGTGCCGCCGCCCGTAAGAAGGGCCAGACGGCTTAAACCCCACATTCTTCGACTCCCCGCAGCACTCCCTCTTCCGCTGCGGGGAGTCGAGCCTTATCCGGAACCTTTCGCGGCGTGCTGCGGTCTAAGGAGGTATGAACCTTCACGAAGTAATCATCCGAATCCCCGGAGATCCGAAAGCCTCGAGACCCCTTATCGACGGAATCTCTGACGGCGCCTACCTGCGTCTCGGCAATGCTCACGCCGTGGCGCGTGGCGCGTGGTCGGAGATGCCCGCCTATCAGCAGCACCATCTCCGCACTCTGGCCATAGGTCGCGAGCTGCGCGGCGGCGTGCTCGCGGGGCGTTCCGCTGCGCGGGTTCACGGACTATGGGTAATTGCGGCAAAGGAAGAGCGCGTCCATGTCGTGTTGCCTTCCGGTGGCCGGCGTCCGCGTGGTGCATGGGGACCCCACACTCTTTATCTCAAACGGCGAGTTTTCCCCGAGGATATCGTTGAGCTCCATGGCATCCGCGTGACAGCGGCTCCGCGTACCTGCGTTGATATTGCGTGCTGGGAGGGCTTCGCGGCCGGTCTCGCGGCGATGGATTGCTTCTTGAGCAACGGCGGCCACCCTTCTGCCTTGCAGAAAGCCATTGCGCGTGCAGCACGGCACAAAGGAGTTGCACATGCCCGTCGGGCTTTCGCCGCTGCGCGTAACGACACCGAGTCGCCTTACGAGTCTTATTTCCGTGCGCTGCTCCTCGACACTGAGATTGCCGGCCTAGTGAGCTGGCGCGAACAAGTCTCGCTCTATGGCTATCGGGTCGACTTCCTCATGCCTGGCGGGCTTGTCGTCGAAATCGATGGCGACAGCAAATACGGTGAGCGCCCAGAGTCGGTCATCGTCGCGGAGCGCAAACGGGAGAAGGAACTCACCAACCGTGGCCACCGAGTGCTGCGTTTCTCTCCGCGGCAGTTGCTTACGAAACCACAGCAGTGTCTCGCCCTACTGGAGCAGGCCCTCAGCGAGGTGAACGCAAAACAGAAGTAAACCAGAAGAAGTGAAGTTTTCGATCAATTTTTCGAGTGGTTCACTTCTTCTGGTTTACTCTTGAGGTCTCCGGCGCGTGCGCCTCGAGGGGCTACGACGCCGCCGGCGGAGCCGCCTGATCCAGCTGCTCCGTAATCTGCGGCCACAGCTGGCCCATGATGTCGTCCCACGTGAGGATCCAGGCCGCGTTGTCGGAACTCGGGCGGCCGACCATGACGAGCTGTTCGCCGCGGGCGCGCATGAGATCGAGCGTGCGCTGCACTGTGGCGGTGGGCGTCACGATGACGGCGGGGCGGGAGAACTCGAGCGCCTTCGTGTCCGGGGAAGCGAGCAGAGTGTCTCGGACGTGGACCACGCGGACATTGCGGGCGCGGTCGAAGACGAGGACGCGCATGATGTGCTTGGACGTCACGAGACGCTGCAGGTCGGCGACCGTCGCATCCGCGGGCAGCGGCACGATCTGGGAACCGTGGGCGCGCGCCATGTCGGCGGCCGTGGCGGACTCGAGCTCGATGACGCCGGTGATTTGGTTCGCGGACTCATCGTCCATGGTGCCGACTTGGCGGGAGTGTTCGACGAGATTGCGCAGCGTCTCCGGGTCGTAGCCAGCCGCACCCGCCCGGTCGACCGGGGTTTCACCGGCGGCGCGGACCATGTGGTTGGCCATGGTGTTGATCCACGTGAGCAGCGGGCGGAAGACCCAAATGAAGCCGCGCGCGGGAACTGCGATGAGCTGCAGCGCCGTCTCTGGATGGGTAATCGCCCAGGACTTTGGGGCCATCTCGCCGATGACGAGGTGGATGAAGGTGACGATGAACAGCGCGAGGATGAACGCGACCACGTCCGCGATGCCCAGCGAGAGGCCGAGCGCCTCGAGCGGGTGCATGAGCAAGTGGTGCACCCATGGCTTGGTCACGGCACCGAGGATCAGCGTGCAGGCGGTAATGCCCAGCTGCGCGCCGGCGAGCATGATGGTGAGTTCGTTGAGAGAGCGCAGGCCGGCACGAGAAGCGCGGGAGGTCTCCGCGGTTTCCTCGAGGCGGTTGCGGCGCGCGCCCATGGTGGCGAACTCGATGATGACGAAGAACGCGGACGCGATGAGGATGAGGATGGTGATGATCAAATCAGTCATTGTCGGCCTCCTCTTCGATAAGTTCCAGAGCAAGGGAGGACGGGACGTGACGCTCGACCTCCTGGACGGTGATGTGGAGGCGGCGGGTGGGGGCATCGTCGCCCTCGACCCAGTCCTCCGGCTCGGCCTCGAGCTCGACGGAGAACTCTTCGCCTTCCTCCGGCAGAGAGGAGGACTGTGCGATGAGCAGGCCCGCGATGGTCTCGTAGTCGCCATCCGGCAGGTCGTGGCCCACGGCGCGCTCGATCTCATCGATGGGCGTGTCGCCGTCCACGATCCAGTGGGAGTCGTCCGTCTCCGTGATTTCCTCGGTTTCCTCAAGATCGTGTTCGTCCGTGACGTCGCCGAGGATTTCCTCTGCGAGGTCCTCCATGGTGACGATGCCGATGAAGCCGCCGTATTCGTCAATGACGCACGCGAGCTTCTCGGAGGAATCGCGCAGCTCCTTCACCGTGTCCGGCAGGTCCATGAGCTCCGGCACGACGACGGCCTCGCGCATGAGCGTGGTGACGTGTGCGTCGGAAGGCAGTGTCGATTCGAGCACGTCATAGAGGTGCACGACGCCAATCGGATTGTGCTCGTCATCGATGACGGGGTAGCGCGTGTGGTTCTCAGCCATCATCTCGCGCACCTCGCCCAGCGTGGTGTCCGGGTCGACAACGTCCACGCGCGAACGCGGAATCATCGCGTGGCCCGTGTCATGTTCCGGGAAGTCGAGCAGACGGTCGAGCACCATGTACGTGTTCTCGTCCAGGGTGCCAGACTCGTGCGAGTTGTCCACGATGGATTCAAAGTCTTCCGTCGTCGCCGAGGAATCGAGGTCCTCGACCGGCTCAATGCGGAACAGACGCAGCAGGCCGTTGGAGGCGTACTCGAAGAAGTGGATGAGCGGGCCGAAGATGCGCAAGTACCAGCTCGTCGAGTTGGTAATGCCCATCGTTACCTTCATGGGCGTGGCGAGCGCGTAGTTCTTCGGGAACAGCTCCGCGAAGACCATGGACGCCACCGTCGACAAGGCGAGTGCTGCCACCGTGCCGACGGTCACCGACGCCGCGCGCGGGATGCCCACGCCGCCGAGGAGCTCGCCCAGGCCGTTGCCCACGAGGGGCTCTGCGATATAACCCACCAACAGGCCGGTGACCGTAATGCCCAGCTGCGAGCCGGAGAGCACGAACGAGGTGCGGTGGGTGAGCATGAGCGCGCGCTCTGCTTTTTTATCCCCCTGTGCCGCCATGGTGCGCAGCTGCGCGCGGTCCACGTTCATAAACGCAAACTCTTGGGCCACGAAATACGCGTTAAACGCGATGATGATGCCAATGACAACAATGCCTAGGACAATCATGCCGATTGCAGTCCACATGGCTAGACCCCGCTCCTAAGCTTCAGGAAACGGGGACTTCGACTCGGAGGTTCCACCTCGGTAGTGCCTTTCTTCAGGTAGCAGATTAAAAGATGAGAAATAGCGTACACGCACGCTAGGCTAAAACGCTATGAATCCTCCGTTTGGCGTTTATATCCATGTCCCGTTTTGTTCTTCACGCTGCGGATATTGCGACTTCAATACCTATACGCCGAATGAATTAGGGGGCACCAAACTCATCGGCGCCTACCTCGACGCGCTCGACCGCGAACTTGAGCTGGCCGCTGCTCGCGCGCCTCAGCGTGCCGATACCGTCTTTATCGGCGGAGGCACTCCCTCCCTGCTTGGTTCGGAAGGCCTTGCACGCATTGTGAACAAGGTCAAGGACACCTTCGGGCTCCAGCCCGGCGCCGAGGTGACGACCGAGTCGAACCCCGAATCCACGAGCCCCGAGTACTTCGCGGCGCTCCGCGACGCCGGTTTCACGCGTATCTCGCTGGGCATGCAGTCCGCGTCTTCGCACGTCTTAAGAATCCTTGAGCGCGTCCACACGCCCGGCCGCGCCTTCGACGCCGCGCGCGAGGCGAAAGACGCAGGCTTCGAGCATGTGAATCTCGACATGATTTACGGCACGCCCACGGAAACGGATGACGAGGTCAAAGAAACCCTGGACCGTGTCCTTGAGACCGGCGTCGACCACGTCTCCGCGTACTCGCTCATCGTCGAAGACGGCACCCGCATGGCCCGCAAGGTGAAGAAGGGGCTGCTGCCGGCGCCGGACGAGGACGTCCTCGCGCGCCGCTACGAGTTCATCTCCGAGACTCTGGAAACCGCAGGTTTTCAGTGGTACGAGGTCTCCAACTGGGCGAAGCCCGGCGGGGAGTGCCAGCACAACCGCATCTACTGGGTCGATGGCAACTGGTGGGGAGCCGGCCCCGGCGCGCACTCGCACCTCGACGGCGAGCGCTTCTATAACGTCAAGCATCCGCGCCGCTACGTCGACACCCTCGCGCACGGCGAGCTGCCCATCAAAGAATCAGAGACGCTCACGCCGGAGGAACGCCACGAGGAAAAGGTGATGCTCGGCCTGCGCCTGCGGGAGGGCATCCCGGCGGACTGGATAAGCGACAACGCGACGCAGACCCGTGACCGCTTCATCGACAGCGGTCTCCTCGAACTCGCAGGCGGTCGCCTGCGAGTAACAAAGGAAGGCCGCCTGCTCGCTGACGGCATAATCACCGACTTGCTCGTCGCCGAGGAACGAGGCGACGAAGTACACTAACGGGCATGTCTACCTCAACCGAAGCGCGGCGCCGCGAGGTCCTGCGCGCCATCGTCTCGGACTTCATTGCGAGCCAGGAGCCGGTGGGCTCCAAGGCGTTGCTCGAGCGCCACCAGCTGGGCGTGTCCTCGGCGACCATTCGCAATGACATGGCGGTCCTCGAGGACGCCGGGCTCATCACGCAGCCGCACTCTTCGTCAGGGCGCGTTCCCACCCAGGCGGGCTACCGCCACTTCGTCGACACGCTCCACGACGTCAAGCCGCTGTCCAAGCCGGAGCGCCAGGCCATCCTGCACTTCCTCGAGAACGGCGTGGACTTGGAAGACGTGCTGCGCCGCTCCGTGCGGCTGCTCGCGCAGCTCACCAAGCAAGCCGCCGTCGTCGCGATGCCGAACCTCAAGGTCTCGCGCGTCAAGCACTGCGAGGTCGTGGCGCTCTCCCCGGTGCGACTGCTGCTCGTGCTCATCACGGACGCCGGCCGCGTGGACCAGCGTAACGTCGAGCTCGACCAGATCATCGAGCCGGACGACGTCGCGCGCCTGCGCGACCTGCTCAACCAGGCGCTCGAGGGCCGCACGCTCGACGAGGCCTCCGTGGAGCTCGCGCAGCTTACCGAGCAGGCGCCGCTCGACCTGCGCGGCCATGTGCTCAACTGTGCGACGACGCTCATCGAAACACTCGTCGAGCACCCCGCGGACCGGCTCATCATTGCGGGTGCCTCGAACCTCACGCGCGTGGCCCGCGACTTCCCGCAGCGCCTGCCCGGGATCATCGAGGCCCTCGAGGAGCAGGTCGTCGTGCTCAAGCTGCTGTCCAAGGTCCCGGATCTGGGCAACGTCTCGGTCGTTATCGGCGAGGAGCATGAGGAGGATCGCCTGCGCGGCTCGTCCGTCGTCGCCACCGCGTACGGCACTGACGGCGCGGCGCTGGGCGGCATGGGCGTCGTGGGACCGACGTTTATGGACTATTCGGGAACAATTTCCAAGGTTTCTGCTGTTGCACGCTATGTGAGTGACATCGTGGCGGGCGAGTAAACTCGCAACGATCCCCGAAGACGATTGAGTAAAGGACTGGTAATTTCCCGTGGCTCGTGATTATTACGGCATTCTCGGCGTGGACAAAGACGCTACCGATCAACAGATTAAGAAGGCCTACCGCAAGCTAGCGCGCAAGTACCACCCGGATCTCAACCCGGACGACGCGGAGGCCGCGGAGAAGTTCCGCGAGGCCTCGCTCGCCCAGGAGGTCCTGCTTGATCCGCAGAAGCGCCAGATTGTCGACCGCGGCGGCGACCCCATGGAGCAGGGCGGGTCCATGCCTGGCGGCGGATTCGCCGGCGGCTTCGATACCGGCGGCCTGGGCGACATCTTTGCCGAGTTCTTCGGTGGCGGCGCGGCGTCTCGCGGCCCGCGTTCGCGCGTGCAGCCGGGCTCGGATGCGCTGCTGCGCACCCA
The DNA here is from genome assembly GCF_001552965.1 of Corynebacterium sp. DNF00584. NCBI lineage: Bacteria > Bacillati > Actinomycetota > Actinomycetes > Mycobacteriales > Corynebacteriaceae > Corynebacterium > Corynebacterium sp. DNF00584. Next base: position 78,434 of record NZ_KQ959764.1, on the reverse strand, counting down.
GATCACGCTCGAAGAGGCGTTTGCTGGTGCGAAGAAGCCCGTCACCATCGACACGGCCGTGCTCTGCGATACGTGCCACGGCTCCGGCTCGGAGTCCGGCTCCAAGCCCGTGACTTGCGAGACCTGCCACGGCGCCGGCGAGGTTCAGGAGGTCCAGCGTTCCTTCCTCGGCAACGTTATGACCTCCCACCGCTGCCCGACGTGCCAGGGCTACGGCGAAGTCATCAAGGACCCCTGCGGCCACTGCGGTGGCGACGGCCGCGTAAAGAAGCGCCGCGACCTCACCATCAATATCCCGGCTGGCATCGGCGACGGCATGCGCATTCGCATGTCGGGCCAGGGCGAGGTCGGCCACGGCGGCGGCCCGGCTGGCGACCTCTTCGTCGAGGTCCACACGCAGCGCCACCCCGTCTTCGAGCGTGACGCGGACGACCTGCACGTCACGGTCCGCGTCCCCATGGTCGACGCGGCGTTGGGCACGAATTTCACCGTCACGCAGCTCGACGGCACGGACCTCGAGGTCGAGATCGAGCCGGGCACGCAGCCGGGCCAGACAATCTCCGTTGAGGGCCAGGGCATGCCGCGCCTGCGCACGGACGGCCGCGGCCGCCTGCTCGCGCACGTCGACGTCGTCGTGCCTACCGACCTCGACTCCAAGTCCCGCGAGCTGCTCGAAGAGGTCCGCGACCGCACCGAGCACACCACCGCCATCCACACCGAGGACGAGGAAGACAGCTTCTTCGACCGCCTGCGCGCAAGGTTCCGCCGCTAAATGAGCCTTGCCGTCTTCCGCGTAGAATCGCTCGCTGGCGCGAGCGAGAGTGATATCGTTGAGCTCTCCGGGCCCGAGGGCCGCCATGCCGTCACCGTCAAGCGCGTCGCGCCCGGCGAGCGCATCCAGCTTGCCGATGCCGCCGGGCGCCTCGCCACAGTCACCGTCACCGAGGTGCGCGGCAAGGACGCGCTCGTCGCGCGCGTCGACGAGATCGAGACCATCCCCGAGCCTGACCCCAAGGTCATTGTCATCCAGGCGATCCCCAAGTCCGAGCGCGCCGAGCTCGCCGTCGACCTCGCGACGCAGGCCGGCGCGGATGGGATCATCGCGTGGCAGGCGGACCGGTGCATCGCCAAGTGGGACGCGAAGAAGGCTCCCAAGGCGCTCGCCAAGTGGCAGTCTGCGGCGACCGCTGCCGCCAAGCAGTCGCGCCGGGCGCGCGTGCCCGAGGTCACCGGTCCCTTAAGCACCGCACAGGTCGCCGAGCTCATCAATGGCGAGACTGCCTACGTCCTCCACGAAGACGCAACGACATCGCTGCGCGATGTCGAGTTACAAGGAACGGTGTACCTGCTCATCGGGCCGGAGGGCGGCATCGGCAGCACAGAGCTGGCTAAGCTGGGGGCTACGGCGGTGAAGCTGGGGCCGGAGGTCTTGCGGACGGCATCGGCAGCAATGGTGGCCTTGGCCGCCATCGGGGTGCGGACCTCGCGCTGGTAGATTGGGGCTCGTGCCAATTATCACTCAGAAGATAGAGGTGGACTCCGCCTATGTCGCCGCCGTGCTGGGCACGGCGGATGCCAACCTGCGGGTCCTCAACAATCAGCTCGATGCGGACCTTTTCGCACGCGGGACGACCGTGACCATCACGGGACCGGACTACGAGGTCGCGCGTGCGGCCAAGGTTCTCGACGAGCTCGAGTCTATCGCGCGCCGCGGCCACACCATCTCCCCGGAGACGGTCAAGCACGCCGTGAAGATGGTCGCCGTCGAGGCCCCGCAGTCGGTCTCCGCGGCGCTCGCCGCGGATATTGTCTCGCGCCGCGGCAAGACCGTGCGGCCTAAGACCGTCGGCCAGTCCGAGTACGTGCGCGCCATCGATAACAACACGGTCGTCTTCGGTATTGGCCCGGCCGGTTCCGGTAAGACGTACCTCGCCGTGGCGAAGGCCGTGCAGGCGCTGCACAATAAGGACGTCTCGCGCATTATTTTGACCCGCCCGGCCGTGGAAGCGGGGGAGAAGCTCGGCTTCCTGCCGGGCACCTTGAACGACAAGATCGACCCGTACCTGCGCCCGCTGTACGACGCGCTGCGCGACATGCTTGATCCGGAGATCATCCCCAAGCTCATGGAGGCCGGCATCATCGAGGTCGCCCCGCTGGCGTACATGCGTGGCCGCACGTTAAACGACGCCTTCGTCATCCTTGACGAGGCGCAGAACACCACGCCTGCGCAGATGAAGATGTTCTTGACGCGCCTGGGCTTCGGCTCAAAGATCGTGGTCACTGGCGATATCTCACAGGTCGACCTCCCGCGCGGTCATGTCTCTGGCCTGCGCATCGTGCGCCGCATCCTCGACGGCATTGACGATATCTACTTCGCGGACTTGGGCGCCGACGACGTGGTGCGCCACCAGCTTGTGGGTCGCATTGTGGGTGCCTACGATCGCTTCGACGCAGAGCAAGAACGGAAGAAGGACCAAGAATGAGCATCGAGTTTTTGAACGAGTGCGGCTACGACGGCGTCAACGAAGAAATGCTCATCGACGTTGCCTCCTACGCCTTCGGCCGCATGGACGTGAACCCGGACGCGGAGTGCACCATCACCGCCGTGGATCTTGCGACCATCGCGGATCTGCACGTGCGCTGGATGGATCTCGACGGCCCGACCGACGTCATGAGCTTCCCCATGGATGAGATCACCCCGGGGGCTGCGGGCGGGCGTCCCGATGCCGCCGCTCCCGGCCCCGCCATGCTGGGCGACATCGTGCTCTGCCCCGAGTTCGCACAGCGTCAAGCCACGGCCGCCGGCCACTCGCTGGGACACGAGCTGGCCCTGCTCACCGTCCACGGGTGCCTCCACCTGCTGGGCTACGACCACGCGACGCCAGCCGAAGAGAAGGAAATGTTCGGCCTCCAGAACGAGCTGCTCGCGGACTGGTACGACGACGTGAAGGAACGCGGCTTGAGCTTCCAACCGAAGCCCTCCGGCCCTAAGGCCTTCCCGGACGCCGCCGAGCGCGCGAACCTGGACAAGCAGGTGCCCGGTGGTGGGATTCCGGCGGTGGGGGAGCCGCACGGGGAGTAATATCTGTCTTCTTATTGTTGAATTTTCACGTTCCGTGTTATCCTGAAATCCCGTAGGTAAATAGTTCACCTGCGGGATGTCGCATTTTTCGCGGTACACGCAGGTCCGTCTCCGTCAAGGAGGACCCCCCATGTCTGCTACGCCGACTAAGTTCATTTTCGTCACCGGAGGCGTTGTCTCCTCGCTGGGCAAGGGGCTCACCGCCGCCAGCCTGGGCCAGCTGCTCACCGCCCGCGGCCTGTCCGTCACCATGCAAAAGCTCGACCCGTACCTCAACGTGGACCCGGGCACCATGAACCCGTTCGAGCATGGCGAGGTCTTCGTCACCGAGGACGGCGCCGAGACCGACCTGGATCTGGGCCACTACGAGCGCTTCCTCGACCGCAACCTCACCAAGAACGCGAACGTCACCACCGGCAAGGTGTACTCGACCGTCATCGCCAAGGAGCGTCGCGGCGAGTTTCTGGGCAAGACCGTCCAGGTCATCCCGCACATCACGGACGAAATCAAGGCCCGCGTCATCGCGATGAGCGAACCGGACGCCGAGGGCAACACCCCGGACGTCGTCATCAGCGAGATCGGCGGCACCGTGGGCGACATCGAGTCCCAGCCCTTCCTCGAGGCCGTGCGCCAGGTCCGCCACACCGTGGGCCGCGACAACGTCTTCTTTATCCACTGCTCCCTCGTGCCGTACCTCGCGCCGAGCGGGGAACTCAAGACCAAGCCCACCCAGCACTCCGTGGCGGAGCTGCGCGGCATCGGCATCGTGCCGGACGCCGTGGTCCTGCGCTGCGACCGTGAGGTCCCGGCCCCGCTCAAGGCCAAGATTGCGCTCATGTGCGACATCGAGAAAGAGGGCGTGACCTCCTGCCCGGATAGCCCGTCCATCTACGACATCCCGGAGGTCCTCTACCGCGAGCATCTCGACACCTTCGTCAACCGTAAGCTGGGCCTGCCCTTCCGCGACGTGGACTGGACGCAGTGGCGCGACCTCCTCGACCGCGTCCACAACCCCCAGCGCGAGGTCACCGTGGGTATCGTGGGCAAGTACATCGACCTGCCGGACGCCTACCTTTCCGTGGCCGAGGCCACCCGCCACGCCGCCTTCGCCTTCCACGCCAAGGCCAACGTCCGCTGGATTGCCGCTGACACCATCGCCGAGGACACGAGCGAGCTCGAGGACCTCGATGCCATCATCGTCCCCGGCGGCTTCGGCGTGCGCGGCATCGAAGGCAAGCTGGCCGCCGTGACCTACGCACGCGAGAACGACGTGCCCTTCCTCGGCCTGTGCTTGGGGCTCCAGTCCATGGTGCTCGAGGCCGCCCACCACGCCGGGCTTTCCGATGCCTCCTCCACCGAGTTCGACCCCACCACCAGCACCCCAGTCATCGCCACCATGGCCGAGCAGAAAGCGGCCGTGGCCGGCGAGGCAGATCTGGGCGGCACCATGCGCCTGGGCGCCTACCCGGCCGTCCTGGCCGAGGGCAGCGCGGTCGCCCAGGCCTACGGCACCACGCAGGTCTCCGAGCGTCACCGCCACCGCTACGAGGTCAACAACGCGTACAAGGAGCAGATCACGGAGGGCTCCGGCCTCGTCTTCTCCGGCACCTCGCCCGACGGCAACCTCGTCGAGTTCGTGGAGTACCCCGACCACAAGTACATGGTCGCCACCCAAGCGCACCCGGAGTATAAGTCGCGCCCGACTCGCCCGCACCCGCTGTTCACCGGCCTCATCGGCGCCGCCCTGGGGGAGGAGACAACGAAGACCGACAAGTAATTCGCCAAATACTTGGTACGCGTCCGTGCTTCGTAGCACAATAAGCCCCATGAATATTCTGTCGATTCAGTCCCACGTCACCTACGGCCACGTCGGCAACTCCGCCGCAGTGTTCCCGCTTCAGCGCGCAGGCCACGAGGTGTGGCCCATCCACACGGTGAATTTCTCCAACCACACCGGCTACGGTGACTGGGGCGGACCGATGATTCCGGGCACCGAGGTGACCTCGATTGTCGACGGCATCGAGAAGCGCGGCGCCTTCCCCAAGATCGATGCCATCCTCTCCGGCTACCAGGGCGGCTCGGACATCGCCGGCGCCATCGTCGACGCCGTGCGCCGCATCAAGGCCGTCAACGGCAACGCCCTCTACGCGTGCGACCCGGTCATGGGCAACGCGAAGTCCGGCTGCTTCGTCTCGGACGAGATCCCGCCGCTGCTGCGCGACAAGGTGGTTCCCGTCGCGGACATCATTACGCCCAACCAGTTTGAGCTGGGCTACCTCACCGAGCACGAGACCGGCACCCTTGAGCAGACCCTCGAGGCCGTCAAGGTCGCCCAGGAGATCGGCCCCCGCACCGTGCTCGTGACCTCCGTCAACCGCCCGGAGACCCCGGAGGATTCCATCGAGATGCTCGCCGTGGACGGCGACCGCGCTTTTATCGTTGCGACCCCGCGCCTGCCGTTCAAGCGTAACGGCTCCGGCGACGTCACCGCCGCGCTCTTTACCGGCCACTACGCCAAGACTCGTGACGCGAAGGCCGCGCTCAAGGCCACCGCGTCCTCCGTCTGGGACCTGCTCAACGTCACCTATGAGGCCGAGTCGGACGAGCTGTGCCTCATCGCTGCCCAGGACTACTTCGAGCACCCGCAGCTCCAGTTCTCCGTCACCGACGTCGAGGATCTCTAGCAGGGATCGTGAAAACCCCCGCCGAGCGGGTATGATGTGGGCACGATGAACGATACAGACCCTCACGAATCGAACCCGGCCGACAAACCCGCAGCCACTCCTGCAGACAACTTTGACGCCGCCTTCGAGAACCTGCCCGACGAGGCAGCACTTGATTACCGCGACTACACCGACACGCCCGAGGGCTTCCGCTCTGGGTTCGTGTCATTTGTAGGCCGCCCCAACACCGGCAAGTCCACGCTCACCAACGCCATTGTGGGCGAGAAGATTGCCATCACGGCCAACCAGCCGGAGACCACCCGTCGCCCCATTCGCGGCATCGTCCACCGCGAGGACTGCCAGATCGTGGTCGTCGACACCCCAGGCCTCCACCGCCCGCGCACTTTGCTGGGCGAGCGCCTCAACGAGATCGTCAAAGACACCTACGCCGACGTCGACGTCATCGGCCTGACCATCCCCGCAGACGAGAAGATCGGCCCCGGCGACCGCTGGATCCTCGACAACGTCCGTGAGGTCGCCCCGAAGACGAAGATCATCGGTATCGTCACCAAGCTCGACAAGGGCTCCCGTGACCAGGTCGGCGCTCAGCTGCTCGCCCTCCACGAGCTGCTCACCGAGCACGACCCTGACGCCGTGGTCATCCCCGTCTCCGCCAAGGACGGCACCCAGGTCGAAGACCTCGTCGGTGTTATCCGCGACGCCCTGCCCGAAGGCCCCAAGTTCTACCCGGACGACCACGTCACGGACGAGCGCCAGGAAGAGCGCATCGCCGAGCTCATCCGCGAGTCTGCTCTCGCCGGCCTCAAGGACGAACTCCCGCACTCCGTCGCCGTGGGCATCGACGAAATGCTGCCCAACCCCGAGCGCCCCGGCGTCCTCAACATCCATGCGATCATCTACCTCGAGCGCCCCGGCCAGCAGAAGATCATCGAAGGCAAGGACGGCCGCCGCCTCAACCGCATCATGGGCGAGTCCCGCAAGAAGATCATCGCGCTGCTCGGCCAAAACGTCTTCCTCGACCTGCGCATCAAGGTCCTGAAGAACTGGCAGTCCGACCCGAAATTCCTGGGACGCCTTGGCTTCTAAGCCCACAGGCGCGGGCGCTCGTACCTCGCGCCCGAAAAGCAGCGGCGGTCGCCCCAACTTCCGGGATCGCGCCGTCGTCATCCGCACATACGACTTCGGCGAGGCCGACCGCATTATCGTGCTGCTCACGCACCACCATGGACTCGTGCGCGCCGTCGCCAAGGGCGTGCGCCGCGCCAAGTCCCGCTTCGGCTCGCGCCTTCAGCACTTCGTCGACCTCGACGTGCAGTTCTACGAGGGGCGCAACCTCCACACTATCTCCCAAGCAGACACCGTGGGCTACTACGGCGCGCACATCATCGACGATTACGAGCGCTACACCGCCGCCTGCGCCGCCCTCGAGGCCGCCGAGAAACTCGCCCTCGACACCGACCCCTACTTCTATGAGGCCCTCGTCGCCGCCTTCCGCGACTTCCAACACGAGCCGCCCACCCGCGTCCTCGACCGCTTCCTCCTTCAAGCCATGGCCCATTCCGGCTGGGCGCCGAGCCTCTTCGACTGTGCCCAGTGCGGCAAACCCGGCCCGCACCACGCCTTCCACCCGGCCATCGGCGGCGCCGCCTGCCACGAATGCCGCCCGCCCGGCGCCGCCGAGGTCGACCCGGAGACCCTCCATCACCTCTGGCTACTTGCGCACGGACACCCCAGCACACCCACACCCGTACAGGAAGCGGAAGGCCACCGGCTCGCCATTGCGCACCTCCAGTGGCACATCGAGCGCAAAGTGACCGCACTGGCGGTCATGGACCAATAGCGAGTCGAGTAAGATCGGGCGGGTGATTACGCCTGACCCCAACCGAGTCCTCACTCCGCCCGAGATCCCCGCGGAGTTCCTCCCCAAACACATCGCCCTCGTCATGGACGGCAACGGGCGCTGGGCCCAAGAGCGCGGCATGGAGCGCACGGAAGGTCATAAGAGGGGAGAGGCGGTCCTCCTCGACGCGGTCGACGCCTGCCTTGCCATGGGTATCCCGTACCTGTCCGCCTACGCCTTCTCCACGGAGAACTGGCGCCGCAGCCCCAAGGAAGTTCGCTTCCTCATGGGCTTTAACCGCGACGTCATCCGCCGCCAGCGCGACTGGCTCAACGAGCGCGGCGTCCGCGTCGTCTGGGCTGGCCGCCGCCCCCGCCTCTGGCGCAGCGTCATCAAAGAGCTTGAGGCCGCCCAAGAGCTCACCAAAGACAACACCCGCATGACACTCGCCATGTGCGTCAATTACGGCGGCCGCGCCGAGCTTGTCGATGCCGTCCGCAAGCTCGGCACTGATATCCAATCCGGTCAGCTGGCGCCCAGCGCCATCAATGAGAAGACCATCGCGCAGTATCTCTACGACCCGCAGATGCCTGACGTAGACCTGTTCCTGCGCCCCTCCGGCGAGAAGCGCACGTCCAACTTCCTGCTGTGGCAGTCCGCGTACGCGGAGATGGTCTACCAGGACAAGCTCTTCCCAGATTTCACGCCGGAGGATCTCTTCGCCGCGGTCGAGGAATACGCCCGCCGCGACCGCCGCTTCGGCGGCGTCAAAAAGAATTAGCGTTAAGCTGCTTTCGCGCGGCACTGCGCGCAGATGCCAAAGACCTCGGCGTCGTGGCCAGTGAGTTCGAAGTCGAACCTGCTGGCCATTTCCTTTGCCCAGGCCTCGATGGGGCCGCCATCGATTTCCTCGGTGCGGCCGCATTTGGTGCATACGAGGTGGTGGTGATGGTGGCTCGATTCGCAGTGGCGGTAGAGCGTCTCACCTGTGGGCATATGAAGCGCGTCCACTGCGTCGATCTCGGACAGGGACTGGAGGGTGCGGTAGACGGTGGTAAGACCCACCTTGGCCTCGTGCGCCTGCAGCTCCTGGTGAATGTCCTTGGCCGAAGCGAACTTATCCATCTCGCGAAGAACCTCGACGACGGCAGTGCGCTGCTTCGTATTGCGCGCACCCAGCTTCGGAATATTGGACTGCACAGTCATACGGTTATCTTAACGCATATAACTTGAAAATCAGCTCTCGCTTGCTGCCATGAGCTCTTCTTCGAGCTTTGCGGCCGTGGTGATAAGGCGGATTGACTTCGGCGAGGACAGTGAATAAATGACCTCGCGGCCCGAGCGCTCGGAGCGCACGAGACCCGCGGACTTGAGCACGCGCAGGTGTTGGGAAATAAGCGGCTGCGACTTCTCCAACTTGCCCACGAGCTCGTGGACGAAGTGGCCGCGATCGGCCAGCAGGATGAGGATACGCAGACGCAGCGGCGAGTCGAGTGCGCTGAACAGATGCTCAGCGTTCTTCAGCTCGTCTGCAGTGGGTAGTGTGTTGGGCACGGTAAATCCTCCGTCGACGTGTATGACCTAGACACTATATCAATAGACCATTTTTGTGCATACTTGCCCTAGCTGGGAAGTTACTGTGGGACATTGGAAAAGTCTGGGTGAATTTTTCCACTCTTTCTCAATGGTGTTATTCACCTGCGGCTAGGGATAATGTTTACGCATTTCACCCATAGTGTTAGGAACGTGCACTGTTTCCCTCCACCCCTTCCTGCCGGTCCGCCCCCGTACAGGCTAGGATAGGAGGCTATTGCAAGCGTCCGACGATTCGCCCTCAACCGCGAATCCGATCCGTAGGAGTGTAAAAGGAATCATGGCATCCGTCATCGACACCGTTGTTAGCCTGTGCAAGCGCCGCGGCCTGGTCTATCAGGCCGGCGAGATTTACGGCGGTTCCCGCTCCGCATGGGACTATGGCCCGCTGGGTGTCGAGCTCAAGGAAAATATCAAGCGCCAGTGGTGGCGCCACATGGTCCAGTCTCGCTCGGACGTCGTGGGCGTCGACACCTCCGTCATCCAGCCGCGCCAGGTGTGGGTCTCCTCCGGCCACGTCGAGGTCTTCACTGACCCGCTCGTCGAGTCCCTCTACACCCACAAGCGCTACCGCGCTGACCACCTCCTCGAGGCCTACGAGGAGAAACACGGCCACCCTGCTCCCAACGGTCTCGCTGACATTAACGATCCGGAGACCGGCCAGCCGGGCAACTGGACTGAGCCCAAGGCCTTCTCCGGCCTGCTCAAGACCTTCCTCGGCCCCGTCGATGACAAGGAAGGCCTGCACTACCTGCGCCCGGAGACCGCCCAGGGCATCTTCGTCAACTTCAAAAACGTCCTCACCTCCTCGCGCATGAAGCCGCCGTTTGGCATCGCCAACATCGGCAAGTCTTTCCGTAACGAGATCACCCCGGGTAACTTCATCTTCCGTACCCGCGAGTTCGAGCAGATGGAGATGGAGTTCTTCGTCAAGCCGGGCGAGGACGAAGAGTGGCACCAGTATTGGATCGACGACCGCTACAACTGGTACGTCGACCTGGGCATCGACCCGGAGAACCTCCGCCTCTACGAGCACCCCAAGGAAAAGCTCTCCCACTACTCCAAGCGCACCGTCGACGTTGAGTACGCCTTCGGCTTCACCGGCTCCAAGTGGGGCGAGCTCGAGGGTGTTGCTAACCGTACTGACTACGACCTCCGCGTCCACTCCGAGGGCTCCGGCGAGGATCTGTCCTACTTCGACCAGACCACCGGCGAGCGCTGGATCCCCTACGTCATCGAGCCGGCCGCCGGCCTCGGCCGTTCCATGATGGCCTTCCTCGTCGATGCCTACGACGAGGAAGAGGTCCCCAACGCCAAGGGTGGCACCGACAAGCGCGTCGTCCTGCGCCTCGACCGCCGCCTCTCGCCGGTCAAGGTCGCCGTTCTTCCGCTCTCCAAGAAGGAAGAGCTGTCCACCCCGGCCCAGGAGCTGGCCAACAAGCTGCGCGCCAACTGGAACGTGGACTACGACCAGTCCGGTGCCATCGGTCGCCGCTACCGCCGCCAGGACGAGATCGGCACCCCGTTCTGCGTCACGTACGACTTCGACTCCCTCGAGGACGGCTCCGTCACCGTGCGCGAGCGCGACTCCATGGAGCAGGAGCGTGTGAAGATCGACGAGCTCGAGTCCTACCTCGCCGCCCGCCTGGTGGGCTGCTAAGCATGCACTACACGAGCTGGGATCGCACCGATCGCTCTGCACCGCGTCTCCTCGCGGAGGCCGCAGAGCCGATCGGTGAGTTCACCGAGTCTTCCGCCACCGTTGCTGACGCCTACTGGCGCCTCGACGCCTCGGACCTCGGCGCCTCTGCCACGCTTGCCGATGACCGCGTTTTCCGCCTCGCCGGCAACGCCAGCCGCGACAAGCGGCTCGACGCGTCCCTCGACGGCCGCACCTTCGCGTTCATCTGCGAGACCTCCGGCAATTGGATCATCGAGGATGCCTCCGGCACGAAGGTCGCCCAGTTCACCTCGAAGAACCGCGGCGTGCGCGAGGCCATCCTCGAATTCGAGGGCGACTACACCGACCACGACCTCTCCGTCGAGGAAGTCGCCGCTCTCAGCTGGTTCACGCGTCTCATCCTTGAGGCGAAGACCTCCAGCGGCGCCATCGCCTGGATCGCCACGCTCGTTCTCGCGTCCCTCGTCGCCGTCGGCGCGCTGTTCCTGGGCTAGGTCACCATGTCGACTGAATACTGGACCTGGCGCCACGACGGCCTCACGGACCCCGGCGGGGCCGAGGCCGCCGCCGTGCGTGAGCACGTCATCCACTTCGCCCACGGCCAAATCCTCACCGAGGTCACCCGCGACGACATGCAGTTGGTCATCAAGGCCACGACCTCCGACGGCGAGGTCTTCACCGTCGCCCAAACCGGCTTCTCCGTCAACCGGCTCTCCGCCGTGTGCGGCACCCGTCGCTACACGCTCAACCGCACCCGGCGGCTGCGCCGCGAGCGCGCCATCATCGACGCCGCCGGCAACGTGGTCGCCCGCACCCGCCCCCACGGCTCCACCCTCGAGGTCTTCGACCACCCGCAGGACATGCCCATCCCAGACGTGGACTTCGTCTTCCTCACGTGGTGCTGCATGGAAGTCGACAACTCCGGCCACATCCGCCGCATGTAGCCATCGGCAACCACCCCCGCGGCCTCCACAACCACCTATCCCCGACAAAGGCAATGTCATAATAGCCATATGCGCTGGTCGCTTTAATTCACCCAAATTCCACGACCAGCGCATAGTGCCAACGGCACATTGCCTTTGTTTCTTTTACGCCGCTTTCCGCGCAAGCGCCGCCGATACCTCCGCGATGAAGCGCTCCGGCTCCCGGCGTAATTGGGCAGGGGAGTAGCGCACCATCTGATACCCCGCGTTGTGGAGCTGCTTCTCGCGCGCTCGCTCCGCCACGATGGTTTCCTCAGTCCCGCGATACGTCTGCCCGTCGTATTTCACGTCGCCATCAATCTCCACGACCACGTGCTCGTCCACGAGCAGGTCTACACGAACCCCCGGCAGCACCCGTACCTGCGGCCGAACCGCCGCTCCCGGAAGCCCCTCGATGAGCAGCGCCCGCGCGAAAGACTCATACGGCGACTCCGACGTCGATATTGCCAACTCGAGGCACCGTCGCGCGACCGTGATGTTCTTACACCGCCCCATCCGTGCAATCACAAGTGAGACATGCTCGCGGTAGTACCCCTGCCGCAGCAGCGAATCCATCGCCACCAGACCGTCCGCGAAGCCGTGGAAGCGCGCGGTATCGATGCACGCCCGCGGCCGTGACGTCACCCGCAGACCGTCAATCTCTCGATAATCGTCATCCGCCAAGATCAATCGCCTATACCGATATCCCGCGCTCCACTGCGTCCGACGCGGCAAGCCGCCTGCCGGCAACGTGAGCTCGACTTCTTCCTCACGCGCCGATAGGACCCATAATCCATGGATACGCGCCGCGGATTTCCCCACGAGCACCGCCTCCCGGACCGATAATCCTGCCGCGCGCACCCGCCACTCCTGTTGTTCGTGATAGGCGAGTGCCTCCCACTCCGCGCGGTCGCACGCGTACCCGCCCGCGACCTGAATGAGCTGTCCCGCAGCGACCAATGCCAGTGTTTCGTGTGTTGCTTCGTGCAATGCAATGAGGTTCATACCCCTAGAAAACCCACAACGGCGGCCACCCGCAAGCATGTACCCTGCATACCTGTGGATAACCGCCGTCTTGCACAATTTAGTGGGCAACCATGACCCTGCAACCTGTGGACAACACCCGAGGACTAGAACGCACCCGTCCTCGAACCGCCACCGCCCCCAAAGCCGCCTCCACCGAAGCCGCCCCCAAAGCCTCCGCCGTAGCCACCACGGTGTCCACCGCCGCCGAGCATCTGTCCAATGACCATGCCCGTGATGAGGTCACCCGCACCGGACGCCATCTGCTGGCGCTGCTGGCGCCGGCGGTAGTCATCGATATCGTTCTGCGCACGACGCTGCGCTTCCTGGGCCGCGGCAACTGCCTGACGCGCCAAATCCAGGGCACTACGAATGTCACGGTCACGCTGCTGCAACGCCTGCGCATGCAGACGCTTCGCATCCTCCAACGCGGTACGCGCCGAGGCACCCACCAAACGACCACGCGCCGAGATGAGGTCTTCCGCCGCCTGAATCGTGGACGAGGCCACCGAAATCTGCTGCGCAAACATATCCAGCTGGCGCGCATGCGTCTGCGTCACCTCACGCACCGTATCCAGCGCCTCATCGAGCCGCCCGTCCAGGGACATCAGCGTCGTGTAATGCCCCAACGGATCCGCCGCGCCACCCGCACGCGCCGCCTCAGCGGCAGCAGACGCCTCCGACAACAACGCCTCCAAGGACGCCCAGTCCGCCGAGGTCCCCTGGGATTGACCCTGCGCCTCAATCTGACGCGCCTCAGAAATCTCGCCATCAACCTCTGCAATGAGCGCGGACAGACCCTGCTGCGCCGTCGTGATCGTGGACTGCGCATTCTCCATAGCCGACAGCAACCGGTCCGCAACCTCAATCGCGTGCTCGGAGTCACGAATCGCCCCCACGAGTCCGCCTTGCTGGCCAGCCGGCTTCGACTGCAACGAACGACCCAACGACAAGGACTTCTCTGCCTCATCCAAGGACACAGACGCCATCTGAGGATTATCCGCAATCGACTGCAGCATTTCCTCCGAGTACTGCTCCCGCAACGAATTCAACGTCGCCGTCGCCTGCGGCATACGCGCCCTCAAATCCACCGTCTTCTGCGTCAACTCATCAAGCTTCGAACCAGCATTGACCAACAAGTCGCGCATCGACGCAAACTCAGCTGCCTGCGCATCCAACGCATCATCCGCCTGCCCGCACGAGGACACAATCGACACCAAAAGCTCACGCTTCTGCGCCTCCGGCATCCCACGCTGCGCCTCAATCTGCTTATGCGTCGCAAACGCACGCTGCAGGGTCGAGGTGGACTGATTCATCGCCGCCGTAAACTTCCGCGCGCGCTCCGGCCCGAACTCTGCAATCGCAATGTCGAGCTCCTCCTTGCCACGGCGAATGGACTCATCTGTGGACACGAGCTCTTCCTGCGCGAGTTCCTCCAACACGGGCAGTGGCAACCGTGCTAACGCCGTCGTGTTCGTTGGCTCGATCTCCCGCGCGGACTCGACCGTCGCCGCGGTCTCCTTCTTAGTCTTCCGCTTCGACATCGCATACGCGCCGCCGCCCGCCGCGAGCACAGCCGCACCGCCGGCACCCAGCCATAGCGCGCCATCACCCGAGCCCGAGCTTCCCGATGCCGCCTCCACCACAGCGCTGCCCGCTCCAGCCCAATCGGAGGCAGCGAGCGAATCATAGGCGGCCTCAAAGAGTTTGTCCTGCGAGCCCGACGGCCACTCGGACCCCACGCTCACCGTCGCCTTACGTGCCTCGGTATCCACGACGAACGCCGCCGTATTCGTACCGCGCGAATCCACAATCGACTCCGCATAGGACTCGACCTGGGAATCCAGGCCCGTGGTGTAGACGACGTAGAGCAAACGTTGATCGGAGGACTGCAGCTGCGCAATCTGCGACTCCAAGTCGGACTTCTGCGACGAGGAGAGCACACCCGAGTCATCCGTCACCTTCGCCGTGATCGAGGAAGCTGCCGGCGCCGCCTGTGCGACCGCCGTGCCCAGGAACACCGCCGGTGCGCCCGTGCCCAGTCCGATGAGTAGCGCGGCCACTGCCGCGCGTCCAACGCGCGAAAAAGTCATGCCACTAGACTACCCACTAATGGAACATGAACTCGGCCCAATCGTCATTTTGGGTGCCGCCCAGTATGACGGCCGCCCCTCCAAGGTCCTCCAAGCCCGTCTCAACGCCGCCCTTGCGCTTGGCACCGACCGCCACTTCGTGACGACCGGCTCCAACCTGCCCGGCGACCGCTTCACCGAAGCCGGCGTCGCCGCCCGATACCTCGAAGTCCGCGGCGCCACCCACATCACGGCTCTGCGCGAAGGCCACACCACCGGCGAAGAACTCGACGCTGTCAAGCGCGCTTTCCCGGACATCAAGGACATCACCCTCGTCACCGACCCCTACCACGCGCCGCGCGCCTGGCTCATCGCCCGTCGCCACGGCTTCCGCGCGACAACCGTCACCGCCAAAGACTGCCCCATCCACTTCCCACAGGCATCCTGGTTCCGCTGTGTCATCCACGAAGTCGGCGGCATCCTCGCGCTTGTCATTCCTGGCCTCACACCCGCCCTGCACCGCCTCGAGCGCATTATGCGCCCCAACTGGAGCGCGCGCCACGACCAGCTCGAACGCGAATAAACGCTAGGCTTAACCTCGATGTATTCCTACCAACCCGCCGATACCGAGCGCCTCTTCGACGAGTCCCCCAAAGGCTCCTCTTTCGCCCACGACGCTCGCCCAGATCATCGAGGCGCCTTCTCCCGCGACCGCGCCCGCGTGCTCCACTCCGCAGCCCTGCGCCGCCTCGCCGATAAAACGCAGGTCGTCGGACCCCGTGACGGCGACACACCCCGCACCCGCCTTACCCACTCTCTCGAGGTCGGCCAGATCGCCCGCGGCATCGGCAGCGGCTTGGGCCTGGACCCGGACCTCTGCGACATGGCCGGGCTTACCCACGACATCGGCCACCCGCCCTACGGACATAACGGCGAGACCGCCCTTAACGAGGTCGCCCAGAATGGCTTCGAAGGCAACGCCCAAACCCTGCGCATCCTCACCCGCCTCGAGCCCAAAGTGGTCGCGACCGTGAACGGTCGCGAGGAAAGTTATGGACTTAACCTCACCCGCGCCGCCCTCGACGCTGCCTGCAAATATCCCAAGCTCAAGACCAACCCGGACGGCACAACGAACCGCAAGTACGGCTGCTACGACGAGGACGCCCACATCCTCGAGTGGGTCCGCCAAGGCCACACCGACGGCCTTCCGCCCATCGAAGCCCAAGTCATGGACTGGTCAGACGACATTGCCTACTCCGTCCATGACGTCGAAGACGGTATCATCTCCCGTCGCATTTCCCTGTCCGTCCTCTGGGACTTGGTGGAGCTTGCCACCCTCGCCGAAAAGGGCGCCCAGGCCTTCGGCGGGGATGCAGCAGAGCTTCTCGATGCCGCCGATTCCCTCCGCCGTCTCGACGTCATCAATGCCATCGGCGATTTCGACTACTCCCTGCGCGCCTACACCGATCTCAAGAAGATGACCTCCGAGCTCGTCGGCCGCTACGTCGGCGCCACCGTGGGTGCCACCCGTACCGCCAACGCAGACCTCCTCGCCGAGAACAAGCTGGGCCGCACCAACGGCCACCTCGTCGTCCCCGAACTCGCCCAAGCCGAGGTCAAGCTGCTCAAAACCATCGCGGTCCTCTATGTCATGGACGTCCCCGCGCACCTCGCGCGTCAGGACCGCCAACGCGAGCGCATCTACCGCGTCTATGACTACCTCGTCGCCGGCGCCCCCGGCTCCCTCGACGCCATGTTCGCCGGCTGGTGGCTCGCCGCCGACTCCGACGCCGAACGCGACCGCGTCATCATCGACCAAATCGCCTCCATGACCGAGTCCCGCCTCGAGCGGCTGGCCAAGCGCAGCGCCGAGCTTTCCGGCTTCATGGACTAGCGAACCAACTTCACACCCTCAGCCTCCAACACCCGCACCAGGTCCGTGTAGTCATGCAGCTCGAGCGCCATATCTGCGGCCACAATCACGTCAACGCGGAATTCGCGCACAAAGTCGGCAAGTGCGTCGAGGTTGCTGGGAGCAGGGGAGTCTCCCACAAAGTGCATCTTGCCCAGGGCGGCAAAGAATTCCTCGCGCGTGCGCAGCGGTTCGGTGATGAGAACTCGGTTCATGATGGTTACCCTTCCGCGTCGGGAATAGTGCAGAAGCTTTCGTAGTGGTCGTCGGTGTAGTACCAGACGTCGGGGTCGGTGTCGGAGCCGCCGCCGGTGACGATGCGGCGCGTGCCGCGATGGTTGAGGCCCGGCGTGTCCACGGTGTATTCGCGGTAGTAGTCCCGCGACTCCTTCGGTAGCACGCCTTCGTAGTTGCCAAACCGCACGTTGTCGTTGTCGGGGTACTCGTACGGCCCGCCGGCGAGGATATCGTCGACCGTCTCCGCTGCCTCAGTCGGCAGCGTGTCCAAAGCACATGAGCTTTCCGATGCCCCCTCAGTCTCCGCCGTCCCAGATGCTGAGGCAGGAGCAGACGTCGCCGACGACGAAGCCCCAGAATCGCCCTTCAAGTCGATGCCAAAATAGCCCGCTACGAGGACCAGCACCACGCCGCCGATGACGGCAGGCAGTGATTTCTTCGAGGGGGTAGAGTGCGCCATACCCCCATCATTGCAAACGGATAGCACCATGAAGAAATCGGTCGCTGATTTGCCAGTGCAGGTAATCTATTACCCATGGCGAAAGGCAGGATTCCGGACAGCGATATTCAAGCGATCCGTGAACGTGCACCCATTGAGGAAATCGTGGGGGAGTACGTACAACTAAAGCCTGCTGGCTACGACTCGATGAAGGGGCTGAGCCCATTCAAAGACGAGCGCACCCCGTCCTTCCACGTGCGCCCGCAGCGCGGCTACTATCACTGCTTCTCCACGGGCAAGGGCGGCGACGTCTTCAACTTCCTTATGGAGATGGAGCAGCTCACCTTCCCCGAGGCCGTCGAGGCCGTCGCCCAGAAGATCGGCTACCACATCACCTACCAGGGGGGTAGTGCCGCCGCCCGTGAGGAAAAGCCAGGCCTGCGTCAGCGCCTTATCCAGGCGAACAAGGCGGCGCACGATTTCTACCGCAAGCAGCTCGAAACCCCCGAGGCAGCACCTGGCCGAGATTTCCTCCTCAACCGCGGCTTCTCCCAAGAGATCATTTACGACTTCCAGTGCGGCTACGCTCCCGAGGGCTGGGACACGCTTACCAAGCACCTCATCCGCATGGGCTTCTCCTTCGAGGAACTCGAGAAGGCCGGCCTGTCCAAAATGGGCAAGCGCGGCCCCATCGACATGTTCCACCGTCGCCTCATCTGGCCCATCAAGGACCTCGCCGGCAACGTCATCGGCTTCGGCGCCCGCAAGCTCTTCGATGATGACCCGATGGGCAAGTACATGAACACCAGAGAGACGATGCTCTACAAGAAGACTAAGGTCCTCTTCGGCATTGATCTCGCCAAGAAGCACATCGCGGAGGGCCACCAGGCCGTCATCGTCGAGGGCTACACAGACGTTATGGCTATGTACGCCGCCGGCGTCAAGACCGCCGTCGCCTCCTGTGGCACCGCCTTCGGTGAGGACCACCTCCAGATCCTCCGCCGCCTCATGCTGGACGACTCCTACTTCAACGGCGAGCTCATCTACACCTTCGATGGCGACGAGGCCGGCCAGAAAGCCGCTATGCGCGCCTTCGAAGGCGACCAGAAGTTCACCGGCCAGTCCTTCGTCGCCGTCGCGCCTGAGGGCCTCGACCCCTGCGAGTTACGCATCAAGCGTGGCGATGCCGCCGTGCGCGACCTCATCGCAGACCGCATCCCCATGTTCGAGTTCGTCGTGCAGACCATCATCGCCGGCTACCGCATCGACACTGCCGAGGGCCGCCTCCAAGCCCTGCGCCGCGCCGTCCCCGTCGTCGCCGACATCCGGGACAAGCCCCTGCGCGACGAGTACGCACGCCGCCTTTCCGCGTGGGTTGGCTGGCCTGACCCCATGGAGGTCCTCCAGCAAGTCGAGCAGGCCCACCGTGCACCTAAGAAGGAGAAGCGCACCATTCGTCGCTTCGACGACTCCAAGCAGGCTCCTGCGGCGCAGGACGTCCCCGTGCTCCATCGTCCCAACCCGAAGGACACTCACCTCTGGCCGCAGCGCGAGGCCTTAAAAATCGCCCTCCAATACCCGCAGAACGCCGGCGAATACTTCGATGGCATCGATGCCGCCAGCTACACCAATTTGGCCTACCGCGCCGTGCGCGAGGCCATCACCAAGGCCGGCGGCATTGCCACCGCGCTGACGATGCCCCCCGTCGAATGGGTCGCACGAGTCAGCGAGCAGATGCCCGACGTCACCGCCCAGAGCTTCATCTCCGAGCTCGCCGTCGAGGAAATCCTGCCCACCGACGTCGACATGAACGTCTATACCGACTCCGTGCTCTCGCGCCTCCAGGAGTCCCGCGTCGGTGACCAGATTGCTCTCATCAAAGCCCAGCTTGGCCGTATGCGTCCCTCCGACGACCAAGCGGCGTACAACTCACTGTTCTCTGATCTCGTGGCGTTAGAACAGGCGCGCCGGGAGCTGAATGAGAGAGCATTTCGCGCAACAGGTAGCTAGTAGGTTGCGCGTGAACGTGATTGTTTACAATGAGAAAGGGACACAGCCAAATGAGTCGAGTCAATGGCTGTGTCCCCTTTTATGTGTGGAAGTCTTAGTCTACCACTTCGGATGCGCTAATCGGAGTCGGGTTCGTAAATTGTGTAGTCTTTCGGATTCGCAGAGAAATCTCGCCTAGACACGTCCTTAACTTCCTTCATCCGTGGTTCTGGATCTAGTCTCTGTGCAACTGCTTTACGCGCTCCATGGATTACTGACTTCGTCGCCCGAGAGTTGGCGAGTTTTTCGTATCCGTCCTTGATTTGGTGATAGCGCTTTCGACCAGCCTTCGTGCCAAAGACGTAACCGGCCGCAGCGCCGACGACAAATTGAATCATTGAATCGGTATGTCCTCTCGTTAGAAGGCTAAGGTCGTGTCTTTGCCAGCATACCCTTGAACGAAGCATGGCGAGAACACGCAAAAGCCGCAAACACCTCAGTGTTTGCGGCCATCCTGCTCCTCCAACTGGGCTCGAACCAGTGACATAAACCATGTTTAACCAGCATAAACACCCTTTTTAAGCCCCTACGCCATGCAATCCCACGACACCCGAAATCTTTCCCTCCACGGCACTACCCACAGCCTCTAAATCCTCGTCGAAGAGTTCCGCGTAGGTGTCCAACGTCATCGCCGCGCTCGCGTGCCCGAGTTGCCTTTGCACAACTTTCACGTTCGCCCCGGCTGAAATCATCAGGCCGGCCGCAACATGTCGAAGTCCGTGTGGGGTGACTCGCGGGAAATCCGGGTACTTTTCCATGCAGCGGTCTAGCGCGTTGTAGTACCACTTGCCATGCGTGGGTGGTTTCATCGGCGTGCCGTCACGACGTGGCCACAACAATTCGTCCGGTCCCTTCCCGTCCATCACTGGGGCCAGCATCCGCATCACCGAAGGCGGTACAGACACCTGGCGTACCTCATGCGTCTTAGGCGTTCCAATAATCACCTCGTTGCCTACGGTGACTGCGTTGCGCTCAATACTGATACGGTTGCGAAGCACATTCACATCCCGCACCCGGAGTGCTGCCGCCTCACCCCATCGAAGCCCCACTGTGCCAAGGAGCCACACCAGCTCTCGGTAGCGTGTGCATTCACCCACCAGCAGGCCAAGCTGCTCCGCTGTCAGATACACCTTCCTTGCCGCGTCCTTGCGGGGCAGTTTCACCCCACGAGCCGGATTCTCACGGATTGCTTTGTCCATCACCGCCAGGTCAAGAATCTGAGCGAGCACCGCGTGAGCCTGCCTAACCAGCGACGCGGACCTGTCCAATGAAGACACCCACGCCTGTACCTCGGAAGGCTTAATACTGAATGCTTTGTGCGTTCCCCACTTCGGTTCCACATGGTTACGCCACACGGCCAGCATGTCGTGCCGCGTCTTAGGCTTTAGGTGCGTGAGGTTAGCCTCCCACGCTGCCTGAACCTCGTTTACGGTAACTTTGCCGGCGTTGGGGTCGATCCAGTCGCCTTCGCGGATGGTGGTGGCGTTTTTATCGGCCCACGCTTGCGCCGCGCTTTTCGTTCTGAATCCTTGTTTGGTGCGGTTCCTGCCGTCGGGGCTGCGGTATTGTACGCGCCACGCCCTGCCTTTTGCGGTCTTGTACGGCCTAATCGATGACATAAGATATACGTGTCCTTCCCGTTAGTGGTTGGATACTCCGCCCCTTGGTGCTCGCGACTTCCACATGTTGAGCGCCAGGGGCGGGTTTTCATTTATGCTGTGGGGGCCTGCAACGCCCGCCCCCGAGGGCCACGCGGGCACCGCCCCCGCGATTGAGCACAGCTCCGCGGGGGCTTTCAAATTCAGCCCTGCTTGCCGAACGGCGGCTTCAGGCGACTGCGCGACCAGTAATGATGCACGAACGGCGCTGCAATCAACGCCGGAACCTGCCACAAACCAGCCACTAGGAAAATCAGGCCAACCAACACCAGCATGCCCACCAGCAACCACCACATGAACTTCAAGAGAGCACTGCCACGCTTATCCACCTCAGCCACGTCACCGCCGAAATGCGCCACGATATCCTTGCACTGCCCAACCGTGGCGTAGTCAATGCGCGGCCCAGTCTTGCCGGTGGACTTGCCCACCACAGCCCGCGCGTAGCCACGCTGCCACAGGTTCGCACGCTTAGTGCCATCCGGGGTGAGCAATGATTCCCACACAGCGTCTGACTCCGCCGCCGCCGGCGTCGATGTGAGCGGCACAATGATGGTGTTGGATGCCGGCGCGCTCGCAGGCTTAGGCGTGGAGTAATGAGAAGATTCCTCACCCTTGTACCTGTCCGGCGCATCGTAGGCGTCCGGGTCGGCCTGGAACGGCACCAGCGTCGGGAACGCATCAAACCCGGTCGGATTCAGCTCATCCTCCGTCAACTCATGGGCCTTCTTCGCGTGCAATGTGACCTCAGCGGCCACAGATGAGCCCTTAATCTTCGCCATGCACGCGACGGTTACCCCCTGCTCATTCAGGTGCTTGATGGCGGTAATGTACTTCTCCGAGCTGGCCTTAGATAGCTCGCCGATGGGGGAGCCGTCGAGTTCCACGACCACACCTTCGCGCTTTTGGCGCACTCCAACCATTTCGACGTGCAGGGTGACGATCAGTAGCCCCTCACCGGACTCTGGCACGTAATCGAGCAGGTGCTCGTAGTAGTTCGACTCGTTGGTTACTTGGATGGCACTGCCGGTGGGCAGGAGCGTGTAGCGGCCCTCCGGTGGCTGATTCATGGGGAACAAGCGGTTAGCGTCCGGGAGCTGAACAGTCGCCGAGTAGCGGTATTCCGGCTCATCATCGTCGCTAGACCAGTCGCTCATAATCGTCAGACTGCCCCACGTTTCTGCGTCAAACCCGGACGCAGCGATGCGGCGCAACTGTCTGTAGTTCGGGGAATCATCCTTTGAGATGTAGCCGAGGACATTGTCATTCCACCGCACAGACAGGGCGGTGTCTCCATGTGGGTTATCCGGTTCAGGCACCACGGTTAGGCGCACATTGTGACGGCCGAAATCATCAAGACGGTTCGCGCGCACCATCTTCTGGGCGGTGTCCTGGTGGTAGAACACGCCCTTGACTTCGTATTCCGGTTGCCACTCGTCAATGCCGAGGGAGCGCAGGTCAATGGTTTTCATGTGAGAGTCCTTTCGTGAGAGTTGTCTAGAGAATCATGCACGACATGGTCGAAACACGCCCGGCGGCGAACAGTTGCATCCACACGCCCAAAAGGTGCGGGGTCACGCCCAGCTCGGCGGCGACTGCTGTCGGCACGCCGTCGCAGTCTGCGGCCACGTCCTCAACCCTGTCGGCTTCGATGAGCTGCAGCGCGGCCCATTCATCGGCTAAGCGTTCAGCCCGTGGGGATGAGCACGTATCGCCATTGACGATGTGGCCGAGTTCGTGGGCGATGGCGCAGGTGCGGGTGACGGGGTCGAGGTCGCGGCGCACGATGACAGTGCGACTGGCAGGGTGCCACACCGCGTTGTATTGGGGGTCGAGCTTTGAGGACTCGACCAAGCGGACGTTAAGACCGGCCAGCATGTCCGCGAGACGATCTTCAACAAAGCTCATGGGGAATAGGTCTCCTGTCTGACTAGGGCTGGTTTTCTTCCAGGGGTTCAGTCGCCATCTGGGCCGCGATCTGTTCCTCACCAGAGTTGATGCGTTCAATCAAAGCATCAGGGTCGGACACGACGCGGAAATCGGGGCGGAGGCCGATGACGTCCTCGGTGCCGTCGTTGCCGAAGAGGTGGCGTGCCTGCGGGTCAGAACGGCGCAGCACCTGCTCGAGAAGCGCCTCGTTGGTCGCGTTATCGAGGGACATGGTGATGCCCAGCTCGAGCACGGCTTTCTTGGTGATGAAGCCGAGGTCGATAAGCGCCTGAACTTCATTCACCTTGTAAGCGCGCGCGATGGTGATTGCGTATTCCGCCGTGGTCTCGCCCTTTTTGTCGTGGCGGAGCAGGGTGGCCTTGGAGACTCCGGAGTGGTCTGCTGCCTGGCTGACGGTGGGGGAGCCGGGGAGGGATTTTAGCCATTCTTGAAGTGTCATAGGTTCATTATGAACCATGTTGCAAAACGTGTCAAGCGCTGCGAAAAGTCGAAAATAAACCTACATGGGTTGACAATGAACCGCGAGGGGTTCATAATGAATCCTGTCCGGTTCACAACATGCCGGATTGCAAAATCTCAAAACTTACACGGAGGTAACTACATGGCTGTGATTGCACCGCCCCGTTACACCTTCCGCCCCGGCGCTCTCGACGCAATCATGCGTTCGCGCAATTTGCAGACAGATGAACAGCTGGCACTCCTCATCGGTGTTTACCCCGCTGACCTGCCAAAGCTGCGCGCCGGCGCGAAAGTCACCGCAGAACTCGCGCTCCGCGTCGCAACCCTGCAAGGCGATTCCCACTACATCGGCGCATGGTTCGACCAGGTAGCGGAAATGGACGCGGCATGACCCTCGGAAGCAAGAAAAACCCCGGCGCAGCAACGCCGGAGGTGACCGTGAATCTTCCGGGCGATAGGCCCTACACCGTTGAAGAAATCAAAGCCCTACTTCGAAAGGCCACACCCGAGGTCACCGTAACAATCATCCGCAGCCCGAAACAGCATGCCGATGGCCTGGCCGAGGCAAAAGAAAAGCCCCCTGCTGGAACAGGGGGCAAAAGTAAAAACCTTTTACATCAAGGAGATTATCAAATGAGCACGAAGCTCGCCACCATCCCGGTCCCGGGGGCCACTAGACCCATTATGGCGGTGCAGCACGACGGCACCGAGTGGGCCAGTGCAAAGCATGTCTGCGATGCGCTCGGCATTGACTGGAAGAGTCAACACCGCAAGCTCGAATCTAAGCCATGGGCAGTCATGGTCATGATGACCACAACTGCGGCGGACGGCAAGAACTACCAAACTTCAATGGTTGACCGTCGCACTCTCACGATGTGGCTTGCCACCATCGACACTAACCGCGTCTCCGAAGCGGCCCGCCCAACGCTTGAGGCTTACCAACTCGAAGCCGCTAACGCCCTCGACGCCTACTTCCACAACGGTGGCGCCATCAACCCCCGTGCCGAGGAACACCAACTAAACGCACTCATGCGTCAGTCACAGATGCAGATGGAACTGTGCCAGGCGGCTAAGGGCCTTATTCACCCCGACCATTTGGAGGCGAAGGCCCGCATTGTTCTGGCACGCGGCCTAGGTGAGGTGCCGGAGCTGAACCCGGAAACCCGGCCTTTGTACACGGCGGATTTCTTGAAGTCGAAGAACCTCTCCAACAAGAAGATGAAGTCCGTGGCCCCAATGTTTGGCAAACGCATGAAGGCACTGTACACGCTGGAAAAGGGGAGGGAGCCGGAAAAGTACGACCTCACCCTATCTAACGGGCAGGTGCGTCAGGTTAACGGCTACACCGAAGCAGACCGGGAGCTGATGCAGCGCGTGTGGGACCAGTACTACACCACCGCATAAGGACGCAGACCCATGAACACCGCATATTTAGAAGCTTTCATGCTCGGCTACATCAAAGCAGCACTCAAGGAGCAAATAAACCCTAATGAGGTCGACGCGCTCTTTGAGGAAGCGGAACGCTTCGCACGCAGCTCCATCAGAGAACGCGAGCAGATCGAAGAGGAATAGCCCGACTTAGCAGGCAGGGGAGTGCAAGCCTCCCCACGGGCACCAGGCCGCCGAACACCTCCTGCCCCAGGGGATAGGGCAGGAACCAGTTGGCCGCGATGACTGACAACTGAATTAGTGAATTGTCCTGATAGAAGATACCGGGCTTAAGAACCACGTTGACATGTCCGTGAAGCATTAGGCCAAGCCGACAGGCAGGCACCCCGCCGTAAGCGGGAGGGAACCACCAAGGACGTAAACCCCAAGCCGTGAAGGGCACTCAGCAGGTTCAAGTCCTGCACACGGCACGCTCTCCCAAATAAGGCGAGTAGAAAGAGAAGAAGAAAAATGAAAGAAGAATGGAGACCAATCCCCGGTTGGGAAGGATACTACGAGGTTTCTAACGGAGGAAGAGTGCGGTCTCTACCCCGAATCATCACCCTGTCTAACGGGGTTAACCAACCACTAAAAGGGAAGATATTGTCCCCGGCTCACGACGGTAGAACTTCCCATTTACGAGTGAATCTTTTCCGAGGAGGAAAAGGAACCTCAATACATGTTCACCGCGCCGTCTTAGAGGCTTTTGTTGGTCCGTGCCCTGATGGCATGGAGGCGTGCCACTGGAACGACAACCCGGAAGATAATCGGCTGGAAAATTTGCGCTGGGGCTCAAGGAAGGAAAACACCCTAGATAAAGTGCGCAATGGGCGCCATCACAATGCTGTGAAAACGCACTGTTCGAAGGGGCACGCCTTCTGCCATGGGAACTTGGTAATTAGTAAATCCAACCGTCGCGGATGTCGTGCTTGTAACAGTGCATACGCTTACCTGTCCCGGCATAAGGAAATGAAGCCTCATTTCCAGCAGATAGCGGATAGATATTTCGAAAAGTATGCGTCTTAGGCGAACCCCGCCCAACGTGGTTGGGAGGGAACGAACGGCGCTGACATAAATACCAAGCCCAGAACGGAACACGAATTCATCACTTATTGCCTATATAGCGGGTGGCTGAATTCTTGCAAGCACTACCGGGGTTCGACTCCCTGGCTGGGCACTTGGGGTTGTTAAGCGCGTTCTTCCTGTTCAAGGCGAAATGGAGCGTCAAGGTTGTATCCGGCGGGGTTGGACACTGCCCGCTTGGCTCTGCACGCCTGCAACCCCCCCACATACACAAAAGGCCCCCGCGACTGCTGTAACTACGCGGGGGTCTTGCTCTGTCCACCTGAAACGGAGACACCCATGAATACTACACCGGCCTGGCTGACCGTGAGGGAAGCATCTGAGTACACGGGCCTTCACGCCGAAACTATCCGCACCTTGATGCGGCGCGGCGACATTGAGGCCCGCAAACCAGGCAAGACCTGGCGCACAACACAATCCTGGCTCGACCAGTACATGAATCAAGGAGCAGCATGAAACGACTACTCAAGCACATCTTCCATCGTCGCTACCGCGCCTATACGCCGCGCTTCTACATGATGCGGAGGGGCTAATGCGGGAAATCACCATCGACGAAGCAATCGCACATTTCAAAGACATAGAGGGCCGCTATCGCGCCCTGTACACCATGCCCCGACTGCCGGAGAGTATCCGCCGCCGCCTCAAGGATGGCGCCGCGCACGCCCACCATATCGCTTCACTCACCAGCGCCTATGAAAGGAAAATCCGCCATGCCCATCCCGACCACCAACCCACCCACCGCAGCTAGCCGGCTCCAACACATCGCCCAGCTCGAAGATCAGCTCGACCGCCGCTGGCGCTTCGAAGTCGCCCTCGTCGCGCTAACCATCATCGGCACCGTCGCGTTCATGTTCATCATCGGCGCGCCACCGGTCACCTACAACCCCGCCAACGTCTGCACCGGGAGCCTGTAATGCCGACTGAGTTTCAGGAATCCACTCTGCGCCGCTGGGCAGCAGGCAAGCACCTCACCAAGGCACAGCTCGAGGACCTCCTCGACGCAGGCCTTATCTACACCACCGATAACGGAACGCGCGCCACAAGTCGCGGCGTCGCCCTCCTGCAAAACCGAAAGGACCACCAATCATGACCACTTGGCTTACCAAGGAACTCACCCTCGACCTGCTCGCCATCACAATCCATGGCCTGACTAAAGCCATGGAACGCATCGAGGCCGAACCTGCAGGCGAGTGTCCGCCCGCTGAAACTCACGCCCAGGAACAGACTCCCGTCCAGGAACAGGCTCCTATGGAAGTGCAGCCGGAGCCCACCCCAGCACCGGAGCCTGCCCCCGTGCCGGCCCCGCAGCCTGGACCCGACGTGGCTGAACTCCGCGCCACCGCGCAGCAGCTCCTGCGCGGCATCGCCAACAACGGCGGCGGCCAATGGATCGCCGGCACCCTGTTCCCACACTTCGGCATCGACCACCTCGACAAGCTCCCCGCCGACAAGTGGGAAGAGCTCATCACCATGGCACAGCAGCACACGGAGGAAGCATGACCCAGCACTACCAGCAGCTCATCACCGTCGACGCGCTCGACCTGACCGACACCGACGCAGCCACAGCGAAGCTCCAGGAGCTCGGCGCCACCCACGTCGAAACCACCGACGGCGACGTCTACAAGATTTTCAGCCGACTCAACCGCAAGAGCGTGCCGCTCAACCATGCCGCGCAGGGGCCGCAGCGCCTGACCTTCAACAAGGTCGCGTCCTTCGGCACCATGACCGACCAGCCCGCCGAAGGGCACGCCGGCCGCGCCCACGCCCTCCTATCCGCCTCCGGCGCACACCGCTGGCTACACTGCACGCCCTCGGCCCGCCTGGAAGAGCGCTACCCGGACTCGGAGTCCGCCGCCGCGGCGGAGGGCACCCTCGCACATGAGCTCGCAGAGCATAAGCTCCGCCTCCTACTCGACGAGCCCACCACCCTCGTCGACCGCGACGGCATCGACGAAGAGATGGACTCACACACCGACGACTACGCCGACGCCGTCATGGCGGAACTCGCCGCCGCGCGGGAAACCAGCCCCGGCGCCTTCCTCGCCATCGAACAACGCCTCGACTTCTCCCACATCGTGCCGGACGGCTTCGGCACGGGTGACGCGGTCATCGTCGGCGACGGCACCATGACCATCGTTGACCTGAAGTACGGCAAGGGCGTGGAAGTCAGCGCGGTGGGGAATCCGCAGATGCGCCTGTACGCCCTTGGAGCATTGCACCTCTACGGCATGCTCTACAACGTCCAGCGCGTGCGCATGGTCATCTTCCAACCCCGCCGCAACAACATCTCCACCGACGAAATCACCGTCACCGAGTTGCTCGCCTGGGCTGAGGATGTGGTCAAGCCCGCCGCCGCCCTCGCCATCGAGGGGTCGGGCGAGCTGGCCGCGGGGGAGTGGTGCACATTCTGCCGCCACGCCCCACAATGCCAAGCACTCGCACAGCACTACTTCCAGCCGGTGCCGATGGAGTCCGAGGGCTCACTCGTTCCGGCGGCGCCGGACCCGGCCACCCTCACCGATGAGCAGATTGCCCAAATCGTCACCTGGTCCGGCGAGCTCAAGAAGTGGCTCGGCAAGGTCGAAAACCATGCTCTCGACAAGGCCAACCAAGGTCACGAGTACCCCGGCCTGAAGCTGGTGGAAGGCCGGTCGGTACGCAAGTACACCGACGAGACTGCGGTCGCCGACGTGGTTCAGGAGCTCGGCCACGACCCCTACGAGAAGAAGGTGCTGGGCATCACCGCGATGACCAAGCTCCTCGGCAAGAAAACCTTCGACCAGAGTGTCGGCCCGCTGCTGCACAAGCCCGCAGGCAAGCCAACGCTGGTGCCAGCCGATGACCCCCGGCCCGCGCTGACCATCGCCACCGCCGACACCGTATTCCAGCCCATCGAAACCAAGGAGACAGCATGACCAACGTGTACATCGCCGGTCCCATGACCGGCCTGCCGAACTTCAACTACCCGGCCTTCCATGAAGCAGGAAAGCTGCTCGCGGAGCATGGCTTCCGCGTGTACTCCGGTGCGCACCGTGACCACCCCTGGGAATACAGGGCTCTTCCCGTCGACCCGCCACAGCCAGGCGAGGAGAAGCCGCACAGCTACTACATGCGCGAAGCCATCAAGCTGCTCGTCAAGTGCGACCTCATCTACCTGCTTGACGGGTGGGAAAACTCCGCCGGCGCGCGTCTCGAGCTCCAGGTCGCCAAGGCCATCGGCCTCAAGGTTCTCCAGCTCAACGACATCAACGACGCCGGGGAAACACCCACCCCGAACCGTATCCCCATGCACATCGCAGGAAGGGACTTCGCATGATGCAATTCCGCACCCCAGGACAGCTCCCCGAAGCAGACGGCGAAGCCCGGCGGCAGGCTGCAGGGCTAGCCGCGGTATTCGGCGCATACGTCGACGCCGGGTTCACCCGCGCCGAAGCACTGCAAATCATCATCGCCATACTGACCGAAAAAATCCGCGTCGACAGCGAGAGAAAGGAGACCTAGATGACCCCGACCCCGCAGGACCAGGACGCCTACCAGCGCATCCAGTCCATCTTCAACCCCAGCGGCGAACCATTCGCCGACACCACCAACGACACCCACACCTCCTAGAAAGGAAACCCATCATGGCACTCACTTCCCGCCACGCAACCTTCCCAGCCCGCCTGTCCTACAACGACCTTTTCGTCCCCCGCGCCGCAAACGAAGGCGCCGACCCGAAGTACCAGGCGGTGCTCCTCGTCCCGAAGGACGACGCGAAGACCATCGGTATCCTCCAGGCCGCTGTCAACGAAGCCGTCAAGGACGCAGTCGCCCGCGGCAAGATTAAGGCCCCCATCGACCCGCAGCAGACCCTCTACCCACCGCTGCGCGACGGCGACAAGCCGAAGAACGACGGCGTGTCCCGCGGCGACGCCTTCGCCAACCACCTCTACGTGTCCGCGAAGGCCAACGCCGACCGCAAGCCCTTCATCGTCGACCAGCAAGCCCAGCCACTCATCGACGCAGATGAAATCTACAGCGGCTGCTACGTCAACGCCTGCGTCGAATTCTACGTCTACGCCTCCCAAGGCAATGTCGGCGTAGCCGCCACCATCGTCGGTGTGCAGAAGGCGAAGGACGGCGAGCGTCTGGGCGCCGCACCGGTCACCGCCGAAGACGTCTTCTCCGCGATTGGTGGCCGGCCCGCAATCAACGTCCCCTCCGCAAACCTCGGCTTCTAGCACCCTCCAAGCCCAGCCGCTCGAGCCCCCATTCTGACACCCCATCAGGACGGGGGCTCACCCCTTAGCACCAACAACCCCAAAACAACTAAATAACCCCAGTTCAACACACAAAACCTTAGCCACTCTCAACAACTCAAAAAACAACTTATGACTTATACGTCCACCGCTCGGCAGGCCATGCACGCATACCTCGCGGAGCGTGGCGTGCACATCCTCGATGACCTCGTCCTCGACGCTATCATCGCCCTCTTCATCAGCCTCAACATCCTCACACCCCAGGAAGGAGACAACCAATGAACCGCGAACTAACGTTGGCAACCGCGCCACGGCGCACCTCCACCACCTGGACCAACACCCACACCACCAAACAAGACCTCACCGCATGGGCCTACCAACCCATCGAGGTCGCACACACCATGGCCGAATACCACGCCGCGGCGAAGGCCACGCAGGGCGAGTGGAAGGATGTTGGCGGCTTCGTCGCCGGCCACCTCAAGCACGGGCGCCGCCGCAAAGGCCACGTCCTCACCCGCTCGATGATCACCCTCGACATCGATGACCTCCCCAACGACGTCGACCTCTCAGCCCACCTGCAGGACACCCTCGACTGCGCATGGCTCGCGCACACCACGCTTAGCCACACCGAAGAAGAGCAGCGCTGGCGGGTTTGGGTGTGGCTCACCCGCGACATCAGTGCCGAGGAGTACGGGGCGGTCGCTCGCCGCATCGGCCAGGACATCAACCCCGGCCTCGACTGGCTCGACGCCTCCACCTTCGAGCCGGAGCGCTTCATGTACAAGCCGTCCACCCTGCAGGACGGCGACTACCGCGTCGAGGTCAGCCGCGGCAAAACCGACCTCGACCCAGACGCCGCCCTCGCCCGGTATGCGGACTGGCGGGACATGACTACCTGGCCCGGCATCGACACCCACACCGCACAACTCACCATGGCCGCCGCCGCGGCCGGCCACACCGGCAAAGCCGAAGACCCCAGGTCTAAGCCCGGCCTGATTGGCGCGTTTAACCGCGCCTACACCATCCCCCAAGCTATCGACACGTTCCTCGGCGAGGTCTACCGGCTGGGCACCGGCGGGCGCTACACCTACACTGCAGGCACCTCCGCTAACGGCCTCATCGTCTACGACGGTGGGCTGCGCGCATGGTCCAACCACGCCACCGACCCCGCCGCCGGGCGCAACCTCACCGCCTTCGACCTCGTCGCCACCCACCTCTACGGCGAACAGGACGAGGACGCCGCCCCCGGCACACCCATCAACAAACTGCCGTCAACGTTGGCGATGCTCTCCATGGTCGAGCAGGACACGCCAACCAAGCGCGAGCACGCGGCCACCACTGCCGCCATGCTGAATGAAGCATTCCAGCCCATCGACGGCACCGACGTCCAGGAGCCGACAGCAGGGGAGCAGCCGCCAGCCGCCGCGGCCGACGATGAGAACACCGGCACCGAGTGGCTCACACAACTCGAGGTCAACCGAAACGGTGGATTCAAAGACTCCATCGGAAACTTCGAGCTCATCTTCACCCACGACCCGCACCTCACCCACATCGGCTGGAACGCCCACGCCCACACCCTCCACGCCCGCGACCCACAAGCCCTGCCATGGAAGCAAGTCGGCGACGGCTGGACTGAAAACGACTACGCCCAGCTCAAAACCTACCTAGCCAGAACATATGAAGGGATCTACAGCCCAACGAAAATGACAGACGCACTACTCTCAGTCGCTTCGAAGCGGGCCTTCCACCCCGTCCGCGACTTCTTCACCACCCTCCCCGAATGGGACGGGGCCGAGCGCCTCGACACCCTGCTTATCGACTACCTCGGTGCCGCAGACACCACCTACGTGCGGTCCGTCACCCGCAAGACACTGGTCGCCGCACACCGGCGAACCTTCCACCCAGGGTGCAAATTCGACACCGTCACTGTCCTTCAAGGACCACAAGGTGTCGGCAAATCCACCATCTGGGCCAAGCTGGCCGGCCAGTGGTTCAGCGACGACATCTCGATTACCGACATGCGGGATAAAACCGGCGCAGAGAAACTGCAGGGCAACCTCATCGTCGAAATCTCCGAGCTCGCAGGCATGCGCAAAGTCGACAACGAGAACGTCAAGGGCTTCATCAGCCGTCAGGCTGACAAGTACCGGCCCGCCTACGGGCGGGTTGTTGAGTCCCGCCCGCGCTCCTGCATCCTCGTCGGCACCACCAACGCCCGCGAAGGCTTCCTCCGCGACCCCACCGGCAACCGCCGATGGCTCCCCATCGAAGTCACCGGCCACGGTATCTACACCGTCCAAGACCTCACCGAGGAACTAGTGCAGCAGGTGTGGGCCGAGGCCCGCGTCGCCGACCTCGCCGGCGAGAAGCTCTACCTCGAAGGCGACCTCCTGGAGGTGGCGCTCGAGGCGCAGGCGGACGCGGTCGAGCAGGACGACCGCGTCGGCATCGTCCAGGAATACCTAGACAAAGCACTCCCCTCAAACTGGGAGACATTGCCTATCGGCGCGCGGCGCATCTACCTCGACGGTGGCACGCTGCCCGGCGAGTACGTCGCCGCGCAAGGCATCTGGGAACACGCCGCGGCGCGGCAGACCGTTTCCAAGATTGAAATCTGGACCGAATGCTTCGGCCGTGAGCCAGATGCCATGCGGAAAATCGACGCCCATGAAATCACCGCCATCATGGCCCAAATCCCAGGATGGGACGACACCGGCAAGCAACGCAGGCTCCCTATCTACGGCAAGCAGCGGCTCTACGGTCGAGTAGATGTTCGAGTCGAAAAGTAAGGAACAAAAGGGGTGGAACAAAGCCCGAAAAGCTTTGTTCCACCCCGGAACAAACGGAACAAAAACAAACTTTGTTCCACACTTTGTTCCGCCCAAAAATCCCGCGCTAGCGAGGGAAACGAGATACCGGAACAAACGGAACAAAGTTTTTACTAAATGACCTGAAGAGTGAATTAGGGGACATGTAGGTACAAAACAACACACATAACCCCTAATCCAGAGGGCTACCAAGGAAAACTTTGTTCCTTTGTTCCAGAAAGGCCCCAAATTGCAAGAAAAACACGTCGAACAAGCACTCCAAAAAGCAGTACGGCAAGCAGGCGGACACGCCTACAAATTCACAAGCCCCGGCACCAACGGCATGCCAGACCGACTCATCATCCTGCGCGGCGGCAAGCTCGGATTCGTCGAAGTCAAAGCCCCCGGCAAGAAACCCCGCCCCCTCCAGGCCCGCCGACTCCAACAACTCCAAGACATGGGATTCATCGCCACCTGGATAGACCACCCCGACCAAATACAGAGCGTCATCGATGCAATTCAAACCACATGACTACCAAGCACACGCCATCAACTTCATCATCAGCCACCCGAGGTCCGCCCTACTCCTAGGAATGGGCATGGGCAAAACCATCTCCACCCTCACCGCCATACACCACCTCATGTACGGCACCTTCCAGGCACGCCGCGCCCTCATCATCGGGCCGCTACGCGTCGCCCGCGACACCTGGCCCGCCGAACTCGACAAATGGGACCACCTCAAACCCCTCACCCACGCGGTGTGTGTTGGCACGCCGAAGCAGCGCGCCGCGGCACTCGACCAGGACGCCGACCTCACCATCATCAACCGCGAAAACCTCCCATGGCTCCTCGCCGAGCTGAAACGCCGCGGCGACCCCTGGCGGTGGGACATGGTCATCATCGACGAGCTCTCCAGCTTCAAGAATCACAAGGCCAAACGCTTCAAAGCATTGATGGCCGCACAACCACACATCACGAGATTGGTGGGGCTCACGGGCACGCCCGCACCCAACTCACTCGCCGACCTATGGGCCCCGTTCAAGCTCATGGATGGTGGCGAGCGTCTCGGGCGGACCCTCACCGCGTTCCGCCAGCGGTGGTTCACACCGGGCAAGCGCAATGGCCACATCGTCTACGAGTGGCGTCTTGCTGATGGCGCGGAGGAAGAAATCTACGACGCCATCGCGGACATCACCGTGTCGATGCGCACCACCGACTACCTGCAACTGCCACCCTGTACCTACACCGACCGCGTCGTGCACCTCACCGGAGCGCAGCGCGCCACCTACGACCAGCTCCGCAAAACCATGGTCACCGACATTGACGGCGAGGAAATCACAGCGGGCTCCGCTGGTGTCCTGTCCGGCAAGCTCCTACAACTCGCGTCCGGCGCCATCTACTCGCCGGATGGCGACGTCCTGGACGTGCATGACGCCAAGCTCGATGCACTCGAGGACATCATCGAAGCCGCAGCCGGGCACACCGTCCTGGTGGCCTACTGGTTTAAGCATGAAGCAGAGCGCATCCGCCAGCGCTTCCCGCACGCCCGACCACTATCCAGCGCGGAGGACATGGCCGATTGGTGTGCCGGCAAGATACCACTCGCACTGATTCACCCAGCGTCGGCCGGCCATGGCCTCAACCTCCAGAGCGGCGGGCACATCCTCGTCTGGACCACCACACCCTGGTCACTCGAGCTGTACGAACAGACCAACGCGAGGCTTTTCCGCCAGGGGCAGACCGAGCCTGTCTCCATCGTCCACATCCGCGCCGAGGGCACCATCGACACCCACGTCGCCAAGGCACTTGCCCGCAAAGACACCACACAATCTGCACTCATCGACGCCGTCAAGGCAGAACTCGAAAGGACCTAACCAATGACCGCAACCAATGACCAATACACCGCGACCGTCTACACCCGCCCCGGCTGCATAAAATGCCGCGCCACCATCCGCGCCATCAGCCGCATGGGAATCCCCGTCACCGTCGCCCAACTCGATGAATCACCCCAAGCCATCAAGACCATGCAAGCCAACGGCTGGCAAACCCTGCCGCTGGTCGAGGTCACCGCGCCCGACGGCGAAGTCATGCGCTGGGCGGATATGCGCAAAGACGACATCGACGCTCTCGCATACCTCGTCAAGGAGAACGCATGAAGACCGACGAGCACGAACTCCGACACCACGCCCGTCAACTCCGCATCGCCTACCTCGAGCTCCACCAACTCAAAGGCTTGCACCCGCCCAGGCCCGAAGCCCGCGTCATGCGCCCCACCCCAGGATCGCGCCCACCCGGCAACCCTATCGCCACCGAAACCTGGATTTACTATGAAACCAATCTCCGAGAAGTCGCACACAACGCCTTCCGGGAAGCCGGCATCCGCATCCATGCCGCCGACAACAACGCCCCACGGCTCTGCGAACTCATCGCCTACCACGCTCAACCTATCTCCGACCTCGACTGGGCCAGCGACATCATCGAAGAGCTCGGAAAAGAACACCGCATCATCCACAACTTCTGCCATCCCGACGAGCCCATCACCATCGCCCAACTCGAAAAGCGGAAGCGGAGTTTCCTCATTCGCCTGCTAGGGCTTGACAACCAGCGGCCCTGAAATGCTACGCTTGCGCTAAAGAAAGAAAACCCCAACCACGAGTTGGGGTTTTGTCGTTTTTTCAGTCCTGCCGCCAACTACCCGCGACCGCTTCAACAACGTCCACCAGGTCACGCTCTATGGGCGGACAGACGCAGGCCACCGGCTCACGACCGGAGCAGGACACCAAAGGAGACACACCATGGCATGGACAAACGGCAACAGCCGAACAAGCACCCGCCAATGGAAGAAACTCCGAAACCAAGCCCGACGACAGCTGCCCAGCTACTGTGCCAACTGCGGCACTCAAGGAAAACTTGAACTCGACCATATCCGCCCGCACTCAGCCGGCGGAACCGACAGCCTAGACAACGTCCAGTGGTTATGCCCCGCATG
The DNA here is from genome assembly GCF_001552965.1 of Corynebacterium sp. DNF00584. Lineage (NCBI taxonomy): Bacteria > Bacillati > Actinomycetota > Actinomycetes > Mycobacteriales > Corynebacteriaceae > Corynebacterium > Corynebacterium sp. DNF00584. The sequence goes on along the minus strand of NZ_KQ959764.1, from coordinate 42,251 downwards.
CCATCAGGAGAAGAGCCAAGGCGAAGCCGCAGCTGCCCGACGCGCCCGGCGTCAGCGATTGCAGTTGCCGCGCCGACCCCACCCTGGCCTGGTCTAGTATGTGGGGTGGGGGAGGGCCCTCGGAACCGGCACACGGACCCACGGGACGCATAGGGCAAAAGCCTGTGTACGGGTTGAAGAAAACGGCTTCAACAATGAAGAGATAAAGGAGATTGTATGCCTGGGCCGCCCCCAAAGCGCAGTGATCAACGGCGCCGCCGCAATAAGCCAGCAGGCAACCAGCCGGCATTGACAGTCGTTGACGGTAGTGGGCCACGCGCGAAACCTAAGTCGCCTCGAGTGTCTCCAAGTTGGCACCCACTGATGAAGGACTGGTTCCGCTCTCTCAAGGAGTCCGGCCAGGCCGTATTCTATGAGCCCTCAGACTGGCAGACAGCCCGACTGCTCGCGGAGGTCATGTCGCAGGAACTGAACTCTGGTGAGCCTGTCAAAGCGTCGATGCTTGCAGAGTTCAACCGTGGCGCCGCGGCGCTGATGACAACTGAGGGTGAGCGTCGCCGCTTACGTGTCGAGCTTCAGGCCGCGGACGCCGATGCGAGTGAAGATGAGACATCGTCAGTGCTGGCGAACTACAAGGAGATGTTCTCCTAGACCACGACGGGGAGGCGAGTGTATATGGATAACGTCGACCCGCGTGAGCGGCTATCTTCTCTCCCAGACGGCCTGCCGAAGCGCACGCTGGGCTACGAGGCGCTGGCGTGGGCTGCGAAGTATCTGCGCCACCCGAATGGTATCCGGGCGGGTATGGCATGGCAGTTCACTCGTGAGCAGGCCCGGTTTGTGCTGTGGTTCTACTCGGTCGATGAGGATGGGCGTTGGCTGTATCATCATGCGGCGCGCCGCCTTGCGAAAGGTAGTGGCAAGTCACCGTTCGCTGCCGTCATGGCACTTATCGAGCTGCTTGCCCCGGTGCGTTTCGCCCGTTTCGACAAGGACGTGCCTGGCGGAGTCGTCGGCAAACCTGTGTCGATGCCTTGGGTGCAGATCGCCGCGGTATCGCTGGACCAGACGGAGAACACGATGCGCATGGTGCGTGCCATGGCGTCGCCTGCGAACGCGCCGAAGCTTCATGAGGACTATCAGCTAGATGTGGGCAAGACGCAGATTTTTGTCCAGCCGGAGGGGAAGCTCGAAGTGATTACTTCGTCTGCTGCGACTGCGGAAGGCGCGGAGGCGACGTTCGTCGTGGGCGACGAGTTGGAGCACTGGACGCCGTCGAACGGTGGCGTGGAGTTGCATAGTACGCTGCTCGATAATCTCTCGAAGTCGGGTTCTCGCATGCTTGAGACGTTGAATGCGTGGAAGCCGGGTATTAGCTCGGCGGGTGAGGCTACTTTCGATGACTGGGTGTTGCAGGAGACTGGCCGGTCTAAGAATGAGTCGAAGATTCTCTACGATGCGCGCCAGGCTCCGCATGGCACCGACTTGTCGGATGCGGACTCGCTGCGCGCCGGCCTCGAGTGGGTTTACGGTGATTGCCCGTGGGCGGATATTGATGCGATTATGACGCGTATTTGGTCGCCGTCGGCGCGGGTTGATGATTCGAAACGTAAGTACCTGAATTGGCCGGTGGCGTCGTCGGACTCGTGGGCAGACCCGCAGGATTGGGCGCAGATGGCGCGCCCCGACATCGTAGTTGACCCTGGCGAGGACATCGTCATGTTCTTCGACGGGTCACTCTCCAACGACCACACCGCGCTCGTCGGGTGTCGTATCGAGGACGGGCACGTCTTCACGATTGGTGTGTGGGCGCCGCGCGCGGCACACCCCGACGATAAGCCGATGGTGGACGTCCAGGCCGTCGATGACCGCGTCGACTTCGCATTCGCCACCTGGAACGTGGTCGCGTTCTTCGCGGACGTTCGCGAATGGGAATCGTTTACGAAGGTGGCGTGGCCGGAGCGGTATCGCGACCGGCTGGAGCTGTGGGCGACGTCGCGTGGCGCGCAGCAGCCCGAGCCGATTGCTTGGGATATGCGCGGTAAGGACTTTCAGTTCACCACGGCTGCGGAGCTCGCGGAGGCTGAGATTATGCAGCACTCGTTCACGCATGATGGTAACCCGCTCCTAACGGAGCATGTGTTGAACGCTCGCCGTCATGAAGGCCGGTATGGCATCACGGTGCGTAAGGAGTCGAGAAAGTCGTCGAAGAAGATTGACGCTTGCGTGTGCATGATTGGCGCGCGCATGGTGTGGCGGCTAGTCCGTGAGCAGAATGGGCGCAGCAAGAAGAAGCAGCGCACTGGCAAAGCATTTTTCATTTAGCGTCCTTTGAAAGGAGGGGAAGCATGTTGAATCAGGTCAAGGCGTGGCAGGCAGTGCGAGATATGTTGTCTGTCCACGTGGCAGAGCGGGCGCGCTTCGACAATATCCATGAGTACATGGTGCCGTGGAATGCGGAGATGGCCGCAGCTCGCGTGGGGGCTTCTATCAAGTCGAAGAACCGTGAGCAGCACGCGGAGCTTGCGCGGATGTCGGTTGCGCCGTTTGTGGCGCTCGTTGTCGACACATATTCGCAGTCGCTTAAGGTCGATGGCTTCTATTCAGCGGACGGGGATCAGGCGGGTGCGTGGCAGTGGTGGCAGCGCAATAAGATGGCGGCGCGGCAGACGGGCTTGCACCGTGCTGGGTTGACGTACGGCACGGCCTACGCGTCGGTGCTCCCCGCAACGGATGGGGCGATACGCATTGGGGTGCATTCTCCGCGGCGCATGGTCACCTATTATTCGGACAGTGTGGGCTTGCCAGGTGTGCTTTCGTCGGATGAGTATCCGATGCTGGCTCTCGAGATTGGTGACCGCTATCTGCGGTTGTACGACGAGGAGTACGTGTACTTCTTCGGAGTGCAGCATGCGCCGGAGTTTCCGCGCGGATGGCTCGACAGAACTTACTCTGCGCCGACGAACCTGGTCTTTCAGGAGGCCCGGCCACACAACATGGGAGCGGTGCCGATCGTGCGCTACCAGGATCGCATGCTTGCTGATGGGGAGGAGCGCCGCGGCATCGTAGAGCACCTGCTCGGCTTGCAAGACCGCATCAACCGGACGAACTATGAGCAGGGCGTTGCCCAGCATTTCGCGGCGTTTAAACAGCGGTACGTGATTGGGTGGATGCCAGACTCGGAGCAGCAGGCATTTCGCCAGTCTGTGGCCGATACGCAGTTCTTTGATGATGTTGACGTCAAGGTCGGCCAGTACGACGAGACTGATTTGTCGCGCTATATCGAGTCGCGGCAGGCGTCGGTACGAGACTTTGCCGCCTTGGCGCAGGTGCCCGCCCAGTCTCTGGGGGCGAATGCTATTAGCAACATCTCGGCGGATGGTCTGGCGGCGTTGGAGACGTCGAAGGATCGCCAGGCGGCAGAGATTCAGACCTCGTTTGGTGAGTCGCATGAGCAGCTGCTGCGGTTGTGCTCCCATGCTGCCGGGGACGAGGCTGGTGCCTCGGATTTTGAGTCGGAGATTACGTGGGAGGAGACGTCGTCGCGGTCGTTCGCACAGACGGTGGACGGCCTCGGGAAGCTTACGACGATGTTGGGCATTCCGTCGGAAGAACTCTGGGCGGATATTCCGGGTTGGACTAAGGAGCGCGTACGTCGCGCACAGCAGGCGCGTAGTGGCGTTGTTTCTGACGTTGGTTTGTTTGACGCAACGAATGACGGTGCTCTTACCCCCCCCGGGATGATGATCTAGCTGGAAAGTTCGACGCGCTGGGTAAAGCGATCAGGGCGGGAGTTTTGCCTGAAAGCGCTGCGCGGGCATTGGGGCTTGAAGGCATTGATTTCACTGGATTGGTTCCTGTGGCGCTACGGCGCGAAGACGTGTAGGTACTGAAGAGGGGGTGTGGTTATGGGGGCGGAGGAAATACGTGCTGCTGCTCGCAAGCTCGATGCGCGAGTGGCGAAGCTCGTAGCCGCACACCTCGTAGAGCACGGTGTGCCGCAATCAGCGTCGGCGGTTGCTGACATGGCGCAGGAACTGTACCCGACGGTGGCTGCTGCGCGCACTGCGATGTACCGCCGGCAGGTCCAGGACATGGGAGCCGCCGCGGCCGCCCAGGGCCTTGAGGTCAGCCCAGCGAAGGAAGATGCTTATGACGTCCACAGCCTGTACCAGGCGCTTACGGACGTCGTCGGGCTGACACCGGAGTCCACAGCACTTGTTGAGGTCGAGTTCTTGGACCCTGATACGCAGAAGATGGTGGCGCGCCGGGTGGCGGTACAGCAAGCCGACCCGCATGACGTTCGGGTGGTGGAGGAGGTTGTGGGAAGGGTTGGGGCGCGCGTGGGGAGGCATGTGCGTGCCGGCGGGCGGCGGGCGGTGGCGAATACCGCGATGGCCGGTAAGGCGCGGGTGAAGTCCTCAAAGAAGCCCGTGAAGATGGGGTACGCGCGTGTGCTGTCCGGCGCGGAGAACTGCGCGTTCTGCGCGATGCTGGCATCGCGGGGCCCGGTGTACTCCGAGGACACGGTCACGCGCCGTCGTGACGGGCATCGCTACCACGACCACTGTGATTGCCAGGGTGTGCTCGTATTCAAGGGGTACTCGTGGGAGGGCGAGGATGAGTACCGGAAGCTGGAAGCAGCGTGGAGGGAATCTGACAAGGGGGACGGGTCGGCGGCAACGCTGGCGCGGTTCAACCAGAAGATTGCGGAGACACCGGGAGGAGTCCAGGCGGTTATTGACGGTGTGGTTCCACCTAAACCTCCGGTGCCTCCAAGGGCGTCCGGTGGCTCCGGCGACGGCGGGGGACGTCCGGTCTCATTGCTTGAAATGGGACGTACGAAAGCCGCCGACTACCTGTATGACCGGTACGGAGTTAGGGAGCCCGATTTCACTGAGCCAGAGCTTGGGGCCTTGTGGGCCTACACCGACGTGGGGCATCGGGAGATGAATGAGCTCGCACGGGAGTACAAGAGTCAGGACATGTTTGCTGCTATCGACCGGTTGCCGAGGAAACGTCGGCGGGAGCTCCAGCCGGTTGCTGAGGCTATGCGTGATGTCGACTCGGCGATGGAGCGCGCGGCGCGCATCAAGGAGCCTGTCGAGGTGGTGCGGCGCATCAAGCGCCAAGAACTAGCTGGCAGTGCGATGTCAGGCTACTTTGACGTGGAGGACGTGAGCTCGTGGGGGAAGCAGGAATTCAAAGCCTGGGGTTACCTATCGACGTCAACACATGGGCAGGACGAGTTCGGGGGCATCGAACTGCGCTTGGCAGTGCCCAGCGGCACAAAAGCGGTCTATGTGGGCTGGAACGGTGCGCATGACAAGAGCTCTTCGATTTCTCAGCACCCAGATGAAGAAGAGCTACTTCTCGGACGCCAAACTCGATATAGGATTAACCAAGTCGAAGAGATAAAGGGACAGTTGGTTCTGCATGCGGAGGTGATTGGGCAAGATGTCTGATAGGTATAAGTCAATGGGGCTTGAGCTGCTTCCCTCGAAGCGGTATCACGTGAAGCGGCCTGATGTTGCCAGAGGAACCGCCTGGGTGTATCAAGGCGGCGGTAAGGTGGCGGTCATCAAATTCGATGGGGCCAAGATTCTTACCGCAACGTCGAAGAATCTCATGGACATCCGTGATGCTGCACGTGGCGACACGATGCAGGATTTCCTGCTCGATTGCGCGGAGCGTGACGTACCCATAGAGGAAGCTAAATCACAGTTCCTCGAGCATTTTGGCCAGCCGGACATAGTCGTAGAAGCTGCGGACGTCAACGACGTCGCCCCAGAAGTCCGGGCGGCGCTCGCCGCAGACACGAGCATGAAGTAGTCACGCTTGCGGGGTGCGAGTCCCCGCCATGCTACAACCCCCACACCACTGGTTGGTGGCGGGGGATTTTTTATGCCCGAAAACTAACCCAGGAGGTTAATCATGGCAGATGAAAACACCGCCACCACCGAGCACGCAGCCACGGAGGTGGCAGAACAGCCTAACGCCCAGGAAGCGGACGGCCACCAGCCGCAGGAACGTACCGCGGAGTCCTACCAGCACGAGTTGGAAAAGCTCCGCAAGGAAAACGCCCGGTACCGCACCGAGCGCAACGAGTTCCGCGCGGACGCGGAGAAATACCGCGAAATTCAGGAAGCCGAGAAGACCGATTTGCAGCGTGCACAGGAAGCCCTCGAGGCGGAGCGTGCTACTGCGCGCCAGTACCAGGTGCAGCTCGCTCGAGCACAGGCACTCGCCAAGTACGGAATTTCCGAGGACAACGCCGACCTGCTCGGCGATGACCCCGAGAAGTTTGATGCGAATGCGCAGCGGCTGGGTGAGCTTCAAGCGCAGGCTGCGAAGCGTGCAGCGCCTCCGTCGGACTATCCGGTGGAGAACTTAAAACCGGGAGCGTCGGATAAGCAGGCGGCCCCTGATTTTTCATATCCCTCGAACTGGGCTGTGACCGGCCCGTTCGCCAATAAGTAAGGAGAGATAGTGACTACTACCACTGTTCACTACACCCCGGCCCAAAACCCGACTGTGAAGGCACAGGCGGACATTAAGGCCGGCACTTTCGTCCAGATCGCCGCCAACACTGACGGCCGCAACCCCGTTGTTAAGCCGGGCACAGCAGGCTCTGTTGCCTTCGGTGTACCAGCGCAGGATACCGCTAAGGACCGCCACGTCATGGTGTACCGCGCTGGCCACATTGTCGATGTCACCGCCTCCGGCGCGATCGCCGCGGGTGACCTCGTCGCCGTTGGTGCCAACGGGTCCGCAGTCAAGGCAGCTGATTCTGCAGCAGTTGCGGGCCAAGCGGTCTCGGCCGCAGCCAACAACGTCGTGACCGTGGCACTTATCTAGAAAGGAGACCAAAATGGCTGATTTCACTTTCCCTCTGGCCCCTGCCAGCATCAACCAGGACGGCACCATCACCACGAGCATGTTCGTGAAGGAACCGACTCGCCTGTCCAACTACATCGCGGATCTCGTCCAGGCTAACCTGGTCGCCGGCCAGCTGTTCACCAGCGTTGCCGCAACCGGCGGCGCCATCATGTATGACCGCCTCGAGACCAACAACGCACTCGCGGACCAGAAGCCTGGTGTTATCGCGCCGGGCGCGGAGTTCCCCGTCATTGGTGTGGGCGGCGGCAAACCGTTTGTTGATCCCGTGGTCAAGACTGGTGGCAAGTATGAGCTGACCCGTGAGGCAGAAAAGCGCAACGACCCGACTATCCTGCAGCGCGGCGCCCGCCGCATCGCCAACACCATGGCCAAGGACGTTGATGACCGCGGCTTCGAAGTCGTCAAGGATGTGCTGTCGACTACCGAAGGAGCACTCAAGCACGAGTCCAATGGTTGGGCTGCTGCCGGTAAGGTCCAGGCCACAGCCAAGACCTCCCTGAACGGAGAGGGCACGCTCATCGACGACATCCTCTCCGCGAAGCTCCTCATCGAGGCCACCAACCTGGGCTACACCCCGGACACGCTCGTGCTCGGTCGAAAGGACGCGAAGAACCTCAAGGCTATCCTCGGAATCTCCAACTGGGAGTCGATTTTGTCGACGCTGGGTGTGACGCTGATCGAGACCGGCTCCGATGCGCTGGCCGAGGGTGAGGGCATTCTGCTCGAGCGTGGCACGATTGGTGTCATGGGTGTGGAAGACCCGATCTCGACTGACAGCGAGTACATCAAGGCTCGTCAGGTCACCGAATTCTACACTTGGGCCACCCTGGCGTTCGGCGTGACTGACCCGATGTCCGCGGTGTTCCTGACCGGCCTGGCGCAGTAATCATGCTGGCGTTCGCAACGGCTGACGACCTGCGGGCTCGGTGGTCGCTTGCCCCTGACGGGGACCAGGCGGACGCCCTACTCGAGGATGCGTCTGTGTGGCTCGAGGCCACCTACGACATTCCGACGCGGCCGTCGGAGAAACTGGCGGCGGTGCTGCGTCTTATTGTCTGCTCCATGGCCAAGCGCGCGCTGCTCGCGGACGGCACGGAAAATGTGGACTCGCTGTCGCAGACGGCAGGCCCGTTTGCCCAGTCGACGTCGTATCGCAATAGCGAGGGCAACCTGTACCTCACGAAAGCGGAGCGCGAGATGCTGGATAAAGCATTGGCGGACGAACTGGGGCATTCGCGCGGCATGCGGTCAATCGAGGCGGTGAGCTGGTTGTGACCCGAACATTCATCGCTCCGAAACACACCGTTGAGGTCATGATGCCAGGCGCAGAAGTGACGGATCGGTTCGGTAACCGTAGTCCGGGTGCTGGCGAGTGGCAGACAGTGCCGGTCATCGGGTGGGCTGTAACGCAGTCTCAAGAGATGGCAGGGGACTCGGTGCTGCGCACTATCGATGTCCTCGAGGTCTACGCCCCTGACTCCCTCGACATCCTGCCGTCTGCCCAGGTGCGCCTGCCCGACGGGCAGGAATGGCAGGTCGACGGCAATCCCCAGGACTACAACCACGGACCATTCTGGGCACCGGGCGCGCTTGTCGTGAAGTGTAGAAAGACGGTGGGGTAGATGGCCAGCATTGAGATCGAATGGAACTTGTCGGCATTTCGGAAAATGCGCACCATGCCAGAGACCGTCGCAATGGTCGACTCTGCCGCCGACGTGGTGCGTTCCCGCGCCGAGGCCGTATCCCCGGGGCATCCGTACGAGTCGCGAGGTTCGGTCCTCAAAGGTAGGCGGCGTTACGGCGCCATCGTGCGTACCCCGCCGGAGTCAATCCGCTCCAACGCCAAGCACAATTCGCTCCTTAAGGCCATAGGCGGTGAGCTGTAATGGTCACCGCACTCGAGCTAGTCATCGAGGTACTGGCAGAGGCCACAGGTCTTCCAGTGTCGTCAAAAGTGCAAAGGGGCGCCTCCGGGGTATTCCTGCGGGTTGAGCAGGCTGCTCCAACTGCTTTCTCGCCCTCGCACGACAAGACCATGATCATCGTCCAGGTCTATGGGCCGCACACCCAGTTGGAGGACATCCTCGAAATAATCGGGAGGTGTCGTGACTTCCTCCGCTTCGAATTGGCCGGCCAAGTGCCCGCGATCGTCGGGTGGGACGAGGTCTCTGGCCCCGTCGAGTTCCCCGACCCGGACATTCAAGATACATACGCACGCTGGCAGTTCGTCGGCTACGTATTTACCACCCTCGCCTAAACCGGGCGAGGGTTCACTCATTTTCAGAAAGGACCAGTACACATGTCTGATTCCCGTAACCGCACCAATGTCATCGTCGGCGCACCCGACGTCAAGGCCTCTGGAGGTCTGCAGATCGGTGACCTTGTCAAGGACACCGCTAAGTACCCGAAGGACGCTACGACCCCGATCTCGGCCGAGCTGGGCGTCAAGCCCGCCGGGTTCGTCGGCGAAGACGGCATCGTCAAGACCGTCAACCGCGACACCGAAAAGATCAAGGACTGGAACAAGGACTCCGTTATTGTCCTCGAGACTAGCCACGAAGTCACCGTAAAGCTGACGCTGCTCGAAGCCGCCAACGCCAACGTACTCGGAACCGTCTACGGCAAGGACAACGTCACCATCGCAGACGGCAAGATCACCGTCTCCGACTCCGCTGGCGAACTGCCGCACAAGACGTGGGTGGCTGATCTTAACGGCGGCGAAGGTAAGAAGGGCCGCATCTTCATCCCCGACGGCCAGGTCACCTCCGTCGGCGACATTTCCTACGTCAAGGACGACGTCATCAAGTACGAAATCGAAGTCGAGTGCTTCGCCGACGCCAACGGCAAGAAGTTCTACCAGTTCTTCGACACCCCGGCCGGTACTCCGGCTGCGGGCACCGTATCGGCTGGTAGCGAATCCTAATCATTTTTGATGGCCCCACAGATACGGGAGACGCTGTGGGGCCGCCACACAACTGTCTCCCCAATTTTTCAACCCATAGAAAGGTCTCCCAATGACTGAAAAATTCCACTACACCGTCGGCAAGAAGAAGATCACCCTTCCCCGCTTCGGCAATCTCCCCTTCGGCGTCATCCGCAAGATCCGCAAGCTCGACGAAGTTGAACAGCTGTTCACCCTCTTCGAACTCGTCCTCGACAACGACCCTGATACCCTCGCCATTATCGACACGATGGAGCAGGAAGCTGTCCAGGAACTGATCGTTGCCTGGCAGAAGGACTCCGGAGTCACCGTGGGGGAATCCGAGGAGTCTGCGGACTCCTAGACGAGGACGAACTACGCCGCGCACTCGAAGCCGACCTCCTGCGCGCAGGGCTGAGGCTTCGCTGGTTCGGGCAAAGCGATCCTGACTATCAGTGGGGTGATCTCGTGGCGTTTATCGACACTGTGCCGCGGGAATCAGCACTATATCGAGCCGTGCATGGCGAAGACGCCGAGTGGGGGCTTTCCGATGACCTGCTCGCGCTTGTCGCCGACCGGCTCGGAATCATCCATTACGCGCTGACCGCTAAGCGTGGCGACCCGCTGCCAGTGTTTGTCTCACGCGGCGCCAACACCCGCAGCAGCGTGGAACTCGCAGAAGGGGATTCAGTCGACCTCAACGATAACGACGCGTCGGGAACCGTCACTGGTGAAGTGGCGTCTACTGCTGAAATCGCCCGCCAGCTCGGCTGGGCCTGACACAAAGGAGCCTGCCCATGGCGATCAATCTGGCTACTGCCTACATCTCGATCCTTCCGGAGACGTCAAAGTTCGCCGATGGAATCAATAAGGTCGTTAAGAGCTTCGACTCCATTGGTGCGTCGGCTGGCAAAGACCTTGGCCGGTCTATGGCAACGTCAACGGCCAAAGCGCTTGATGCGAGCATTAAGGGCAAGGGGAAGTCTGCCGGTTCCGAGCTGGGTAAAGAGCTTGACCAGGCCATGCAGGCCGCGGTTAAGGGTGCCGGGGTCAAGACTGGCAAGGCTGTGGGTGACGAACTGGAGAAGTCTGTCGGTAGTGCAGGTAAGCGTGCCACCGATGCGCTCAAAAACAGTTTTGTTGTCGGCGCAGTTGGCGGTGGAGTCGCAGCCGCGACGTCCGCGGCCATCGGCGGGCTCAAGGGGCTTGCTGCTGAAGCCGTGACCGCTTCGGACGCGACGGATAAGTTCAAGTCCACTCTTAGCTTTGCGGGGCTTGATACCGGCACGATCGATAAGGTCACCGCCCAGGCCAAGGCTTACGCTGACGCCACGGTTTATGACCTCGGTGACATCCAGTCCATGACCGCGCAGCTGGCCTCCAACGGCGTTAAAGACTACTCCAACCTGGCTGAGGCCGCCGGTAACCTCAACGCGGTGTCTGGCGGCAACGCCGACACCTTCAAGAGCGTCGGCATGGTCATGACTCAGACCGCAGGCGCAGGCAAGCTCACCACAGAGAACTGGAATCAGCTCGCTGACGCCATCCCCGGTGCCTCAGGAGTGCTGCAAGAGGCCATGCTTAAAAACGGGGCGTACACGGGCAACTTCCGCGACGCCATGGCCGACGGTCAGATCACCGCCGAGGAATTCAACCAGGCTGTGATGGAGCTAGGGCAGCAGGACGGGGCGAAGCAGGCTGCGGAGTCCGTGAGTACTTACGAGGGTGCGCTTGGTAACCTCCAGGCCACGCTTGTCGGCGCGATGTCGGATGGGTTGACAGCAGCTAAACCGTTTCTGACCGATCTTATCAACGGGTTTAATGACCTAGCAGGGAAAGTCATCCCGCTCGTGGGGGCGGGCCTGCGCTCAATTCCCGATGTGGTGCGCGGCGTGGGTGATGCTTTCCAGACTACAGGGACGTGGATCGCCGACAATAAAAACAAGCTTCTCGGCCTGGCGACTGTGGTATCCCCGGCGGTTGCACCCGTTATGATCGGCCTGGCTGCTAAGTGGACTGCGGCAGGTATCGCAGCTACCGTAAGCGCGGCTAAGCAGGTCGCGGCGTGGATTTCCACTAAGATTGAGGCGGTCAAGTCGGGCGCTGCGGCTGTGCTTAATCTTTGGAAGGTGGGCGCGGGCTGGATTATGGCCGGCGTGCAGGCAACTATCGGCGCGGCTAAGCAGGTTGCGGCATGGGTGCTGGTGCGCGCCCAAAACGCAGGCTCTGCCCTGCTCGCCCTCGCTTCCCTCGGCACGGGCTGGGTGAAAGCCGGTATCCAGGCCACCGTCAACGCCGCAAAGATTGCCGCCTCCTGGGTCGTAGCTATGGGCCCCATCGGGTGGGCAATTACAGCAATCGTCGGAATTGGCACCGCCTTGTGGGCATTCTTCACCAAGACAGAGACCGGCCGACAGCTGTGGGCTACCTTCACCGCTGCGCTGCAGTCCGCATGGCAGGGGTTTACCACCTGGATTTCTTCGACATGGACACTGTTGACTGCAGGATTTACTGCGGCGTGGACGATCATCAAGTCCACCTTCTTTGACCTGTGGAACGGCGCCGTCGACGCAATACGGTCTGCCTGGGAAGGGTTTACAGGCTGGATTTCATCTACCTGGGGCACGATCACCACCGCGTTTAGCACTGGGTGGGAGGCTATCCAGGGGGCGTTCTTCACTCTGTGGGATGGTGCCGTTGAAGGCATTAAGACTACCTGGGAGTCGGTTAGCGGTGCGATCTCGTCGACGTGGGAGGGGCTCAAGTCTGCGTTCCAGGCAGGCTGGGACTTCATCAAGTCCGTCTTCATTACGGCCTGGCAAAACGAAGTCCAAGGCTTGCAGAACATCTGGAGTGCAGTCGTAGGGGCACTCTCGGCGATCTGGGAGGGGCTTAAGACCGCGTTCAACAACGGTTGGCAGTTCATTCAGAACGTTGTCTTCGAACCGTTTAAGGCCGCGATTAACGTCGTGAAGTCCGTATTCAGCGGAAACACCGACGCCATGCGCGCAGCCTTCGACGTATTCAAACAGGCCATTCACAACGCGATAGCCGCCATTAAGAACCGCCTCAACGACATGGTCAACGGGTTCCGGGAAATCCCAGGCAAGATCAAGGCTGCGTTCGCGGGTGCCGGCTCCTGGCTCCTAGACGCGGGCCGCTCGATCATCCAGGGCCTTGCCGACGGTGTACGTAACGCCGGATCGGCGGTGATGGACGCTATCCGTTCCGTCGTGCCGGATTCCGTGGAGCGATTCGTTCCCGGCTTACATTTTGGTGGCCTGGCCGGCTTCGCCCGTAGCGGTGTCCTGCCATCCATCCCCGGTGTGTCGAACTCACAGCGAGACCCCATCCTTGGTTGGTCGACGGAGAAGAAGACCCCGATCGCACGTGTGGAACCAGGTGAATTCATCGTCAACCGCGCAGCCACTAAGCAGTACCTTCCGCTGTTGGCGGCCATCAACGGAGGCAAGCTCGACAGGCGCAAGGGCGACCTTGGCCTTCCTGGCTACGCCGACGGCGGCGTGGTGGGTTACTCGGATGTGTTGAAGTTCCTGCATGGCGGTAACGTCAACGGCAACCAGGCCCCCGGCTCGCTGGAGGGGTCGCCCTACGTGTGGGGCGGCGGCCTGGACGGAAACTGGGGCGACTGCTCGGGCACCCAGTCCGCCGTAGCAGCCCTGGTCGCCGGAGTAGACACGACAGGCCGCAAATTCGCCACTGGCTCGCAGGGCTCCTGGCTGGCACAGCACGGGTTCAAGCGGGGGCGTAGCTCTGGCAAGAACGCATTTGAGGTCGCCTACTTCAACGGCGGTCCCTGGGGCGGCCATACCGCGAGCACAATTTACGGCCCTAAGGGCGAGTCCACCAACGTTGAGATGGGCGGCGGGCGTGGCAACGGCCAGATTGGTGGCCGCGCCGCAGGCTCCCGCGACGGCCAGTTCACCGATGTGTGGTGGCGCGCACTCAAGGGCAGCACCGCCGTCGGTACGGCGGCATCAGAAGCTCTTGTCAACGGCAAGGTAGCCAACACATCGACTACCGGTGTCACCGTCGACACCGGCATCAAGCTCGACACCATCGACTGGGGCACGGCCTCGAACCTCAAGTCGGAGTGGGAGAAGGACGAGCACAAGCGCACCCAGCTTAAGAAGTGGCGGGCACACATCTACGACACCGGCGGAATCCTCCCCACCAACGGCATCGCAGTAAATAAGGGCAAGCCCGAGCGCGTCCTTAACTCAACCCAGACTGTGGCTTTCGACAAGTTCGTTGGCCTGGTGCCGGGCTTGACATCTGCGCTGACCAAGTTCTCAAGCGTGCCGTGGGAAGCCATGGCCGATGAACTAACAGCTGCATGGAACGGCTCCGACAGCGGCTATGCCGGGCTTGCTGAAGTCTTTGGCGAGCGCGCCGGGGAGAAGATCGCCAACAAGATCGCCTTCCTGGGTGATGTGGTGCGCGACGTTCAGGACGGGTCGAACATCCGCGCCTACCTTTCTGGTATGGATGCCACCGAGGGCCTGGGGCTTGCCGACAGTGTTGGATCCCTGGTTGGAATCACTGGCCTGAAGTCCACGTTCGGTGGGGTTACCGGAGCCTATAAGGACCTGGAAGATGCGTCCGTTGCGCAGGTTGATGCGACCGAGGCGGTCACCCAGGCTGAGAAGAATCTGATCTCTGCGCGTGCCCAGTACCGCGAAATGCAAGGCAAAGATGTGGAGCTGTCCGACAAGATGCAGCGCCGCATCAAGGACGCAGAGAAGAACCTCGAGGAGGTGAAGACGACTCCGGCGGCGAAGTCGGATAAGGACGGCTCGAAGAAAGCTAAGAAGGTCGCTGACGCAGAGGAGAAGCTCAAGCGTGTGCGCGAGGACGCGGCCAAGGAGCTAGAAAAGAACGGGTCGAAGTCCGCCGAGGAGCTTCTCAAGGCACAGGAGGCAGTCACCGACGCGGAGAATGAGTACCAGTCTTCGCTGGGTGCCGTGCGGTTGGCTGCGGAGGCTACTGGTCGTGCGGAGGTTGCTGCAGCGATCCAAGTCGCCGAGACTGTTATCAAGGTGACCAAGAAGATCGTCACGTGGATTTCCGACAAGATCGTGGCAGTCCAACAAGGATTCGCTACTGCATGGTCGGGAATAAGCAACGCGTTCGGGTCCATCGCACAGCTCGCCGGTATGGTCACGAAGCTGCGCGGGGAGGTCAGCAAGCTCATCGTCCAGCAAATGCTGGCACAAATCGAATTGGCTGCAGCTCTGCGTAATGTGCGCATCGCACAAATGGACGGGGTGCGCTCACAACTCGAGGGTGCGGTCACTGTTGCCGAAGCCCAGGCCGAGTTTGAGGCGCAGCGTCGCGCTGACCTTAAGGCCAGCATGAGTAACTACGATGACCTGTCGCTGTCGTACGACCGGTTCCGCAACAGCCTTAAGGCAGGTACGGATGAGTTCGGCGCGTCGATGGATTCGATCATGGCGGACATGTCGACGTGGTCTGACACGTCGCGCTCCCTGTGGGAGAAGGTGCAGGCCGCGCAGGTTGGCGAGCGGTTGCTGGCGGCCCAGGCGCAGCAGGCCAACCTCGAGGCAGTCTGGAAGGCAACCGTGGCTGCCCTGAATCTCAAGGATGTGACGGCCCAGCTGGGTACTGCTGCTGAAAAGCTGGCGGTGGCCTCGGGCAAGGCATTCGGCATGGGAGAAGGGGAGGCTACGGCCGCGCAGCGGTGGGCTGACCTGCAGGCCGAGAAAGCCAATATCAAGGCCAACCAGGGCAAGAATTGGTGGCGTGTGTTCTCGTATCACGCATCCGGTGCTGGGGCGATGGACAAGCGTCGTCTCGCCCAGATCGACCAGCAGCTTCGCGAGCTGGAACAAACCGACGAGTTCAAATCAGCCAACGTCAACAAGCGCGATGTCAACAAGGTGATGTCGTCTGCAGGGTGGCTCGGGTTCACCGGGCATACCGACATGGTTGAGCAGATGATAAAGAACTCGTCGCTAGGTGATGCTGCTCGAGCTCTCGATGAAATCGAGTACAAGAACAAGCAGATCGACATCAAGGCCAACGAGTCGGAAATGCGGCGACAGCTGGAAAAGCAGCTGGCCGAGGTGGACTACCGCACGAAGCTGAATCCGATGAACAACGAAATCACCGCGTTGGAGTCTGAGAAAGCTTCGCATGAGGCATGGGCGAAGTACTACGAAACCCAAGACGCCGGAGTGCGCGCCGCAGTCGAAAAGCTGGCCAACTACCAGGCCGATACCGCCGACCAACTGCGTCAGCTTGCTGCTCAGCCCGACAAGGTGCTGTACATGACCGGCGATGCGTTTAGCGCGGAGCAGGTCAAGGAGATGGCAGGCAATCTGAATGCACGAGTTGTGCAACTGGAGAACAAGACGCCGCTGGCGGCCGAGGTGGCCTACAGGAGACGCTAAAGAAAGGAACGTCCATGGGTTATTCCCTGCGGTATCGCGCGCCAACTGGGGCGGAATACCAACTACTCGAAGGCAGTGACGGTACACCGTTTATTGAGGTTGATACTCTCTCGGGATTCGTCGGTACCTATACCGACAATCCGGTCGTGGTGCCAGGTGAACCGGGCGCGGCACTGTTGCTTGCCGATCGCACGGTCGCACCAATGGAGGGGTCGTTTACTCTCGTCCTCTTCACCTTCGACCAGTGGGTTAAAGCCCACGCGGATTTTTCAACCCGCGCGCCGGGCACCCTGCTCCTTCGGCGTGATAGTGGTGCCGAGTACCAGGTGGCGATGCAGCTCGCGGCCTCGCTGCCTGCGCCTGGTGCCGTACCTCGCCAGGGTGCGCGCATCGAATTATCTGCTGTGTGCTACGCCGGTGTGTGGTCACGCCACTACACGGCGTCCGGCAGTTCGGTATCGATCGCTAACGGTGGGGACGTACCTATCTGGCCAACTTTGGTGTGGTCGGGTAGTGGGGGCACAGTGCGTCTTCCCTCCGGGGCGTCGTTCACGCTGCCTGCGGTCACCGTCGAGCATCGCCTGCCGCTGCGACGGTCAAATAGTGCACGCGTCTGGGTCGGTAACACGCGCGCGGCCATCACTGTCGATGCCGTGGGTGAGATGGTCCCGGTCGGTGAAACTCGTTTATTTGGGCTTCCAGCTGGTGCGTACCTCGAGTGGGAGGAAGGAGTACTTAACCCGTGGATCTAACGAACTGGCGCAAGCACATTGACAGGGTAGTTGCCGACGAGGGCCAGTGGTTGGGAATCCTCGACGAGAATGGGTTACCTCTTCTCGAGCTAGGTGGCGTCATTTCCGTGACTTTTCCCAAGGCTAGGCTGACGGCCTCCTCCGTTGAGGTTGAGGTTTCGGTGCAGCCTGGCGATCGTGTGCTTGATGAGCTTGTTGGGAACGGCCTTGGAGTCCAGGACTCCACCGGTGCGCTTGTTCCTGCCAACGGGCCAACCCGGCTTTTAATGATGGTGCGCTCTGACGGGCAACGCCGCGCAGCAACCATCATTTACACAGTTGTCGCGGGAAAGTCGGCGCCGTCCACACTTACCATCCACGCCCTCGACCTCCTCGACGGGCTGGCGTGGTGGCCTTGCCCATCTATCCCAGCCGAATGGAAACGTGCCGCCTTTACTGAATGGCGTACCGATGCATCCGGCGTGACCTACGTGCTGCCACGCGAGCTTGCTCAAGTTCGTCTGGCTACCAAAGCCGACGGGTACACCATGGACGGTCCTGCAGTGTCAACCGTGCGCAACCTCATCCAAGACTCGCTCGACGCAGTCAACAAACTCTACGGATGGGACAACCAGCCACACGCCGTCGTCGCCTACGACACTCAGTCCGATACTTCGGATCGAGTACTCATCCGCGTCAACGATGATCCCGTCCTCGACACTGTCGCTAGCGCCTGCAAAGTAGCTGGTGTCGGTATCGACGTGTCGTTGTGGTGGCCGGGGGATCCCCCAATCCTGTGCCGTAACAGTGTCGAAACAGTCGCGGCCCATAGCTGGGCGCATCCTATTCAAATCATTCATGTCAACAAGATTGAGGAGGTCTGATGCACCCACTCATTGCCGACGGCGGTGAACTCACTGTCCTACGTTCACTTGCCTCGTACGCCTACGGCACCTGGGCAGTCACATGGCCTGATACCGTCCCCGACGACCACAAGCCAGAAATCCCTGACGACCAAGACTTCGGCTACGCCGCCAAACTCCGTGACGCGCCGGGGCGGATGGGCCGTAGGTTTGTGCGCGCTAATGTGTCGATTACTGCGGCGGAGTATTCGGAGACTGGCGCTATGGTCCCGTTCTCGGGCCGTAGTGATGTTGAGCGTGTGCTTGACGATGCCGCTCGGCGTACCGATGGTGATGCGTTGTTCCAGCAGGATTTTGACAGGTCAGCGTTGGGAGCTCTAGTGCCGCGGGTCGATTTCGATGTCGATGACATTGTTCCGGTGTTGATTTGGAACCGTGTGCTGATGCAGCCGGTGACCTTGATTGAAGACAAGGTTGAGGCTGGGGCTGTTGTTGACTGGCGCGTTCATGTTGGCGGTGCCCTGGTTGAGGATGATGCCGCTCGCGAGCGAGACATCCAGGACCGTGAGTTCGAGATTATGCAGGAGCGTCGTGAGCGGCTTGAGGCTGTGGGGTCGGTGAGCAAGGTCGCGGCATCGGCAAAAAACACCGCGGAGTCTGCGAAGTCTGCTGCCCATGAGGCGCTGACGGCGGTCAAAGATGCTGACGGGACGATTGCTAGTCATGTGCGTGAGGCGACTGAGGCGTCGGAGAAAGCGGCTGAGCATTCGGAGGCTGCGGACCAGCATTCGAAGGATGCGGCGCGGTCCTCGTTGGAGGCGCGGTTGGCGTCGCAGCGGTCGTCGGCGTCGTCGGCACAGTCGGTGTCACACAGCATGCTTTCATTGGATTATTCGGAGCGGTCGCGTGAGCATTCGGAGAAGAGCTTCGAGTACTCGGACCAGGCGAGGCGGCATTCGCAGAAGAGCTTCGATTATGCGCGGGAGGCTGCTGATCGCGTCAAGGAAGCCACCGATGCTTCGGATGCGGCGTCGGATGCGTCGCAGGCGTCGCAGCAGGCATCACGGGAGGCGTCGGACGCGTCGTCGCAGGCGAAAACAGCGTCGGAAGCGTCATCCACGGCGTCGCAGGCGGCAACGCAGGCGAAGACGCTGACACAGGAGGCACTGCGGAAAGCGGAGGAAGCACGCAATGATGCGGAGACAGCGCGTCGCTTAGCTGAGCAAGCCCGCGACTCTGCCGAAACCAAACGTGCTGATGCAGAAGCGAAACGCAATGAGGCGGAGCAGGCGCGTAAGCGTGCGATGCAGTCGATGCAGGCTGCTGCTGCCGCGATGGCAGCAGCGGAGCAGGCGCGCATGTGGGCGGAGGAGGAGCGCAAAAAGGCGGAGCAGCAGCGTGTGCAAGCAGAGAATGAGCGCTCGAAGGCCGAGTCTGCGCGGTCTGCTGCTGAGACTGCGCGTGATCAGGCTGAGACGGCGCGTTCTGATGCGGAGGGGAAACGTGCTGCCGCTTAGACGCAGCGTAATGCCGCTGAGCAGCAGCGCAAGCTTGCGGAGACCGCCCGCAGTCGAGCAAGCAACGCGATGATGGCAGCATCCTCGTCCATGGCGGCTGCAGAGCTCGCACGAGCGGAGGCGGAGCGACGCCGCAACGAAGCCGAGCAGGAGCGCAAACTCGCCGAGGATAAGCGCAAGCTTGCCGAACAGGAGCGGCAGAAAGCGCACGAGGCGCGCCAGGGTGCGGAGAAAGCCAAGGCACACACCCTTGCGATCCAGCAGTACTACCTCTCAGGTGGTCTTGATGTGCACCGCAACCTGATTGCGTGGAACAGGGACCGACGGACCAGGCTGTTTAATCATGTGGGTGCGGGGTCGAAAAAACACGACGACCTGCTGACCACCACTGACTGGAACCAGCAGCGGGGGCTGAAATTTACCGCGCATGGCACGTGGTGGGGCCGAGTCCAGTTCCAAATCGAGTACAAGGCCGCCATCGGCGGTAAATCGGCTGTGGACTTGTACACGTTCAATGTCGGACCAGGATACCGCTCAGATGTGTTTGAGCAGGGAGCGCCACAGATGGTGTTCACCCAGGCGCACATACAGGTCGAGGTGTGGCTGCCGAACAAACCCGAATACGTGCTTGAGGTGGATAGGGAGACGGGCAAGTTTATCCCGACTGATGTGTATAAAAACCCCGTCGAGAACCCGGTGAGCGTGCGCTCTGACGGTGCCGTTGCGTTTGAACGCAGCGTGGCCTTTTCCACACGGGAGGCCCAATTGAGCAAGGACGGCAAGTCCGTGCGGGCGAAGAAAGTGCAGATTCCCGGCACGGATATTTCCGTGTGGCCACCCTACGTGGCATTCAAAGAACAGTAGCCAGAGAAATGAAAGGAAAGGATAATGACAGCACCAGAAGCAGGCCTTGAGCAATTCGTCAAGGCCATAGAGGGGCTTGACGCCTGGCAGCTCGAAGAGGCTGCCAAGCAAGTCGTCCAACGCCTCTCCGACGCTGGCCTGATGCGCCACCGCGGGTGGTGCTTCGATGAAGAGCCAGCGCGCCGGGAGCGTGAGAGAGCAATCCAGGAGGGCGCGACGCATGCGGTACAGCGGCTGCGTGAGCAGGGTGCGCTGGCGACCCCGCAGGACGCGAAACTGCCTGCGACGATGCGCGCGGACGGTATCGGTGCGGTCAGCCAGGCTGTGGAGACTGTGCCGTTTTTGCCGGGTGAGCACGTCCTGTGGAAAGGACACATCCTCCAAAAGACCGCACTGACTGACCTGCCGAATGATTTCACGGACCGCACGGTGTGGCTGGACGTCACACCACCAAAACCAACCACTGCAGCAGGCACTGGTGATGCCCCGGCGGCCGGGGACCGTCCACGCCCTGGAGCTGCAGCAACACACTAAGGAGGAGAAATGACAACACCCGATATTGCAATGCCGGTGTCATTCACACTGGTAAGACAAGCTGGGAATGAACAGCTCACGCGCGTAGATGGTGGCGACCACTACCGCCTGGAGGGGCCGAGCTTGGTATCTGCGTCCTGGTCTGGGCCGCAAAAGGCCGAGCTTTGGCACCAGCACCATAATGGCAAGGGCTGGGAATGGCGGAAGCTCACCGAATTTAACGGCGGGGGGGACGACGGGCCGGGGTGGGGCAAAACCCGGGGAGAAAGTCGTGGTGTATGTCCGCCCTGCGGCGAAAGCTCAAAATGTGGCGGAGGATCACAGGGGCACACTCACGATTTATCCGGTCTAGCGCGCCGGGCGGTGGCGTAAATGACCGCACCACTAGAAGAAGCCTGGATGCGCTCACTGGTCATCAAGCCCGTCTCAACCGAGGGCAGCACTCGGGGCCAGATTGTGGCCGGGCGCGGTCCGAAAGACACGGCTACCGATTTTTGGCTCCCCGCCGGTGTGCATCAGCTAATCATCGACTTCGACGAGGAGCGGTGGATGTCCCTCTACGTGGGGTCGCGGGCCGTGTTCGGCATGGACGGCCCCCACAAGGGCCGCATCGTCCGAGTCATCATGGACAAGGCGGGAACTGTGGTCCCATTCGTCTCGACGGCAGACCCGTCGAACCCCACGCTGCTGGGAATCACGATTTTCCAGGTGCCCGCCTAACCGCAGTGGAGGTGGCGGCATGACCACCCCAATCTTTGAAGACGCAATGCCGTACTCGGTCGTGATGACCGGCGCGCCGGGCACGAATCCTGTCATTGCCGCTGGCAAGGCGCACCAGCGCGGCCAAATCGACCTCATCGGCATCCCGAAAGGCGTTTCACATGTGCAGCTCTCCACCACCTATAGAGGCTCGACGACACTCGTCCTGACGGATGGTGACAGGCGGCGTGATGTGCAATGGTGGCGGGAAAACCCTGGTGGCATCAACCTGGTTGAGGCCGTGAGCAACAACGCCTACATCTATCTGCGCGCCGCCGACGCCACGACGAATGACACGTTTTCATTCGTGATCATCCCGATGCCCGCCCAAGACTAACTGCGAAAACCAACCCAGCCCCCACGAGGGGCATTTTTATACCCAAGAAAGGAGGAGGCTATGACCACAATGCCAGTACAAAAAGGCTTCTATGTCACAAGCCCAATAGGCGCACGGTGGGGCACCACCCACTGGGGCACCGACTTTGGCCGCGACGGAGGCTCAGGCGGCTACCCCATCTACGCCGTCAAGGACGGCACCATCATCGCAGCCGGGCCAGCAAGCGGCTTCGGGCGCTGGATCAGACTCGACCACCCCGCCAGCGTCGGCGGCGGTGAATCCGTCTACGGCCACATCATCCCAGAGGTCGCCACCGGCGAACACGTTAGAGAAGGTCAGCGTATCGGACGCATCAACCCGAACAGCGCAACCAACGGAGGCGTGCCACCACACCTCCACTTCGAGTTCTACCGATACTCATGGGTCGCGCCCGCGCAGCGCGTACTCGGCGAGACCATCCTCGACCCCGAGGTAGTCCTCCGCGATGCACGCTGGCCAGGAGAACCCGGCGGGGACCAGGCCGCGCCGGGCGTCATCTTCGGCATCGACGTGTCCGAGCACCAGGACGGCATGTCGCTCGCGCAGGCGAAGCGTGAGGGTATCGACTTCGCCATTATCCGCACCACGGACGGCACCTACAAGGACAGGTGCTACCGCTCTCATCTTGAGGACGCGGAGAGCGCGGGAATGCTCACCGCCGCCTATCACTACCTCAGGAACCCGAGCGAGGGCACTAGCGTGGCGCAGCAAGTGCAGGCCTCCCTGGAGGTCATGGGCGACAAGAAGCGCCCGCTGTGGATTGACGTGGAGACCAACGCGGGCCTTCATGTTGACCACATCCGCGCCTGCAAGGCCGAGTTCGAGCGCCGGGGCGTGCGCGTCATCGGCGCGTACTCCTACGTCCCGTATTGGGAGGGGCGTATCAGCCCCCACGAGCCGGACAGTCACGAGTTCGGAGCGTTCTGGGTCGCAGCCTACGGCGGCAACCCGAGGGGCAAGCCGCGTGACATTTACCCCGGCGACCACCACCGCCAATGGGACTACCCGCTGGGCAATCAGAAACCCGCCCTGTGGCAGTTCGGCAGCAACGCGCAGGTCGCGGGCTACAGCGTGGACATCAACGCCTACCGGGGCAGCAGGGCACAGCTGGAAACACTATTCACAGGAAAGCAAGAGCAGGAGCTAAGCATGGCTGATATTCAAAGAATTCTCGAGCATATTGACCGGAAAACCGAAGAGACCAAGCGCTACGTCGATATTCGCATCACCGACCCCATTGGCTCGGATGTGAAGGATATTCGCCAGCAAATCACGGGCGGGCGTGACAAGATTCTCCGCGAGGACGGCACCGTGGACATTGAGGCGTCGTACCCCGGCTGGAAGCACCTAGGGGTGAACGAGAAGGGTAAGGGCATTACTCCGGTTGACGCCCTTGCTCACATGATTCAGATGATCGTCCGTATTGAGCGCAAGCTCGACCAGCTCCTAGGAGGCGAGCACTAATGGCCAAGCACTACACCAATTCCGCACCGAAGCCTCGCGCCGTCATCGGAACCCCGTGGTGGATTCGGCTCGCTGTGTACGTCATCGTCGCCGCCGTGGGCCTGGCCCTCGTCGCATTCGGCATCGCCAGCCCCGAGCAGGTAGACGGCTGGCTGGGACAGACCGGTGGTCTAGCCGCGCTCATTGGTGGCCTCCTCGCCGCCGTGAATACGGGCCGCGAGTCAGATCAGGCCCCTGTAGGTGTAGTCATTGAGCAGCCCGTCACACCGGAGCCGGAGGACGTGCCCGCCCTGCCGGTCTACACCGGCCCCACCACCGCGGGGGAGTGAGGCCGTGACCCGCTCCCTCCGCCTCATCATCGCTGCCCTGGCGTTTCAGATGGCGTCACGCGGCCTCGACTACGTCACCGGAGATACTCACAGCGGCGTCGGAGTCTTTGAGATTGATGGTCTTGGCCCTGCTTTCGCTTGGGGTGTGGCGTGCCTCGTCGCCGCTGCCGTCATCGCGGCAGGGCTAGCGTCTAGCTCCAACCGGGTTGTGCGCGGCGGTGCTTTACTCACCACCGCTATCTATCTCGCGTTCGCCCTCATGGTTGTGGACGACGTGTTCAAGGACGGCTCATTCGACGATTGGCGCTACCTCACCCTGTACCTCACGACCGCGTTCATCTGGGCAGTCATCGCCTGGGCACTCACAATCCGCATGGCCGTCGCCAAAAACCGGAGGGAGCATAGTGCAGATTGACGAAATACCCACGTTCCTATCCGGCTCGAAGAACCCGCTGGGCTTCTTTCTCTCTATCGCCATCATCCTCGCTTTCGTGAGTGGCCTATTCTCCAAGGCGGCTGAAAACTACGGCGGCATTATCGGCGCGGCGAGCAAAGCACTGACCAGGCATAAGCAGGAAGCTATCGCCGCTGATGAGGCTAGTGATGCCCGCCGCCTAGACCGGCTAGAGGAGACGATTCAGCGCCTGGATGATGAGGTAGGCGAGCTACGCGCCAAGGACAAGATCCACCACGAGTATCAGCTGTACGTCGCGGGCTACTGGCGCAAACTCCAATTCTGGGCGGTGGAGAAAGACATCACCCTGCCCCCGCCCCCGATGATGACCTATCCAGAGTGGAAAATATCGACCTACCCGGACGAGGACTAGCCCCCTTGTGAAAGCCTTTGAAGTTTATGAAGTTTGACCCTCACCCTCGTGGTGGGGGTCCTTTTCGGCGTTTTAGGGGACTAAAACGGCCATGCAATCCCACGACATGCACCACTGTAAACCGCTGTAAACGACTGTAAAAGACTGTAATGCCCAAAACGTAGAAACCCCCTCCCACCAGCATATTTACTGGTAGAAGGGGGTAAATTATTTGCTCCTCCAACTGGGCTCGAACCAGTGACCCTTCGATTAACAGTCGAATGCTCTGCCAACTGAGCTATGGAGGAATGTGTTGCTCCAGGAACTTTGCTGCTCTCTGTGCGATGTTGAATTACTATAACGGCGACTCCGTACCCTTTGCAAATCGCCAGCGTATAGCTGAAAAATCCATCTCTGAATGCCGTGTCTCTGGGCAGTGAATTGTTCAGCGTGCAGAGGAGTTGGCCACGAGTGCCAATCGTTTTACGGTTGGTCAAAGGCATACTTAGGACTAATCTTTTAAACAAAGGATGCTAGGACGCGGGTACTGTACTTATCGACAGAGAAAGTTGCATAAGGCTACTAAGCTAGTCTCGATGGATCAGGAGTTGAGGGATGGCTAATATTTTGGTGCTATCGCACTATTGGTATCCCGAAAACGGTGTACCGCAGCGTCGATGGACCTGGCTCTCTCGTGTCCTACAACAGCAGGGGCATTCGGTATCAGTGATTGCTCCTCCTGAGCACTATGCGCGACGAGTGACTTGGGGCGAGTGGCGTAAACAACTGTGGTCCACGACCGCTGAACCGGAACTCGGTCCAAGCGGGGAACGGATTTTTCGTACCCGTTATTTCTTGACGGGGCCGAGTATTACGGGGAAAGCCCTTAACCAAGCGATTGTTGCTGGATTCTCTCTGATCACTGGGTGGAAAGCTGGGCGCCTGTTTGAGAACGGAAAACCAGACCTGCTGATTGGCACAGTGCCAGCGCTTCCTACAGCGGTACTCACCATGCTTTTAGCTCGTCATTTGAAACTAAAGTACATCATCGATTTGCGCGATGCATGGCCCGACCTTTTGAAACAGTCTGATGACTGGAACGAAGGAACCGGTTCGCGTTCGTTGCGTGAGCGTGTCCTCAGCTCAGGGCCTAAGCAGTTGGCCTTTATCGGGGTTGAGAGGATGATCAATCTGTCATTATCTCAATCTTCCGGGATTATCGTTACGGCGCAATCATTGCGGGAGCAGCTTAGAAAGAGCCTGCATTTGTGGAGAAAGCGTGGAGCAGTGCCGATTGCTACAGTACGCAATGTATTCCCAGTTGAATCGCCGTTCAAGAAAACTTTTGAAGAGTCTACGAGCGACGATGGCCTTCGAGTTCTCTATGCTGGGACTTTGGGCCGCGCTCAAAAACTCAGCAACGCCCTACTTGCGGCCCAAGTCGCGCAAGAAAAAGGCGTTCATATTCAAATGAAATTCGTCGGCGCAGGGGCGACAAAAGAAGCATTGAAGAAACAGGTGAAGCGACTAGGCCTCGATGTCGAAATTTTGGATCGTGTTCCGGCTCAGCAGCTCGAAGAATTTTACCAATGGGCTGATGTTGCTCTTGTCCATCTGACAGACTGGGAGCCGCTACATCGAACTGTCCCCTCGAAAACGTATGAGCTCATCTCTGCCGGTGTCTTCATCAGCGGTGCAGTGGCTGGCGAAGCTGCCGAGCTAATTAATGGACTCGAGGCTGGAGATGTAGTTGCGCCTTCTGACCCGCAAGCTCTCGGGGAATCGTGGGTAACGTTGGCCCGCAATCGAGAAAACCTGCGCGTAAATCCGCAGGCAAAACGATGGGTTGATGATGAGCGAGACATTCATGCTCCTGAATCATTGGCGCAATTGATTGCTGAAGTTCTTGAGACGGATTAGCCGGATTAGGATGTTGAATTAATTATGGATTTTTCAGTGCGTCATCGACAACTGCGGGTCATGAAGGGGCTCGTGCGTGAGCAACTCACTATTGACCCCCAAGGACTTGCTCGCAATGTCGGCGAGCGGTTTAAGCGTATTCCTGCCATAGGACGTGTCGCTCAACTGTATAACCCACGCACAGAGACGGATACGCCGGAATCGGTCGCTCGAGAAGCTTACGACACTGGGGAGATTACTCGCGCAATTGAAGTTCTCAACAACACGGGGGCGGGTAGTCAGGCGCTTTCGGCGTGGTATCAGAGCGAGCGGAATCGCCTAGAGCAGCCGTTTGTTACGTCGCTTCCCTTAGAACGGGCTCAGAAAGTGCTTTACTACCTCACGAATTCACTTCCGCATACTAATTCCGGTTATTCGTTGCGTAGCCATGCAGTTCTAAAAGCCATGCAAGGCGCTGGTCTCGAGGTCGCAGCGGCTACGCGTCTGGGATACCCGGCGGTCGTTGGACGTTTTGCCACCGCCGAACAGGAATTCATTGACGGCATCGAGTATCACCGCATTTTGCCCTCTCAGTACCCGGAGTCACTTGAAGCGCAGCAAGAAACTGCAATCAATGCGCTCATTGAGGTGGCTAGGAAAACTGGTGCCCAAGTATTGCAAACTACAACTGGCTTTGAGAATGCGCTCATAGTGAGTCGCGCAGCGATGATTCTAGAGATCCCTTGGGTTTATGAGATGCGTGGTGAGCCGGAACGCACGTGGCTTTCCAAGAAACCAGCGATTACTCAGCATGTATCTCGCCATTCGGAGTATTTTAGGCTTGCGAGAGCGCAAGAATTAGCGGCTGCCAAGGCAGCAGCAGCAGTTGTCGTACTGAGTGAAATTTCAAAGCAAAGTCTCATTGAGCGAGGCGTGAGCCCAGAGAAGATTGTAATTGCACCAAATGGCGTCGAAGGAGACTTACTCGATAAGAAACCCGACCGTGCGGAATTGCGCTCTGAACTGGGCCTACCTATCTCCAAAATCATCGTAGGGGCAATCACTGCGGTAGTTGATTATGAGGGGCTTGATTTTTTCTTACAGGCGATGACCAAACTGGGGCCAGAGTTTTTGGCGATCATCGTTGGCGATGGTCAAAAGCTTTCAGAGCTGCAATCCCTCGCAACATCATTGGGGATAGGGGATCGTGTTCAATTTGTAGGAAAGCAACCGCATAAGGACATTTGGAAGTGGTACAGTGCACTCGACATGATGGTGGTCCCGAGGAAAGATACGCTCGTTTGCCGGACTGTGACACCGATTAAAACCATCGCGGCTCAGGCCTTGGGCATCCCAGTCGTCGCTTCCGATCTCCCTGCGCTACGAGAAGTAACTGGGGAAGTCGAAACCTATGTGCAACCAGAGGATCCGGTGGCACTTAGCTTGGGTATTAAAGAAGCAATGTCGCGGAGCATCAGTACACGAGGCAAACAATGGGCCTCACAACGAACATGGGCCAAAATCGGTGAAGTATTTAGGAACCTGTATTTGGCTGGATAGCCATGGCGGTGATTAGGCTAAGAAAACTTTAGGGAACATGGCGGTAAGGTAATTGAGATGAGGAAAACAAATGGGTAAGCGGAATTTGCACGGCCGTTGGCGTCGACGCTCTGGCAATGATGCCGCCGTAACAGTAAATGAGCTTGCTCGAATGGTGCCATCCAGTGCGAGAGACGCGATTTCTGTTTCTGTCGACGGTATGCGAAGCCTCGATGCTCGACCGGGGTTATTCCGCTACGTCGCTCTGCTGTGGCAGCGACGCCATTTCGTTAAAATTCAAGCGAGTGCGAGAGCATTCCAGGCGAACAAGGATCTGCTTTTGGGGCAGTTCTGGCTTGTAGCGTCACCTGTAGTTGACTCGCTTATGTATATCCTGATTTTCGGAGTCCTCCTCCACACATCGCGTGGCGTGGACAATTTTATAGGCTACGTCGTTCTGGGCGTGACCTTCTTTGGTTTCCTTCAACGGGACCTAAGTTCTGGAATGAGGCTTGTTCAGAAGAACAAAGGAATGATTAAGTCATTTATCTTTCCGCGTGCCGCTGTCGTATTTTCTGAGTCATTGCGACTTTTGTTTGATTCACTCCCGGCAGCATTAGTCGCTGTAATCTTCGGTTTGATCACCAGCGGTCGTGTTCCATGGACAATTGTGCTCATCATCCCAGTTTTTTTATTACTCCATCTTTTTGGAACCGGTCTGATGTTCATTGGAGCGCGTATAACGGCGTTCGTCCCGGATATGCAGGTCATCATTAACGTTGCACAACGTGGATGGTTTTTCGCGTCTGGTGTCTTTTTCTCTGTCGATCACTTTGCCGGAGGAGAGCTGATGACTTGTCTCATGAAGGCTAATCCGGGATACATATTTCTTACAGCGGTTCGTGACGTCGTGCTTTACGGAGCAGTTCCGTCGCTAGCGGCTTGGCTGCAAATGCTGGCGTGGGCATTAGGTCTTTTTATTATTGGCTTTATTTATTTCTGGCAAGCGGAGGAGCGATATGTCGGAGTCGATTAAAGACACTGGTGTAACCCCCGGGTCAAAGCCTCGCGAGCCGATGGTAGTGGTCGATAATGTGACGAAGACTTATACAGTTCGAACCGGCAGGAAATTTTGGGCACCACAGCATGTCGAAGCGCTTCAAGAGACCACTCTTGTTGCCTACGCGGGTGAATCAGTAGGAATTCTTGGTCAAAACGGCTCTGGAAAGTCCACCTTGATGCGGCTCATCGCAGGTACTGAGCGACCTACTTCGGGTACTGTATTCGTCCGAAAACAGCCAACCCTGCTAGGCGTTAATGCAGCGCTTATTAAAGAAGTAGATGGCATCAAGAATGCGAGGCTAGGCTGCCTCGCTATGGGGCTATCTCCTGAAGAAACCGATGAAGCTCTGGATGAAATCATTGAAATGGCCGATATCGGAGATGCCATCCATCGCCCAATGAGCACCTATTCTTCAGGTCAAGCAGCGCGATTACGATTCTCGATTGGTACTATTGGAAATCCAGAAGTTCTGCTCATTGATGAGGCTCTTTCGACTGGTGACGCAGGTTTCAATCAGAAAGCGGAGAAGCGGATGAACGAACTTGTAGCCCGGTCTGGTGTTGTCTTCCTTGTCTCGCATGCGCCGAGAATTATGGCGAAGATGGTAGACCGCGCCATATGGATACACGAAGGTGTTACCGTCGCCGATGGGCCTTCGCAGCAAGTCTGCTACGACTACGTCGAATGGGCCGATTTGAAGTCAGCCGGCAATGACCAAGAAGCAGATGATCTGCTTCGCGCAATGCGATTAACCTACGTTCGCCCTAATCTCCGCCTATCGTAGAGAGGTTCTATAATGCGATTTTCTGAGCTACGTCCGTACTTGGCTTACGCTCACGACGTGAAACGCTGGGCTCAACAAGTGCCTAATGCTCGTACATGGTTTAATCACCGAGATGATTCGCCGATTTTGACGGTGATCGTTCCAGTCCATAATGCGCAAAGGTGGATTGCAACGCTGATTCACAGCATCCAATCTCAAGACATCAAAAGCGTGGAAATCATTGTAGTTGATGACAATTCGACGGATCGATCCCGTGCTATCGTCCGCTCTCTGGCAATGTGGGATAAGCGAATTCGGGTGATTGACGGTGAAGGACGTGGGCCTGGCGCAGCCCGCAATTTAGGGATTAAACATGCCAAGGGTAAGTATCTGACTTTTGCAGATGCGGATGATTTGGTTCTGCCCGGTGCTTACAAGGAAATGCTAGAGACCCTTGAAAAATCGGGAAGCGATTTTGCGACTGGGGGGTACCTCCGTCATCGGGGGAGTGCAGTGACCACACCGTCCATAGTGCAGAGGATCCACGCCAAAGATCGAATTCGTGCGACAGTCGACTCTTTCCCACAGATAATTGAGGAACCTGTTCTGTGGAACAAGATTTTCCGGAGAAGTTTTTGGGACGAGTGTGTGGGGCCGATGCCGGAGGACATGAATTACGAAGATCAGCCGCCAATAGTTTCGGCTGTGATAAAAGCAAGGGCTTTTGATGTTTTGAAACGACCGGTTTATTCGTGGCGGATTTCTGAGGAAGGAGCATCGAGGTCAGGGGGAAAGGCGAGACTGGAAGATATCCAAGATCGAAATCGGCTGGTCCGCCTAATGTGGAGCCAATCAGTTGATGCTCCTAACTCGTTCAAACGAGCGCTAGTCAAGACTTGGGCCGAACGTGATGTTCCGATGTATGTGCAATACGTTTCTTCAAAGGCATCGGATGATTCTTACCGCGCTGAAATGAGAAGCTTTGCTTCGTTCGTACTTAGCAAGGCACAAGAAGTGTCCGGCTCACTTGACAACGTCCCGTTTAAACAACGCGCGACGCTGTGGGTATTTGCAACCCGGGATTACCCCGACACAGATGGTTTCCGCGGGCTAATACTTGAGCAAAATAGCAGTTTTGTGTTGCCTTCTGAAGGCAAAGGTCTTATGTTCCCAGACCTTGTCGATTGGGAGATTCCCGAATTTATCTCGTCCTTGCGTCCAGCTGATCTGCAAAGCAAGATGATAATCCGTCGAGCATTCCTTATGGATGGAGTACTCGCTGTCGAGTTTGCAGCTTTCATCTCAGGATTAGATCCTGCGGACGTACTATTCACATCAGCTGTGCTCGAAAACGATGCTCAGCAGGTCAACGCGGAGCTGCAGCGTGCTCCCGCAGGCTGGGTAAATGCGGAAGTCCAGCATGCGTATATCGACTACTCGTCGTCGGCATATGTTTTGAAAGTCGATGCGGAAAAAATCCCTGAATCTCAGCTGGTCACCTGCGTGATTTCTGGGATCGCGGCTGGCCGAAACATTGACGCTGAACTAGGAAATCCTGAGGCCTTTCAACCCTTCATTGTGGAAGATAAGGGAGATGGTGACCGAGCAATTGTGATAAGCAGCTCTCCCACAGCGCATGGGCACATAGTTAGGGTGTGTCTCGTCGATGGCAATGCGAAATCAATAGGTAAGGTCCGAAGTAGATTACCGCTTGGCGGCAAGATTGATTTTGAAATTGTAGGCGAAGTGCCTCAGCTGCAACTCCGGGCACGAAGTCGCGAGCATGTGCTGAAGCTCGAGAATAATAAGAATTACACGACGGCTTCTGCACGTCTTCCGCTGTTTCCGCAAAGAATTCTAGGTAGTCGGCAGGAATGGGCCCTGCATAGTGCGTCTCATTCGTTCGTGGTTTCTGAGGACTCTTCTGAAAATTCTTCGGGATTCGTGTACGTCCGGCCAACGGCAACGGGCTCACCCCAACTTGTCCAGACTTGGCATCCCGTGTTCATCCACCGGATTGTAAATGATGGCGATCAGCTGCGAATTTGTGGAACAGCGACTCATTCTTCTCGTCCAACAATTTGGCTGATTTCTAAGAATCAATCAATCGTTGGGCAGATGTATTGGAACGACAGGAACTTCGAAGCCGTATTCAGGACCTCTGAGCTAAGAGCAGCGTCATATTTCGTAAGGCACTCCCAATGGGCCAAGAATCGATTCACCAGATTGAATTGCATTTATCAGGCAGATGAGGGGAAACTCAATCTGTATGTAATGGGAAGTGTGCGGAGCGTAAAATTACGCCAACGCTCGAACGGGGCCGTTGTACTTGATGTATTTCAGTCTGAGCGAGTAGCGGAGAGTACGCACTACGGAACCCGCTCTACGACTGGAGTAGCAGCGTCCGAGCTTGTGCGGGGAATTTATTTTGAGACATTCTCTGGCAAAACTACGGCCGATAATCCCGGAGCAATTTTTGATTTCGTACGCCAGCAAAACTTCGATGTCCCGTTATGGTTCGGCGTTCGGGATTCGACGGTGAAGGCACCAGACGGTGCAATTCCAGTTTTGGTCGGATCGGACGAATGGTTCGACATCCTGAGTCATGCGCGCGTCATTGTTAGCAACGATAACTTTCCCCAGTGGTTCCGTAAGAATCCCGGTCAAAAGTGGCTTCAAACCTGGCACGGAACGCCGATCAAACGACTAGTTCTTGACGCACATCCAAGCTATATTGGCCTGGTTTATCGACGGTTGATGCTTAGACAAGCACAGCAGTGGGACTTGTTACTCGGACAAAATGAATTTGGGGCACAACGTATCGCTGGCTCCGTGAAGTATCAAGGTGAGATACGAATTGGAGAGTACCCGCGAAACTCGAGACTGGCTACTTCGCTCCTGAACGTAGAGGCAATCAAGGAAGAAATCGGCATTTCTGAAAACAAGAAAGTAATTCTCTACGCTCCTACATGGAGATATTCTCACTCGCAGATTGCATTCCCCGCCGCCGAATTAGCCGCGGAAAACGATGCCGTGGTATTAGTCCGTGGCCACCATATGAGAGGGATAAAATACAAAGGAAAGAACGTCATCGACGTTACAAGCCAAAAGTATGTTGAGGAACTCATGGCCGTGTCCGATGTACTGGTTTCTGATTATTCATCCATATTCTTCGACTTCGCGTTGACAGGGAAGCCTGCGGTAATTTACGCGCCGGATTTGGAAGCGTATCGGAATGAAGAGCGTGGATTCTACGGTCGCTGGCCAGAGGACTCAGTCTGGCCTGCAACATCTAATGTCGATGTACTGATGTCGGAAATTAAGCGTGCTCTCGAATCTTCAGAAGCAAGTATAGTTCCTTCCGAAGTGGAAAAATCGGTACGGCGAAATCTGGAGTGGATTGCGGAGTGGATTAAGCAAGCTTTGGAATCGGAGGAAAAAGCTCTCTATGGATAAAGAGACCCAGGAATTCTTAGAAGAGAATTTTGACATCCTCGGGATGGCATTAGGCACGCAGCTCTCCAACGAGTTCTCCGAGATGAAGACCGAAATTGGTGCGTTGAGAACGCAGGTAAAACAGCTCAGTAATGAACTCGAGCTAGTTCGAGCTTTCACTCGTGAGAGCGTAGATAAGCAGGTTTCCGAATACTTCGCTGCGCGTCAGCTTAGTTTTTTGGCCACTTTGGAGCGCGTAATAGTTGAGGATTTATCTCTGATTCGCTTCGGGGACGGTGAGTTTCGCTTGATGCTTGAGCCCGATTTTAGGCTTGGTTTTCAATCGAATTCTTGGGAACTCGCAGGTCAGCTTTCTGAAGCATTTGAATTCGCGTGTTCCGATCCGCGCGTGATGATGGCGCTTCCGCATTTTTCTACTCATGCGCATTGGCGTAATGTCTGGGAACGAATTTGGTACAACTTGAAACCGAGGCTGCTTGAGCTTGACGAGTTCGGGGACGCGCATGTTTCGCGTCCAACTTTCTTCCAAGAATTCGGAGAGGAAGCAGTGAAAACATGGCGACGAGTGTGGGAATCTAAGCGAGTTTCCGTTGTGACGGGGAAAGGCTCACGCTTCAAGCTGCAAGATGCTCTGTTTGATAACTGCTCAAGTGTTGACATGATTTATTCCACGCCGACCGAGGCAGTCGATGACGTGGACAGGTTAATTGCCGAGTGCGTCAAGAACGTAGAAGAACGGGATACCGAGTTGTTCCTACTCTCGCTTGGGCCAGCGGGCACTTTGCTCTCTGCTGAACTGGTGAAAGCGGGTTATCGAGCGCTCGATATCGGACACATTTCAAATTCTTATTCCGTTTCCTTTGAAGGCGGCGAGTGGCCCGAAAGAACGCCGTTGGTGTCAGCAGAATTAACCTGAATAGTGTTTGCATCAGGCTTCAGCGTGGGCTTCATTGAACCCAAAGCTTTCAATCGTGCCTTGCGCCAAAAAATCGTCATCCGCTAACTGCCAAGTATGTCCATGCTTGTGCCGTATCTGAATGAAGTTAAATCGGTCTGCGGAGTAGATATGTCCACCACCATTGACAATCGATCGCAGAAACTCTGAGTCTTCACCCGTGGTGCGGCTCTCGAAGGGGTTTGAGACAAACGTAGCACGCGGCCCAACAAATGTGGGGCCTGCGACGAAGTTTGTCCACATGTGTTCTCTCTCGGGGCGGCGAAGCATCAATGCGTTGCGGCTCTCCACAAAAGCATAAGCGGCTTGCTTCCCAACCAATGAAGCACCGCTGAATTTCAGCGTATTTATCTGATCCTCGAGATAGTGCGGTAAGTAGATATCATCATCATCAAATTTTGCGACATAATCGAATAAGGATTCATTCACGCAAGCGTTGAGGCAATCGCCCAAAGACATCGAAGAATCGGTGACAACAACCTTGTAATCATCGAAGGTTCGATCCAAAAGCAGTTTGTGAGACTGTGAGAGCTCGAAGCCATGGGTCGCGATGATTAGCTGGATTTCTACGTTTACTTGTCGTGCGACTTGCTCGATCAAATGGGGAACTTGTGAGGGGCGATTGGTAGAGCATATAACTGAGACTCTTGGTACTGCCAGTTGACGTTCGTATTCATCACTTGGAATGCCGAGCGCCTTAGCGACCTTCAGCGCTCGATGTCTATAAGTGTGCTCATTCCAGATCTTGCGTTGTGCACGGTGATTTACCCGGTCGCGCATTGCAGGTGACTTGAGGAGCATGGACAGGCTTGATAGCGACGTAGCCGAGTCTGTTGCTGTTACCAGCTCCGAATCTGAGAAAAAGTTCTTGGTTGCGGGAGTTGGCATTGTGAGGACAGCAGTGCCACAAGCCGGTACTTCAAAAATTCGCCTTGCGCACATTGTGGGACTGTCAGTCACGGTATTTACATTGATAAACACCTTGTGTTCTTTGTTTGCACTTAACATGTATTCATACTGCAGCGAACCGATAACGTAAGGCTTCGCGTAGCTGGGGAATCTGTTATTGGGGTCCGCAGAACCTGTTCTGGAGAAGATAGAGAACTTGAAATTCTCGTTCGCTAATGTCACAGCGGCTTTCAGCAAGGTGTCCAGTTGAAATCGGCGCTCTGGAAATTTATTCTTGAAGTAGCTTCCTGCAAAAGCGATGTCGCCTTGATGCCAGCGAGGATCTGGAACTCCTGGTGTGCCGGGTGAATTTCTAGCGGGATTGTGAATGATGGGTTGCGCAGCGAACGGTAATGCGAAGGCGTGGCCGACACCAACATGCCTTTCGTATTCTGGAACTTTGTTCGAATCGGTGGTGAAAACAAAGTCAAACATTTTTGCCGTAGCAATAAACTGCTCGAAGTGAGGGGGATCTTCTTTATTCCAAAAAGCGGTAGGAATATCGAATTCTTTGAACGCAGTGACAATCTCTTGTAGTACTGGATCAACCTGGCCCGGTTGGCTCAACCGCGTCGACCATGCGCCGTTGTTCCCCTGCCATGCTGACTCGACGAAAAGTAAATCAAATTGGCTGCTAGCGATTTTACTTCGCCAATTATTAGGAGTCAGCAACGTGACTTGGAATTCATGTTCCCAACAAGCAAGTGAAAAGTCATCAAGGATGACGGCTGCTCGGATTTTTGGCTCGTTTCGTTCGAGTGAACGAACTTTAAACGGTGGTGTCAAAAACGGTTTGAATGACTCTTCCTGTCGAGAAGAACGCGCGGCAAATCTCCTCTCCAGATTTATCAACCAATAAGGCGCGTTTCGGCGATGAAAGGCCATTATTTGTCGCTTTGCAACGATTGAAACGTAATTAAAGCGGCCCTGACGAATCAGCTGCCCAGCAGTCTTCAATTTCTTAAAGGGGAACTTTTTACGAGTATCAAGGTTCATGGGGAGATCTATCTTTGGCAGTGATCAGCTCGACGGGTTAGACCAAATACATCGAGGGTGTCTAAGGTTTCTATAAGGTTATGGGGTGCATGAAAAGCAAGTACGTTAGAATGGTAAGGTCGCGTCGCCGCGGCATCGATATAAAAGTAGTCTACATCGGCTTCTCTCCTCGTCGGCTACCTGATTTTTGAAAGACTGAGGTTTCTAGTTTTGCGTCGTGTAATTACCTATGGCACGTTTGATCTCCTGCATTATGGGCACATTGAGTTGCTAAAGCGAGCAAAGGCCCTAGGGGACTACTTAATTGTCGCTCTGTCTTCTGATGAGTTCAACGCGTTGAAGGGTAAGCGGGCCTATTTCTCGTACGCCGATCGCAAGCGCATGCTTGAAGCAATTCGATACGTTGACATGGTGATTCCTGAGGACAATTGGGAACAGAAACCGCTGGATATCGATCGATACAACGTGGATGTGTTTGTTATGGGTGACGATTGGCGGGGAAAGTTCGACGAGCTCCTTGGAGAGAAGTGCGAGGTAATTTATCTTGCGCGAACTCCTGAAATCTCAACGTCGCAGATTAAGTCGGATTTGAACAATTAACAGGAGAAAACGGCGATGAAGAATATTACGCGAGCTGCGTCTATAGCCAGAGCTTTAGGGCTATCAAAGGTCGTTGACAATCCAAAACTCCGACAAACGCTCGGAGTCGGTACTTCTGTTGGATCACGTGCTGCTGCCCAAAAAACGAAGAAGCCTGAACCAATGCCGGCTCCGGTGGCGACTAAAGTTCCAAAGCCTAAGAAAAAGACGACTGATCTTTCTACGAAAGTGCGCAGCGTCTTCAAGATTGATGGGCCTTTGGTTTCCGTAGTTGTACCAGTTTATAACGTGGAGCAATACGTCAGAGGCTCGGTGCAGAGTCTCCTGGACCAATCGTATGAGAACATTCAAGTCATCATTGTTGATGATGGTTCTACCGACAATTCGCCACAAATTTGTGATGAGCTGGCTCAAAGCGATACACGAGTGAAAGTAATTCACAAGAAAAACGCCGGCCTCGGAGCTGCCAGAAATACTGGCGTTGCTGAAGCTACTGGTAAGTACTTGACTTTCATCGACTCAGACGACTTCGTAACCTCGGAGGGTCTTCGGACGATGGTGGAAACCTTGGAGAAGACTGGGTCTGCTTTTGTGGTGGGGTCAATCGAGCGTTTCGACTCGGTGCGAAGCTGGACGCCTAAGTGGGTGCATGAAGCGCATTCAAAGACTCGGCATAGGCTTAAGCTTGAGCAACTTCCGCAGATTCTTTACGACGTTTTTGCGTGGAACAAGCTCTACAATTTTGAGATCTGGAAAGAGATCGTTGGAGCCTTCCCAGAAGGAATTCTTTACGAAGATCAAGAAGGCACTGCGGCGCTCTATACCTGTGGTTTGCCCTTCGATGTGCTTGACGATGTCGTCTATCGTTGGAGACTTAGAGACGACAGTTCCTCGATTACGCAAAATAAGACTTCTGTCGACGATCTAAATCAACGCCTTGAAATTGTCGACCGCGTTTGGAGTGCTTTAGAAGGAGCGGACCCAGCCATTCAGGACTTCTGGCTGGCCAAACTTCTTTCGGAGGACTTGTACTACTATTACCGCGAGATTCCGCGCGCGTCGGATGAGTTCGCATCGAAGCTGGTTTCCACATTCCAAAAGTATGGGGCTTTGGCTTCACTTAACGTAATTCAGCAAATGCCATTTGACCGTCGACTTATGTTCGCAACCCTTAGGTCGGGGAAGCTTGCGGACTTCAAGACGACTCTTAACTACTTCGTGCAAAACGGTGCGGCGTGGAATATCTCTTATGACAATCAAATTCTTCTAGCAGCGGCTGACATTGAATCAGAACTTCCAGCTCTGCTGTCTGAGGAAGAACATCGAGTTGTTCCGAGGGAGAGCGACTTAGCGATTGAGGTTTTCGACCAGAAACTTCGGAGCAATGGAGATGTCGTGCTTCGCGGCGCTGTGGCTAGCGATGATCTTCCAGCAGAATTGCTCTCATCTGTCGATCTAGTGATTGAAACTGCGTCTGGTCAGATTGTTTACCGTGTCGCTGGATCACGAGCGCAAGATGAGAGACTGGCGACGCAGTGGACACGTATTGCTCAAGAGCCAGCTCAAGCGATTTTTGATTTCTCCTTAAACCCGAAAGCCATTAGTGACGCACTTGGAACATTCCTAGGGAGCCAGTCCGAAGAGCTTTCTATGCGCTTCGAGGCGCAAGGACTCGGCTATGTTATTCGCACTAAAACTCCTAAGTTGAAAAATTGGTTTGGACTTAACACGCTGGTTTCCGGGCAAGTCGACCAGTTTGGAAACACTCTTGCGTTTAAGACTTCGCAGGAAACTTGGAAGGTTTATCTACTGCGGCCAAGGTTCGTGCTGAATGAGTTGGAGCCGACTAAAAATAGCCTTCGCGTCAAGATTCAGTCTTATGATCACACAGAGGCTGCTCTGTTCGGTAGGAAAGCTAACGATGAACCGCGTTTGTACGCGCTCTCAAAGGATAATCAGGACCTGCTTTTTGATGTGCCGCTTGTTGAGGAAAATGGCGAACTATGCGCATCTGTTCAGTTCAAGTCGTTTGTGCCGTCTGGCGTGAAGAACTTCAATGAATATGATCTCCGCATTCGCTGGGATCGGGGTCGCACATTCCCCGTCGGGGTTCGAAATCGTACTGCTTTGACCGTGAGTGCCCCGGGCATCGAAGTGTTGGCTTCGGATTGGGGATACCTCTCCGTTCGTCGATATGTACAGTTTGCTGTTATTGATGAGACGAAACTTCAAATAGAAGATTCTACGATCCTCGTGCGCGGACGCGTGTATTTTGACGACCTTGCAATTCGTCAGTTTGTACCAACATTTGCGCTAGTCTCGTCGACCCGAAATATTCGGCCTGAGGACGTACACTTTGAACCAGATTCAGGCACATTCCAAGTAAAGTTCTCGATGTTGGAAGTAGATCAGAGCGGACGATTGGTTTCCTTGCCTTCCGCCGATTATATTTTCCAGATTCTGCAGCCCACTGGAAAATCCTTGCCAGCTAGTATTTGGCCCAAGGTATTGGACACGAAATTTGGAGCCTTTTATCGTGAAGCAACTGGAAATGTGAACCGACTACGGTTGTACGCGACGCCAGGCGGCAAGGGTCTTAAGATTCGAATTTCTTCCCCTCTCGCAAAGCATGAGCTGGGTAAAAATAACCAGTACAAGCTCCAACAAAGCTCTCTTGCTGGGAATACACCTGTTGATCCGACAATAGCGCTATTTGAATCCTTTGCTGGATCGTCCAAGGGAGATTCACCAGCAGCGTTTGCTTCAGCGTTTGCTGAACTAAAACCGGAAGTGAATCGTTATTGGACTATTAAGGATGGTTCTGTGAGTGCGCCCGATGGGTGCATTCCTGTTGTACGTTATTCCGAAGAATGGTGGAATTTGCTTCATTCTGCCGGTTGGCTTATCAACAACAATAATTTCCCATCCCAGTTCCGTAAACAAGACGGACAGACGTACATCCAAACTTGGCATGGTACGCCGCTGAAGAAAATCGGACACCATGTTCCCCAGGAGAATCTATCTCTCGGTTACCGCATGCTTATGGAGCGTGAGGAGAGGTATTGGGACTTTTTCCTTGCTCAAAGTGAATGGGCAGGTAAAATAATGCGTGACGCTTTTAGATATACCGGAACCGTGGTGTCCGACGGCTACCCACGAAATGATGGTCTCGTAGGCGAAACTGCTCTCGAGTGTCGCGCTGCAACGCGCGAGTACTTGTCGATTACAGATGAACAAACTGTCGTTCTGTACGCTCCGACTTGGCGTGATGACAAGAAAGTCGCGTCAGGGCACTATGACTTGGTTTCCTACTTGGACTTTGACAAACTGAGGAACAAGTTTGGTGACGATGTCGTAATCCTTATGCGTGGGCACTCCAATACAACCGACGCCGGCAGGCAAATTCGGGGTATCAATGTGATCGATGTTTCTCGGTACAGCGATATTTCTGATTTGATCAACGCCTCTGATTTATTGGTCACTGATTACTCGTCTATCATGTTTGACTACGTTGTCACGAGGAAGCCGATGATATTTTTGGTGCCGGATATTGAGCAATATTCAGGTACGACGCGTGGGTTTTATTTTGATTTCAAGGAATTTGCTCCAGGTCCCCTTTGCCGTACAACTGATGAAGTGATCTCGTACATCGAGAAATTCCGCAGCGTTGGCCTTGCGATTACACCGAAGTATGAGGCATTTCTTAACCGGTTTGCTTCCCAAGATGACGGACATCGCGCAGTTGAGATGCTTCGGACCATTTTTGCAGCAGTCGACAACCATGAAAGCATCGAGGAAGTTAAATAAAGGGTTCTTTCGAAGGCCTAGAGAAACTATTGCTAAACTCTGACGATCCAGTCAACGAGCTAAGCAAGGTGAAAAGCGAGCTTCAGCGGCAAGCTACAGTCCTTGATAAATTGTTGTGGGAGGCTCAGACGAATCGTGAGTCTATGGATGCGGTTCGTAGCAATGCCCTGCGCCCCCCCCGGTTCAGTGAGATTCGAGCGTTCGTGATTTCTAAGCAGCTTGGTTTGAAGTGCCCCAGGTTTGTTCCGTTTGAGTAGATGGAGAAATCTGGAACATGCCGAGAAAATGTGATTAGGAGGCGAAGGACCGTGTGGTCCGCCTCGTGGAAGACCGCATCCTGGCGGAGGAGGATTTCCATGCAGGCAGCCTGCAAGATCGTGGCGCCCAAACTGGGCGTCTCGTGGCATACAGCGAGGCGATGGACGCTGGCCGCTCGACGTGAGGGGCGCGTTACTGAACGGTTGCCCGAGGACCTTGTGGCAGAAAACGCACGGTTACGTCGAGAGAATCACGAGCTGCGGGACACCAACGAGTTGTTGAAAGCCGCCTCGGCTTTTTCGCATCCGGACTCGCCCCAGACGTTAAGAAATGATCCGATTCATCGATCATCGATGAGCATTAGAATCGTTTCTCAGTCGAGTTCGTCCGTCAGACGTTCAACACGCATCGCGAAGGCGGTTTTCTTAGTTCGCGTGGGTACCTCCAGTCTAAAGCCCGGGGGCTTAAGCGCCCGCGCTCTTCGCGACGCTGCCCTCGTGGAGCATATTCGCGACGTTCATTTCCGAAAATTACGACGTCTACGGGGTGCGGAAGATGTGACGCGTGCTGCGCCGCCAGGGCAGTGACATTGGCCGCGAGAACACAGCCCGGCTGATGCGCAGCGCAGACCTAACAGGCAAGGGTCAAGGTGAGGCACTAATTACAACACGCAAACCCACAGGCTCGGATCTTCGCCCTGACTTGGCCAATCGTGCGTTTAAGGCCCCTGGCCCTCATCGGCTGTGGGTGGCGGACATTACTTATGTGCGCACCAGGAAAGGGGTTCGTGTACACAGCTTTTGTCACTGACGTGTTCTCCGGGAGGATTGTCGGGTGGGTGCTGTCGGATTCGAAGCGCACCGAAGCCTTGCCGCTGCAGGCGCTCAACCAGGCGATCGTGTGTGTCAAGGAAACAACGGGACTGATTCATCACTCGGACCACGGCTGACACTATGTGAGCATCGTCTACAACGAGCGCCGGGCCGAGCACGGTATCGCCGCGTCGACTGGGACGGTGGGTGACTCCTATGACAATGCTTTGGCTGAGAATGTCAACGGCTCCTATACGAACGAACTGATCCATAGGCGCTCGTGGGGCGACGTAGTCTGCTGAGCACGGCTTGTTGGTAGGGGTGTTGCGGAACGGTGGTAGGGCTGGATTCCGACCAGGTGGTAGAGCCAGGCAGCTGGCCTTGTCGGGGCCAGCGGCCGGGCCTCTAACCCGATCGACTACTCGTTGGCACCATGTGTGGCGCTTGCCAGGTGTTGGCGCATGTCGTAGTCGCCGAGTTCGATGCGATGTCCGGCATTGAGCCTGCTGACCAGTGAGTCGGCTCCGACGGGGTCGGCCAGTTTCGTCACCCAGTAGGCGACCTTAAGGTCATAAAAGGTGATGATGCGCTGGCACGAGTTGCGCCAACGCTACCTTATACAATGGGACCTGACCCCTGTTTGGTGGACACCTGATAT
>NZ_KQ959763.1:0-6745 GCF_001552965.1 Corynebacterium sp. DNF00584 | reverse complement strand
GTAAAAGAAGCGGAACTAAACCCAGGACGCTTCATGGGGCACAGCGCCTAAGGCGCATACGGAAGCTGGGTTAACATTTACTCATGTCTGTTTCTGAGCTGTCCACCAGTACCCAGAACTATTTGAAAGCTATCTGGGGGCTAAAGGAATGGTCATCCGAGCCCGTTACCGCCACACTTATAGCGAAACAGCTGGGACTCAAGCTCTCCTCGGTCTCCGATGCAGTGCGCAAAATGTCGAAGCAAGGGCTCGTGTCACACACGCCCTATGGCTCTGTGGAGTTAACCGAACTTGGCAGGCAGTACGCATTGGTCATGGTGCGCCGCCACCGATTGCTTGAGTCTTTTTTGGTTCAAGCATTGGATTATACGTGGGACGAGGTCCATGATGAAGCCGAAAATCTTGAACACGCGGTGTCTGACATGCTCATAGAGCGCGTGGATAAGTTCCTCAATTACCCCACTAGGGATCCACACGGCGACCCTATCCCTACGGTTGATGGACAGGTCACTATCCCCAGTGCGCACCGTCTCACCGACAGCGGCGCACAACCGCAGGTGACCGTGGAACGCATTTCTGATTCCGACCCACAACTGCTGGCCTTCCTCAAAGAGCAAGGCATCGTCATTGGGGCTGTTCTTACCACGCGCGAAGGAACGCCCTTTTCAGAATCGCTCGAAGTACAGGTAGCCGACAGTACTCAGTGGGTAGTACTTGGGCGCCCAGCTACGGACGCAGTGTTTGTAGCACACCACAGCCTGTAGTCTTTCCCTTTCTCATTAATCCTGTCCCTACCTGCCCTTTTAAAAACTACGGTGCGGCGTAGTTTGCAACTACGGTAGTACGTAGTTAATCTTTTCGATCATCACCTATCCCACTTATGGCTAAGGCCAGGATGAGCAGGATTGTCATGTCAGACTCACCAGATTTGGTGTACTTTTCTAGCGTTTCTGAAAACACAAAAAGATTCGTCGAACGCTTAGATAGACCCGCAGTGCGCATTCCACTGCGGCCCAAGAAAACCGGAATGATCCAGGTTTCACACCCGTACGTACTCATCGTTCCAACCTACGGCGGTGGCTCGCTCAAACGCGCAGTCCCCAAACAGGTCATCGACTTCCTCAATGACCCAATCAACCGTTCCTTTATCCGGGGCGTGATTACCTCAGGCAATACCAACTTCGGAAGCGCTTACTGCGTCGCCGGCCGCATCATTTCCGCTAAGTGCCACGTTCCAGAGCTGTATCACTTCGAGCTACTCGGCACGCAGAAGGACGTTGCCGCTGTAAAGCAGGGCCTTCACAAGTTTTGGGTGCAGCAAAGCAACTAACAATTACACCCCATTGATTTCCCACAAAATGAAGACCACATCCGCAACACACAGATTGGAAACCACAATGCCGCCACTTAAGGCCACCCCCACACAGCCCATTGGCCCTACGCCCCGCACCGCTTCAGCAGACGATGCCGGCGGTGTCGGTAAGCGCAAGAGCTACCATGCACTCAACGCGCAGCTGAACCTATTCGACGATTCGGGAAGAATCCAGTTCGACAAGGACATTGAGGCAACACAAGACTTTTTAGCGCACCATGTCACTCCCCGCATGCATCAGTTTGAATCCACCAAGCAGCGCTTGGAGTGGTTGGTTGATAACGAATACTACGAGCGGGAATTCCTTGAGCTTTATGATGACGATTTTCTGTGCACTATGTACGACAGAGCCCACCGAGCCAAGCATCAGTTCCGCACTTTCCTCGGCGCATTTAAGTTCTTTACTTCATACGCACTGAAAACCTTTGATGGCTCGCGATTTCTGGAAG
Organism: Corynebacterium sp. DNF00584; assembly: GCF_001552965.1. Lineage (NCBI taxonomy): Bacteria > Bacillati > Actinomycetota > Actinomycetes > Mycobacteriales > Corynebacteriaceae > Corynebacterium > Corynebacterium sp. DNF00584. The sequence continues at coordinate 4,924 of NZ_KQ959763.1, read as the reverse complement.
GCTACGAAGAACGCGTCGCCACCACAGCTTTGTACCTTGCACAGGGCGATGAAGAGCTTGCGGAGAAGCTGGTGGATGACATCATGACCGGACGCTTCCAGCCCGCCACCCCTACTTTTCTCAACGCAGGAAAAGCCCAGCGTGGCGAAATGGTCTCCTGCTTCCTCCTTCGCATCGAAGACAATTTGGAAAGCATTGGCCGCAGCGTGAACTCTGCACTGCAGCTTTCAAAACGCGGCGGTGGTGTGGCCTTGTTACTGAGCAATCTGCGCGAATCCGGAGCCCCAATCAAAAAGATTGAGAACCAAGCTTCCGGCGTAGTCCCAGTCATGAAAATTCTGGAAGATAGCTTCAGCTATGCCAACCAATTGGGCGCTCGACAGGGCGCTGGAGCCGTCTACCTACATGCGCACCATCCAGATATTCTTCGTTTCCTGGATACCAAGCGGGAAAATGCCGATGAGAAAGTCCGCATTAAGACTCTTTCGCTGGGAGTTGTTATTCCAGATATAACCTTCCAGCTGGCCAAAGAGAACAAGGATATGCATCTTTTTAGCCCGTATGACATCGCTCGCGAGTACGGCGTAGCCATGTCTGACATGTCTATCACCGAGTATTACGACGAGCTGGTTTCCAATCCGCGAATTTCTCATACGACTATCAAGGCCCGCGAGTTTTTCACCACGCTGGCTGAGCTTCAGTTTGAATCTGGATACCCCTACATACTCTTTGAGGATACGGTCAACCGCGCTAATCCCCTCAAAGGACATATCAATATGTCCAATCTGTGTAGTGAGATCCTCCAGGTCAACACGCCATCCACCTACGGCGCCTCAGGTAACTACACCACCGTTGGCCAGGACATTTCCTGCAATCTAGGGTCGCTCAACATCGCTAAAGCTTTTGAATCACCGGACTTTGGGGAAACTGTTGAAACCGCGGTGCGCGCTCTCACGAAGGTCTCAGACCTAACAAATATCGAAGCTGTTCCTTCCATCGCTCACGGTAATGCATCCATGCATGCCATCGGGTTGGGCCAAATGAATCTCCACGGTTTCCTGGCTTCCAAGCGTATTCCTTATGGCTGCGCCGAAGCACTGGACTTTACAAATATCTATTTCCTGACCGTGACCTATCATGCGCTCCGTGCATCCCATGCGCTAGCGGTTGAGAAAGGTCAACGATTCACTGGCTTTGAAGAATCCACCTATGCCACTGGCGTCTACTTCGACAAGTACATCGACCAAGACTGGGCGCCGGCCACTGACCACGTAAAACAGCTATTCCATGAGGCTGGCGTGCAGATTCCTCAACGCGAGGATTGGCTGTGGCTCAAGAACCAAGTGATGCAAGACGGCATCTACAACGCCTACTTGCAGGCAGTTCCACCCACTGGATCAATTTCCTACATCAATGACTCCACCGCGTCCATACACCCGATTGCCTCCAAGATTGAAATACGCAAGGAAGGCCGCTTGGGGCGCGTGTACTACCCCGCACCGGAAATGACCAACGACAACTTGGAGTATTTCGATGACTCCTACACCGTGGGGTACAAAAAAATCATCGACACCTACGCTATGGCCACCCAACACGTGGACCAAGGGCTTTCCCTGACTTTGTTCTTCACCGCTGACACCACTACGCGGGACATCAACAAGGCACAAATCTATGCCTGGAAAGCCGGAATCAAGACCTTGTACTACATCCGTTTACGCCAACCTGCACTCCAGGGAACCGAGGTCGAAGGCTGCGTTTCCTGTGCTCTGTAGGAACACGGTCCTTCCTTCATTCACAACCATCCATCAAGAAAGAAAGAAGCTATGTCTTCAACATCAAACACTGCTGAGCTAACCAGCATCTCAGTTACGCCGCCAAGTTACCGGCATGACCCTTCAGCCCGCATCCGCGCCATCAATTGGAATCGGGTGAGCGATGAGAAGGATCTTGAAGTGTGGAACCGCCTCACCGCCAACTTTTGGTTGCCAGAAAAGGTTCCACTTTCAAACGATCTCCCGGCGTGGCAGAGGATGACACCGGAGGAACGCAACCTCACCATGCGGGTGTTCACGGGACTCACCACCCTGGACACCGTCCAGGCCACTGTGGGCGAAATCTGTCAGATCCAAGATGCCCGCACCGAGCACGAGGAGGCCGTGTATACCAACATCGCCTTCATGCAATCAGTCCATGCCCGTTCTTACTCTTCAGTGTTTTCTACTTTGAGCAGTACGAAAGAAATTGATGAGGCATACCGCTGGGCGGTGAATAATGACCTTCTCCAGGCACGCGCCAAAAAAGTGCTCACTCATTATTTTGGACCCGATCCACTCAAGCGCAAAGTGTCATCGACGCTGCTTTCCTCGCTGCTTCTCTACGCGGGTTTCTATCTTCCCCTGCATTTTTCCGTCCACGCCACCCTGACAAATACGGCAGACATGATTCGCCTCATTCTGCGTGACAAGGCAGTGCACGGTTACTACTCAGGCTACAAGTACCAGCGCGGACTGGAAACGTCTGCTCCACAACGGCAACAGGAGATGCATGATTTCACTATTTCCTTGCTCGAAGAGCTTTATGCCCTAGAGCTGGATTATTCCGGCGAGCTATATGAGCCGTTGGGGCTCATGGATGATGTAGCTGTATTCGTTCGCTATAACGCCAATAAGGCGCTCATGAATTTGGGCTACCCGGACTACTTCCCACCTGAAGAAACGGAAGTGAACCCGGAAATCCTCGCTGCCCTAGCACCTGGAGCAGATGAAAACCATGACTTCTTCTCCGGCTCCGGTTCCTCCTATGTCATTGGCACCGCTGAAGAAACGAGTGATGATGACTGGGATTTCTAAACCGTTTCCACGACCAGACCAAGGAAGCTGGCTTGAGACCATCGCGCTGTTTGAAGCCATCCGCGAAGGAAACCAACCAGCAGCCATGCGGCTTTTGGATACGTCCGCCGCACGGGAGGCCGTCCTCGGGGGACTGTTAGGACTCATCGAACTGTACTTCCGCCATGAAGAAGACAAAGTGGATAACTTTCTTACTGCCGCCCACGCCGCCGGGCCACCGCCTGCCTTTGGCTGCAAGCCTTTTCTCCCTTGATCGCACGTACCTACGCCCAACTAAGAAGAAAGGACTTCCTATGACCACCCCACGCATTAGTGTTATCGTCGGCAGCCTGCGCCGCGGCTCATTTGCGCGCAAGATTGCACACGAAGTGCTCACAATGATCCCTGAAAACTACCAGGCAGACATCGTTGAAATCCGTGACTTGCCGCTCTATGACTTCGACTACGATGACCCCTCGGTCACGGACAAGCCCATTCCAGCTGAGTACACCACTTTCCGCGACACCATCAAGAACTCGAGCGGCGTCCTCTTTGTTACCCCGGAAAATAACCGTACTATCCCTGCCTGTCTCAAGAATGCAGTGGACATCGGTTCCAAGCCCAACTCGGATGTGGCTTGGAAGAACCTTCCCGCAGGTATCATCAGTCACTCTGTAGGCCGCATGGGCGGCTACAGTTCACAGAAGAACCTCCGGCTCGCCCTGTCCTACTTCGATATGCCGCTTCCTGGTCAGCCCGAGGTATTCCTTGGCCAATCCCCCACCCTCTTCGAAGACTCCGGCCATCTCAATGAAGGCACCGCAGGCTTTGTCAAAGACTACGTTATACGCTTCCTGCAGTTGGTCGACATGACATTAACAGCCAAGCACAGCTAGCGACGGCGACTAACCCTAGCCACCGCCCTCTACGAAGTACTTGAAGGCTTCTAAAGGGCCTTCTCAAAGACACAAACCCCGGATTCACACTCATCCTTGAGTTACCTGAATCTGAACCCAGGACGCTTCAAAAAACACCGCTCTAATTCTTCGATTTTCGCTGAATTAGAGCGGTTTTAGCGCTGTCGCTGGACACTGACCCTGGCGACATCCTGTTAGGCCGCTACAGGGCCATACAGGGCAGGGGAGACCCCCATCTACGGCTTGCCACCGTCGGGGGACTCCTTGTCACCGTCGTGGTCGCGCTGTTGCTCCTGCTGGCGGCGCTTAGCGATGCGTTCCAGCGCGCGACGCAGTACTGCAGCGCTTTCCTCCTGAGTACGGTCGATGACGATCTCGCGGTACCGTTGCTTCATCTCTGGGTTGCTGTCAATCTCGACCCGCAAAAAGTCCTGATCAACATGCGAAATCTCCTGCAACGACTGCGTTGCTTCCTCGATGATGATCTTCGCTTCCTGCTCTGCTTCCTCGCGCGTTACTGCAGCGTCACGTGTGGCCTCATCATGTTCTTCACTGCCGAATTCTTCGGCAAGGTCAAGCAGCTCATCTGCCTGAGCTTCAGCGAGACCCAGCGTCTGCTCAGCTTCTTTGCGTGCGTCACTGCGGATCTGCTCGGCTTCTTGCTCGGCCTTTTCGCGTGCTTCGCTGCGGAGCTGTTCAGCTTCCTGCTCTACACGCTTGAGCTTGGCTTCGGCGGCGCTCTCAACCTCCTTGGCACGGTCCAGCAACTCTTCCGCCTGTGCCTCGGCAAGACCCAACTCCTGTTCAGCATCCTTCTGTGCATCACCACGAATCTTTTCGGCGTCCTGCTCGGCCTTCTCGCGTGCTTCTTTGAGTACGCGCTCGGCAACCTCGCGAGCCTGCTGTTCAGCATTTTCCTGCACACGCTGGGCTTCTTCACGGGCCTGCTGCGCCCGTTCGAGTTCTTCTGCAGCTTGCTTGCGGTCTTTCGCTGCAGCATCGACATCTCGCTGTACGGAGCTGTGCTTCCGTTCCACCTCGTCCTCACGGTTCGCAAGGTCGCGCTCCCGGTCCTGCTGTTCGACGTAACGGTCAAGATTCAGCGACTCATTGTGACGTTCAGACACATCTAGCTCTACCGGGTATGGGGTTGCCCGCAAATCGTGGACACGTAGTGGA
>NZ_KQ959762.1:61007-73817 GCF_001552965.1 Corynebacterium sp. DNF00584 | reverse complement strand
ATCACATCGTAGCCGTCAACAAAGGCGGGCTCTCAGTCCTCGATAATTTGATGCCACTGTGCAGGTACCACAACGGAAAGAAGGCCGACGGCGATAGCTACTGGAAAGACGACCAAGGCCGCATCTGGTTCCAGCCAGCCTACGGCGACCCCGTCCTCTGTTAGGACACACCCCCGAAGCACCCGCCCCACCCCGGCGGGCACTTCGGCATGCCCTAACGCCGCCGCGCCTCTTTGGCCCGGCGGCGCGCCTCCTTTTCTTCCGCGGCGTCGAGCGCCCAGCCCGGCATGACTATCAGGAGACCAGAACCGGCAAGCGCGACCACGGCCCCCATCACGCGGTCGAGGGCCTCGCCGCCGAAGGCGAGAAGGCCGAGCCCCAGCACGAGCGCCGCCACGGCGCAGAGGAACCCAAACTTGTAGTTCGGCATCCACGCGCCGAACCCTCGCACGTTCGAAAGCCAGTTGTCCATAGCGCCCCAGCCTATCGCACCCCGCGTACCCTGGACGCCATGGAATTCACGACAGACACCGGCATGATCCGCGTTCGCGACGCCCACCTGCACAACCTCCGCAACGTCGACGTCGACCTCCCACGCGGCCAACTCGTCGCGGTCACAGGTGTCTCGGGCTCGGGCAAGTCGTCTCTGGCCTTCGGCACCATCCACGGCGAGGGCCAGCGCCGCTATTTTGAGTCCGTGGCGCCGTTCGCCCGCCGGCTCATCTCCTCGGCGGTCGACCCGCAGGTCGGCGGCATCGAGGGGCTCCCGCCCACGGTCGCCCTCCAGCAGTCCACCTCGGGCGGCGGCGCGCGCTCCACCGTGGGCACGGTCTCCGCGATGTCGAACACCATCCGCCTGCTTTACTCGCGCGTAGGCGACAACCCGGAGGGCCTCTACTCAGACTCCTTCTCCCCCAACACACCTGAAGGCATGTGTCCGGACTGCCAAGGCACCGGCATTCAGCACGTGCCCACAGAAGAATCCATGGTCCCGGACCCGACACTGTCCATCAACGAGGGCGCCATCAAGGCGTGGCCGCAAGCCTGGGCAGGGAAGAACTTCCACGACATTCTGGAGGAACTCGGCTACGACCTCGACTCCCCCTGGCAGGACCTGTCGCAGAAGGACCGCGACTGGATCCTCTTTACCGAGGAGCGCCCCGTCGTCACCGTCCATCCACACCGCGGCGCCGACCAAATTCAGCGCAACTACGAGGGCACATGGCGCTCCGTCGCGAGCTACCTCACCAAGACCTTCCACGAGACACAGTCGGACACGCTACGCGACCGCACCCTGCGCTTCATGGAGTCCCACACCTGCCCCACTTGCGGCGGCCGCCGCCTCAACCCCAAGGCCCTCAAGGTCACGTATGCGGGACTGCGCATCGACGAGCTCGGCGCGCTTCCCCTCGCCGACGTACTCACCCTGCTCCAGGCGCAGCCGCACGACAACACGGCCGCCGAGCTGCTGCTCAAACAGGCCATCCCCGCGCTCGAGTCCGCGGTCGAGCTGGGGCTTGGCCACTTAAGTCTCGATCGTCCCTCGGCGACGCTCTCGCCCGGCGAGCTCCAGCGCCTGCGCCTAGCCGCCCAGCTGCGCTCCGGGCTCTTCGGCGTCGCCTATGTCCTCGACGAGCCTTCGGCCGGTCTCCACCCCGAGGAGCGCACCGCCGTCATGGATATCTGCCGCCGCTTCCTCGCCGCCGGCAACTCCGTCCTCCTCGTCGAGCACGACATGGACTTGGTCGCGCAGGCCGATTGGCTCGTCGACGTCGGCCCGCTCGCAGGCGAGGCCGGCGGCGAGATCCTCTACTCCGGCCCCATCGACGCCTATGCTGCCGAGACCCCCACCTCCCACGCCTTGCACTCCCGCCAGCTCCAGCTCAACGCCGCGCCCCGCGACGCTCACGGCGAGCTCTCCCTCCACGGCGTCAACTGCCGCAGCATCAAGGAACTTGACGTTGACTTTGGACTCGGCCAGTTCACCGCCGTTGCCGGTGTGTCGGGCTCGGGCAAGTCGACGCTCATCTCCACCGTGCTCGCCGGTCTCCTGCGCAGCACCGCCACCGCCGTGAGCGATAACGAGGAGGAAACCGGCTGGTCGGTCCGCGCACACGAGGGCCTCGACCAGGTCTCGCGCGTGGTGCAGATTACCCAGAAGCCCATCGGCCGCACGCCGCGCTCCACGCTGGCCACGTACACCGGGCTTTTCGATGCCGTCCGCAAGCTCTTCGCCGCCACCCCCGCCGCCAAGGAGAAGAAGTGGACCGTCTCCCGCTTTTCCTACAACGTCAAGCAGGGCCAATGCCCCACGTGCGGCGGCGCAGGCCAGATCGAGGTCGAGCTCGCGTTCCTGCCGGGCTCGTACTCAACGTGCCCCGACTGCCACAGCGCCCGCTATAACCCGGAAACCCTCGAGATAACCTGGAACGGCTACACCATCGCCGACGTCCTCGCGCTCACCGTCGACGACGCCGCCGCGGTCTTCGCCGAGGAACCGCCCATCGCCCGCGCACTCGCCACCCTCCAGTCCGTCGGCCTCGGCTACCTGCGCCTCGGCCAGGGCGCCCCGGAGCTCTCCGGCGGCGAGGCCCAGCGCATCAAGCTCGCCACCGAGCTCCAGCGCTCCCGCAACTCCCGTCGCGGCCACACTGTCTACATCCTGGACGAGCCCACCACGGGCCTCCACCCCGCCGATATCGCGTTGCTCAACGCGGAGCTCCACAAGCTCGCCGATGCCGGCCAGACCGTCCTCGTCGTCGAGCACAACCTCTCCGTCATCGCTTCGGCCGACCGCGTCCTCGAGATGGGGCCCGGCGCAGGTGCCGACGGCGGCCGGATTATCGCCGACGCCACGCCCGCCGAGCTCGCCCGCCGCGACACCCCCACGGGGCGCGCCTTAGCCAGCCGAGCCTAACGGGCGGATGCCGAAGCTGCCCCAGGCGGCATCGGCAGGCGCGGCATCGACGACCACGACCTCGTCGCGAGCAGCGAGGCTGCGCAGCACATCCCCGTCTGCGTAAACGACCACCGCAGAGATAGTCCGCGGGTTCTTCAGCTCCCCGATGCCCGCGATCGCGGTATCGATGCGCCTAAACTCGAGCTCAAAGACATCCGCGCGCGTCACCCCCGCGACGGGCTCCGCGAGCGGCACCGGGCTTGCCGCGCCGACGATCATGGCGCTCACGCGCGGGACGTCCGCCAGCGCGTCGGAGGCTTGCTGCGCGGTGAGCGGCGCGGTAAAGGACACGAGCGCGTAGCGATCCTCGTCCACGTCAGCGAGCGAGTCCGCGACCCGCGCGATATACGCCTCGCGGGACTCCTCGACGTCGGGCCCCAGCTGGTCGCCCTGCACCGGCACCTCGCCGTGGGAGCCGAACACGCCGAAGCCCAGGACGACGAGCAGCGCCGCGGCCGCCCCTGCGGCGACGCGGCGACGCCGATAGACGAGGGCCTGGTTCATCCGCGCAGTACCTCAAGCGCGTGCTCGAGGTCCGCCGGGTAGGGCGCCTCCACCTCGAAGTACTTGCCTGTGCCCGGGTGCGTGAAGCCGAGCTTGACCGCGTGCAACCACTGGCGGTTAAGGCCCACCCGCTTGGCGAGGTTCGGGTCGCAGCCGTACATCGGGTCGCCCACGCACGGGTGCCCCGTGGCGGACATGTGGACGCGAATCTGGTGCGTGCGGCCGGTCTCCAGGTGCACCTCGAGCAGGCTCGCCTCGCGGAAGGCTTCGAGCAGCTTGTAGTGAGTCACCGCGTTCTTGCCGCCGTCGACGACCGCGAATTTCCATCCCGAGGACGGATGGCGGCCAATCGGCGCGTCAATCGTGCCCTCAATCGGGTCCGGCAGGCCCTGCACCACGGCGTGGTACGTCTTCTTCACGGTACGTTCCTTAAACGCCTGTTTGAGCTGCGAATACGCCCGCATGCTTGCCGCGACAACCATGACGCCCGAGGTGCCCACATCGAGGCGGTGCACGATGCCCTTGCGCTCCGCCGGTCCGCCGTCCGAAAGCGTGTAGCCGGCCGCGCGGAGCCCGCCGATGACCGTCGGGCCCTCCCAGCCCAGCGTCGGGTGCGCCGCGACGCCCACGGGCTTGTGAACGCAGATGACGTCGTCATCCGCGTAGAGGACGTCCATGCCCTCCACGAGCTCCTCCTTCGGCACGAGCGGCTCCTCCGGCGCGGGCATGACCACGTCGATCCACCCGCCGGCGGTGAGGCGCTCAGACTTGCCCACCGCGACGCCGTCGATCTCCACGTCGCCGGCGTCGCAGGCCTTGGCGGCCTTGGCGCGGGAGACACCCAACAACTTGGCGAGGGCGGCATCGGCACGCATGCCCTCCAGCCCCTCGGGCACGGGCAGCCTACGAGACTCGCGCATTCCGACCCTCCAACAGCAAGAAGATGATGAACACGACGACGCCGCACGTGATCGACGCGTCCGCAATGTTGAAGACTGCGAAGTTGCCCACCGAGATGAAGTCCACCACGTGGCCGAACCAAAACCCCGGCTCACGCACGAGGCGGTCGACGAGGTTGCCCAGCGCGCCGCCGGCGATCATCGCCAGACCCACGGCCTGTCCACGGTCGGTAATCCGCGGCGCGGCAATCGCCACGCCCACCACGAACGCGAGCTGGATGGTCGTAAACAACCAGGTCGAGCCGGCTCCGCCCATAGAGAACGCCGCGCCTGGGTTAAAAAGCAGATAGAAACGGAACCAGTCACCGAGGACGGGCAGGGGCTCGCCCTCGGTGAGGATGGACAGCATGAGCTGCTTGACGGCTTGGTCGACGACAGCGACGCCCCCGATGATCGCCGCCATCATCCCCACGTATCTCTTCGCTTTCTCACTCACCCGGTCTATTGTAGGGTCCCCCGTCCTGTAATTTGGAATGGGTGAAACGTGTTGCAGTTTTATCAGTTCTCCTCACCGGCGCCCTCGCGGGCTGTAATTACGAAGCCCCCGGCCCCGCGGTCGAACAGGCCGTCGGCTCCGATGTCGACGCCCCACGCGTGACCGTCAAGGACGCCGGCACCGGCGATAAGCGCGTCCTCGCCTACGCAGACATCGGCAAAGAGCAGGCCGTCACCGTCGACGTCACCTCTGGGTTCGCCCAGGACGTCGTCAAAGCTGACCGCGCAGCGGACTTCGAGACCTCCAGCCTCGACGAGAAGACCACCACTCTCCCGCTGAAAGGCTCCGTCGAGGAAGCCTCCGAGGCCACCGACGGCCAAGCCGAAGCCTCCCGCAACGTCTTCTTCACCGTCGGCGTACCGGAGTACTCCGGCAACGTGCGCATCGACTCGGCTGAGGGCTTCCAATTCGGCTGGCGCGCCGTCGACTCCGGCCAGATGTCCTCGCTGCGCCTCGCTGCGCCCCAGGAGGGCACGGACGAGGCCCGCGCACTCGCGGAGACCGCCATTTCCACGCTCGTCTCGCTGCCTGTCGTCTTCCCCGACGAAGAAATCGGCGCCGGCGCGACGTGGACCGTCGAGTCCCGCGTCGCTGGCGGCTCGCCCCTGCTCCAGACCGTCACCTACACCGTCGACGCGCTCACGGACACCGGCGCGCAGCTTTCCGTCGACGTCGACCAACGCCCGAGCCTCGGCGCCCTGTCGCTCGACGCCGCCACTCAGCCTTCCGATGCCCCCTCCACCGCTTCTGCCGGCACTCTCGACGTCCGATCCTCCGACTCGCAGGCCTCCGGCAAGCTCACCGTCGATTTGTCGCAGCCGCTGCCCGTGGCCGGCGACGTCGACGTGATGACCCGCGTCGTCTACGGCCAGGACGGCGGCGAACAGCCCGCCGTCGTCCAGACCACAAAGACCGGCCTCAAATTCTCGCCCAACGCCGCAGACTAACGCTCCTGTTCTTCTCGGCGCCATCGCGTCCGATGCCCTCGGCGCCTGGGACTTCCGCGCGCGACCTGCCGAGTTCACAGTGCCGGTACTCACGCTCGCAGGCAGCGATGACCAGGTCACTCCCCAGCGACGATGCGCGCTCGGCGAGGCCACCGGCGCTCAAACGACGAAACGCCCCGCGCAACAGCGGGGCGTTTGTCTTGAGGTGTTACTCAGCGGCCGGGGCGTCGACCGGAGCTTCCTCGGCTGGGGCGTCGCCAGCCGGAGCCTCGGCGGCGGGGGCTGCGGGGTCGGCAGCGGGGGCATCGGCAGCCTCGCCGGCGCCGGCACCGGAAACGGCCGGGTCACCGGCGGTATCGGCAGCGGTGGCGCCGGTCTGGGCGTTACACATCGCCGGAACCTGCTCCGGGGCGACGGTGCTGGTAATCAGGGTGCACGTCCAGGACTGGGAGAGCTTCCACACGCCGTCCTCGTAGACGAACTCGACCTGGTCCGCGGTCTGCGTGTTCGGGTTATCCGGGGTCGTGAACTCCACGGTGGTAAGCAGGCTGTCCGGGGTGTAGCCCGGCACGACCGGGTCGACGACGGTGAACGTCGCGCCGGACTCGGCCTTGGACGCGGCCATCGTGTCGAAGAGCTCCGGCGCGGACTCGCCGCCCTGGACGGTCTGAGTCTTCTCCTCGAGCGGAACGTTGGGATCCGTGGCCTTAGCGAGGATCGCGTTGAGGTCAGCCGCGGTGGGCAGCTCAGCCGGGGCGGTCGCAGTATCCGAAGCAGCAGCCGAGGACGCGGCCGAAGTCTCGGCCGTGTCGCTGGAGTTCTCATCGGACGAGCAGGCCGCCAGGGTCGTGGCGGCGGACAGTGCCAGCGCGGCGGCGGCCAGCTTGGTGTACTTCACGATTTCTCCTTGGATCTCTATGGCAATAACGCCCAAGCCTACCTGCGCGCTGCGCCGCGCCTGGCATACGACCCGGCTGCGTGCCCGGATTCACAGGTTTCCAGCACGGGGCGTTACGGCTCGTCTAAGCTGTGGGGCTATGACAACTGTGCTCATCTCCACCGGCGGAACCATCGCCTGCACCACCGACGCCTCGGGCGCGCTTGTGCCCACGAAAACCGCCGCGGACCTGGCGGCTTTGCTTGACGAGCCCGTGCGTGCCGTCGACTACATCCAACTCGATTCCTCCGCCGTGACGCTCGCGGACCTGGACGGGCTCATCGCCATGATCATGGAGACGGCCGCGGACCCGACCGTGGAGCGCATCATCGTCACGCATGGCACAGACTCGCTCGAGGACACCGCCATGGCGCTCTCCCTCTTCTATGACAGCCTTACCCCCGTCGTGCTCACCGGTGCGCAGCGGCCTTTCGATGCCGCCGAGCCCGACGGCCCCCGCAACCTCAACGACGCACTGCATGCGGAGGGCTCCGGTGTACTCATCCAATTCGGAGGAATGACCACCCCGGCATGGGGCGCGCGCAAGGAGCACACGCAGTCCCTGCGGGCGTTCGGCGCGGCGGAGGCCGACTTCCCCTCCGTCCTCCCGCTGCCCCGCCACCCGCTCGCAGACCAGAAGGTCACAGTGCTCGCCGCCTATCCCGGCGCGCCGGGCGAGCTTGTCGATGCCGCCGTGGCCGCCGGCTACCGCGGCCTCGTGGTCGAGGGCATGGGCTCCGGCAATGTGAGCCCGGGCATGGGCGCGGCGCTTGCCCGTGCCCTCTCCGCCGGCGTCCAGGTCGTTCTCACCACCCGCGTGCCTCACGGCCCGGTGTCGCTCATCTACGGCGGCGAGGGCGGCGGCGCGACGCTCGCGGCGAAGGGCGCGGTGGGCTCGGGCATCCTTCACGCGGGCCAAGCGCGCATCGTGCTCGCTGCTGCGCTGGCGACGGGCACGGACGTGCGCGAGCTTTTCGGCTAAGACTCGCGAGCGGGGGCATCGGCGAGCTCGTCGTCGGCGGCGAGCCAGTCAGCCCAGTCGAGGCTGTCCAGCGGATCGCCGGGATGCAGCGCCGGGTCGTTGACGGCGAAGGAACGAGTCTTGCCGGGGCCCGTGGCACGGGTTTCGAAGCGCACACTCACCACGCCGTGGCCGGTGCCTTGGACCCAGCCGTGGCCGTACTCGTCGTGCACGATATCCTGCGTCGCCACCCACGTGTCCTCGGGGACGTCTTCGGTGACGACCTCGACGCGCTCGGGCACGCGGCCGTCCGAGACGCCGGGCTCGTAGTCCGTGTCGTCGCGCGTCACCGCGAGCCGGTCGAGTTCCGGGAAGAGCACGTCCTGGCGGGCTTCCTCAAGCCCCGAGTAACTCACGCCCACAAGGCGAATGGGGCCCAGCTCGTCCGGGTAGCGCGCAACGCGGAATGCGGTGGCCTTGAGCGTGTCCAGATCGTCCGTTGCGTACGAAAGCGTGGCAGAGCGGGATTCGATGTGGAAGTCAGCCATGCGCAATTTAAGCGTCACGGTGCGGGCGCCGCGGCCGTCCTTGAGGAGGCGACGGTGGGCGCCCTCGGCGGCGCGGACGATGGCGGCATCGACAGTCTCTTTAGTGAGGAGGTCTTTGGGATACGTGTGCTCCGTGGATATCTGCTTGGAGATGGCGCGCGGGGCGACGACGCGGTTATCGATGCCCTGCGCCATGAGCCACAACGAGCGCCCCACCGTCGAGCCGATAGAGATGTCGACCTCCTTCTCCGACATCGCCGCTAGGTCGCCGATGGTCACGATGCCGATCGCGTTGAGCTTCGCGCCCGTCACTGGGCCGATGCCCCAGAGCTTCGTCACGGGCAGCGGGTGGAGCATGTCCAGCTGGCGCTCGACCGGAATGATGTACACGCCGTCGGGTTTGGCCTCGCCAGAGCCGATTTTCGCGAACTGCTTGCCAGAACCTGCGCCGATGGACGCGGGCAGGCCCGTCTCTTCCCGAATCGTGCGGCGCAGGTCCTCGCACCACTCGCGGACCTCCTCGGGCGTCGCGCCCACGAGCTCGGGCGGCTCGAGGAAGGCCTCGTCGATGGAGAGCTGCTCAAAGACCTCGACGCGGCGGGCGACGGACTGAAAGACGCGGCGCGAGGCCGCCGAATACACCGGAAAGCGCGGGCGCACGACCACGCCGCGCAGCCCCACGAGCTGCTGCGCGCGGTACATAGGCATGGCGGAATGCGCGCCGAACTCGCGAGCTTCATAGGACGCGCCCGCCACGACGCCGCGGCCCGACAGCCCGCCCACGAGGACGGGCCGGCCGCGCAGGGTAGGCCGGGTCAACTGCTCACACGACGCGAAGAACGCGTCCATGTCGATGTGTAGGACCCAGCGCTGCATGCAGCTCAGTCTATCGTGGGAGTTCATCCGAGCCGAACAGAAGGGCGAACGCTATGAGCGTCGCAACGTCACCGCCGCAACAACAAGCCCGATGCCCGCGATCTCCGGCAGCGTGAGCCACTGCCGCAGCGCCACTGCGCCCACCACGGCGGCCACGAGCGGCAGAATGGCCTGGAGCAGCGCGAAGTACGCCGAGCCCGCCATGCGGAGCACCACTTGGTCGAGCGAATACGGAATGGCTGCCGAGAGCAGGCCGAGCGCCAGCGCCAACCCGACCACGGCCCCGCCGCCCAGCGACAAGGATGAGGGCCACAAGACTGCCACGAGCGGCACCCCTGCGAGCCCGGCCCAGCAGAACCCGACGGCCATGGTGGTGCGAGTGCCGCGGCCATCGGCAGCAGCGGCGGCAACGCGGGAGCCGGCGAGGATATAGAGCGCCCAGAGCGCGCCCGCCGCAAGCGCCCAGAGCAGGCCCGCGCCGGCCGTCGTCCACGTCGCGCCGGAAATGATGAGCACTCCGGCCACCGCGAGGCCCAACGCCAGCCAATCGCGGCAATTCCGCGAGCCCCACGCGGCCACGGCGACGGGACCGAGGAACTCGATGGCCACCGCCGTGCCTAGCGGAACGGAGTGGATGGCCTGGTAGAAGACCATGTTCATTCCCATCGTCACCACGCCATAGACCGCGGCATGGAAGCCGGGCCACCCCAGGAAGTCGCGCACGCGCGGGCGCGCGAGTACCGCCAAAATAAACCCGGCCGCAGCAATGCGAAACCACGCGACGACGACGGGCGGGAACTGCGCAAAGAGCCCCACCGCGACGGCCGCGCCCGCATACAGCGACAGCCCGGAGACGACCATGACACCCGGCGCGCGCCAGCGGCTCACGGGAATGGATGCTGCCACGGTCACTCCTTTCCTGCTTGTGTCTCGTACATCATGGCACACTGAATTGCATCTATCGCTCACTCAGTGGGGTGTCTACTTGCAATGGATGCAACATGGATACAAGATGTATCCATGACCAGTTCACCACCCGCTGCCGAGCGCGCCTATGAGTTTGTAAAGAACCGCATCATCAGCGGCGACTACACCCAGAACACGCTGCTTTCCGAGGGCGATGTCGCCGCCGCCATCGGGCTGTCGCGCACCCCCGTGCGCGAGGCGTTCCTGCGCTTGGAGGTCGAGGGCTTCCTGCAGCTCTACCCCAAGCGTGGCGCGCTGGTCGTACCCATCCATCCGGACGATATCCGGGAAGTCTTCGATGCCCGCGAGCTCATCGACGCCCATTGCGCGGAGCATATCTGCCAGCTTGCCGATGCCGCCCGCGCGGCGTTGGGCGAGCAACTCACCGCCGTCATCGCGGAGCAAACCGCCGCGCTTGACCGCGGCGATCTGCGCGACTACACGCGTCTCGATGCCGTCTTCCACCAAACCATCATGGACCACGGCGGAAACTCCATCCTGGCGCAGCTCGGCCACAGCCTACGCGAGCGCCAGCAGCGCTTCACGGCGGCGGCGATTGGCCGCAACGTCGAGACGGCACGTTCCTTCGTCGAGGGCCACCAGCGGCTCACCGCCGCGTTGGTCGCCGGAGACCTTCCCACCTATCGCACCGAAATACACGCTCATCTGTCGAATTCGAGGAACCAATTATGAGCACACCCGTGTCAACCACGTCCGAAGTGGAGTCAGAACCATTTTCTCAGGCCTCGGCGCCTGCCGCCGAGGCCCCCTCTCCTCTACATTTTGGCCCCCATGCATGGTGGCCCGTTGCCGGCTCCATGGTCGCTGTGGCCTGGGGCGGCAACGAGTTCACCCCGTTGCTCGTCATGTACCGCGAGACCTCTCACTTCTCGCAGGTCACCGTCAACGGCCTGCTGGGCGCCTACGTGTTGGGCATTATCCCGGCGCTGCTCATCGGTGGCCCGCTGTCCGACCTCATCGGCCGCCGCCCCATGTTGCTGCCGGCCGCTCCCCTGTCACTCCTGGGTTCCTTCCTGCTGTCCATTGGCCCGCACGAACCGCTCATCATCGCCGCCGGGCGCATCCTCTGCGGCATGGCGCTGGGCCTGGTCATGGCCGTCGGCTCGACGTGGGTGACCGAACTTATCCAGCGCGCGGGCGGCGACCCGTCCGCCGGCGCCCGCAAGGCGTCGCTCTGCTTGACCGCTGGCTTCCTCGTGGGCGCGGGCCTGGCCTCCGTTCTCGCGCAGTGGGGCCCGTGGCCCACGCACACTGCCTACGTCCTCCACATCGCGCTCACACTCGTCACCGCCATCTGGCTTACCAAGACTCCGGAGACGCGCTGCCCGCGCCACGGCGACGTAAAGACCACCATCCTCGATCTCACCGTGCGCGAGATGCTCGACATGCTGCGCATCCCGTCCGCCGCGCACCGCCGGTTCCTGCGCGTCGTCGTCCCCGTCGCCCCGTGGGTCTTCGGCTGTGCCGGCGCCGCCTACGCACTGCTGCCCCAGCTGCTGTCCAAGTCCGCCGGCGAGGCGCCCATCGCCTTCTCAGGCCTGATGACCGTCATCACCCTGGGCTGCGGCGTCGCGGTCCAGATGCTGGGCAAGCTCATCGACACGCACAAGTCTGCACGTGCCTCCGCCATCGCCATGGCTGTTATCGCCGTCGGCGCCATCCTCGGTGCCTACGCCGCGCACACGCTCTCGCTGCCCGCCGGCATCGCCGCCGCCGCGACGATGGGCGCCGGCTACGGCCTAGCCCTCGTCGCAGGCCTCTCCGAGGTCCAGCGCATCGCCGGCGACACCGAGCTCGCAGGGCTTACCGCCGTGTACTACTCCGTGAGCTACCTCGGCTTCTTCATCCCTATGCTGTTTAGCGCCCTGGCGCCGTACCTTGGTTTCACCACGCTGTTCATCGTCGGTTCGGTCCTCGCCATCGCGTGCTTCGTCAATGTGCTCTTCGCCTGGCGTGCGCACCTGCCGGGTACCCGCCGCTAGTCCAGCTCGCCGCTCCCTCCCCAGCGTTCACCGCGCTGGGGATTTCCTTTTCCTGCAGCTAAGGGAATTTTCATATGAATTGGAGTCGGACACTATAAATATCTCCGATGTGAGATGAAAGGGATTCCACCAACGTTGGGAGATTCAATGGCCATCCTCATCATGCCCAACCTTCAACTCGGTTCCGAGCACTCCCTTGGCCTTGCCTGGGAGCTCTCGGCATTCGAGTTCGGCGTGTCCGAAGGAGCCACCAGCGTCATCTTCACCGGCCCCCTCCTCGCTGGCGGCGCGCCCACGGACGAAGCCGACGTCGTTCTCAAGCCCGCACTCGCCCGCTTCGATGACTGCCTCCTTGTCGCCAAAGGCGACCTCGGTTGCAAAGCCCCCCGCCTCGTGGCGGGCTTTTCTGTCCAGCTTTGGGTTTATGGCGCCTTGACTCCTCATTGGGGTGGTGAAGCACCACAAAACCAAAGCTGGCATGGGTCGGTCCGGCTTAGCTTTGGGTTTATGGCGTTTGGGGCCGTGGTGGCGATGCCGAGGTGCTATAAAACCAAAGCTAGGGCTCTTGACCGGTGGCTGGGTTTGAGTTTTTATCGTTTCGGGCGGCCGCGGAGGGGCTGAAATGATAAAACCCAAAGCTGGCGAGCGGCGGGG
>NZ_KQ959762.1:0-60907 GCF_001552965.1 Corynebacterium sp. DNF00584 | reverse complement strand
GATTAGTACAGAGCGGGGCGGATAGCCGCCCACGCGGGAGCGAGCTGGCCCGAGAACATGGACCAGCCATGGAGGCCACGGTCGAGATAGTTCGTGGTGTGCTCGATGCCGGCGCGAGTAAGAGCAGAGTCGAGACGCTGCGTGCCGCCAATCTGATCCGTGAGCGGCTTGCCAGCGGAGCCCGCGACGTTCCGATTCCCTGATGGCACGGCGGTCCACGCGTGCTCCGTGGTCACCGACCCCGACCCGCGCGTCGTGTGGCAGGACTACCCAGCGCCGGTTGCTGGCGGGGCGAACCTCGGATTCATCCACTCCTCTGTCCACGGCGAGTACAGCCGCTCAGAGTGCCTGCCGGCCTCAGTCGCGGAGCTCGCGAGCGTGGGCTACGACGCGTGGGTGATGGGCCACGTGCACCGACGCATCACCGAGAGCGACGACCCATTCATCGGCTGGGCGGGCATGGGCCACGCGCTGCTCTTCGACGAGCAGACGGGGCGCGTGACGGAGGTCTAGGCCGTGACCTCGATCTGGTTGCCCTCGGCATCGAGGAACGCGCACTCATAGTAACCGTCGCCCGTGGTGCGCGGTCCGGAGAGGATCTCGAACCCGCCCTCGCGCAAGCGCTTGGCCATGGCATCGACGGCGTCCTGGGATCCGAGGGAGAAGGCAACGTGGTTCCATCCGGCGGCATCGGAAAGCGAGGCCGACTCGTGACCGGGGCGGGACATGATTTCTAGGCGCGTGGAGTCCTCGAAAGACAGGAAGTACGTGCGCAGACCCGTGCGCGGGTTGTGGTACTACTCATTCGAGGTCGCGTCGAAATACTCGATGAAGAACGCGCGGGCGGCCTCGAGGTCGCGGACGTACATCGCTGCGTGGTCAATGCGTGGCATGCAGCCCAGAGTACGCGAAAGGGCCCGAGGAGAACCTCGGGCCCTACAGCGGGGTTTTAGGCGTTCTTTGCCACGGTGGCGGTCGCGCCCTTGACGACCTCATGGACGTCGCCGGTGAGCGGCTCGGTGGTCACCGTGAAGTCGGTCGCGAGGACCTCGTCTGCGATGTGATCCTTGTGGCGGTTTGCCCACTCCTCCTTGTCCGCGGGCACGGACAGGACGGCGGTGATGCGGTCCGAGACCTCGAAGCCGGAGGCCTTGCGGGCATCCTGGAGGCCGCGGATAACGTCGGCGGCCCAGCCCTCGGCCTCGAGCTCCTCGGTGACGTTCGTGTCGAGGACGACGAGGCCGTCGAGCCCATCGATGCGCGCCGTCGACTCCGGGTTGGCCGCCTGCAGGCGCTCCGTGTACTCGTCCGGCGTCAGCTCGATATCGCCGTCGACGAGAACATTCTCGCCCTGGCGCTCGTAGTTGCCGGCCTTCAGGTTCTTGATGGCGCGCTGAACGTCGCGGCCCAGGCGCGGGCCGGCGACCTTGGCGTTGCAGACAACCTGGAAGGTACCAACCGAGTCGACGTCGTCAGTGAGCGTGACTTCCTTGACGTTGACCTCGTCGCGGATGATGTCCTTGAAGTCGGCCAGCTGAGCGGAGTTGCTCATCGCGACAGTCAGGCCCGGCAGCGGCAGGCGGTTGCGCAGCTTGTTGGACTTGCGCACCGAGCTTGCTGCCGATGCCACCGCGCGCGTCGCGTCCATGGAGGCCACGAGGTCGGCATCCGCCGGGTAGTCCGCGGCCTTCGGGAAGTCCGCGAGGTGGACAGAGCGCTCGCCGGTGAGGCCGCGGTAGATGACCTCGGCGACGTGCGGGAGCAGCGGGGCGACGACGCGGGTGACGGTCTCGAGCACCGTGTAGAGGGTGTTGAAAGCCTCGGGGTGCTCAGCCTCGCCGGCCCAGAAACGGTCGCGGGAGCGGCGCACGTACCAGTTGGTGAGGGCATCGGCGAACAGGCGCACGTGCTCGGTGGCCGCCGCGATATCCGTGTTATCGAGGGCATCGGCCACGCCCGCGACCAGGTCGTGGGTCTTCGCCAGGATGTAGCGGTCCAGGACGTTGGTCGACGAGGTGTCGAACTTCGCTTCCTGGCCGGCGTAGAGCTGGAGGAAGGTGTACGCGTTCCAGATTGGCAGGATGGCCTGGCGCACGCCCTCGCGGATGCCTTGCTCGGTGACGATGAGGTTGCCGCCACGCAGGATGGGGCTGGACATGAGGAACCAGCGCATGGCATCAGAACCGTCGCGGTCGAAGACCTCGTTGACGTTCGGGTAGTTGCCCTTGGACTTGGACATCTTCAACCCGTCGTTACCTAGCACAATGCCGTGGGCGACGACCTTCTTGTACGCCGGGCGATCGAAGAGCGCGACGGAGAGGACGTGCATGACGTAGAACCAGCCGCGGGTCTGGCCGGAGTACTCGACGATGAAGTCGGACGGCGAGTGAGTCTCGAACCAATCCTTGTTCTCGAACGGGTAATGCTTCTGCGCGAACGGCATGGAACCGGACTCGAACCAGCAGTCGAGGACGTCCGGGACGCGGACCATCATGGACTTGCCGGTCGGGTCGTCCGGGTTCGGGCGGGTGAGCTCGTCGATGTACGGGCGGTGCAGGCTGGTCGGGCGCACGCCGAAGTCGGCCTCGAGCTCGTCGAGGGAGCCGTAGACGTCCACGCGCGGGTACTCCGGGTTGTCAGAGACCCAGGCCGGGATCGGCGCGCCCCAGTAACGGGTACGCGAGATGTTCCAGTCGCGGGCGCCCTCGAGCCACTTGCCGAACTGGCCATCACGGATGTGCTGCGGCAGCCACTCGATCTCGTTGTGGTTGAGCTCGACCATGCGGTCGCGGAACTCGGTGACCTTGACGAACCAGGCCGGGAGAGCCTTGTAGATGAGCGGCTCGCCCGAGCGCCAGGAGTGCGGGTAGGAGTGCTCGATGGTCACGTGGCGCACGACGCGGCCTGCGGCCTTCAAGTCCTTGATGATGCTCTTGTTCGCGTCGAAGACGAGCTGGCCCTCGTACGGCGGGACCTGCGAGGTGAACTCGCCGTCCTCGTCGACGGGGATGACGAGCTCGATGTCGTACTTGTTGCACGTATTCATATCGTCTTCACCGAAAGCCGGGGCTTGGTGGACGACGCCGGTGCCGTCCTCGGTGGTGACGTAGTCCGCCAGGATTACCTGGAAGCCGTTGCGCAGGTCCTTGAAGAAGTCAAAGATCGGCTGATACGTAAAGCCCGCGAGTTCGGCGCCGCTGAACGTCGCCAGCTCCTCAACCTCGCCCAGCTCTTTAGCCAGGGTGCCGGTGAGCGCCTGCGCCATGATGAAGGTCTGGCCAGCAAAGTCGCCGTCCGTGGCCTTGATGAGTGCGTAGGTGACCTCCGGGTTCACAGCGAGAGCCGAGTTGGACGGCAGGGTCCAGGGGGTGGTCGTCCAGGCGAGGAAGGCGGCATCGGAAAGCTCGGGATGCGCGGCGAGGGTCTGCTCGGCCGCGGTGCCCTCGCGCGCGCCGGTGACCGGGAAGGTCACGGTGAGCGTCGGATCCTGGCGCATCTTGTAGGAGTCGTCGAGACGGGTCTCTTGGTTAGACAGCGAGGTGTGCTCGGCCCAGGAATACGGCAGGACGCGGAAGCCCTGGTAGATAAGGCCCTTGTCGTAGAGCTCCTTGAACGCCCACATGACCGACTCCATGTAGTCGATGTCCATGGTCTTGTAGCCGTTTTCAAAATCGACCCAGCGAGCCTGGCGGTTGACGTAGGCTTCCCACTCGTCCGTGTACTCGAGGACGGACTTGGCGCAGTACTCGTTGAACTTCTCCAGGCCCATCTCTTCGATCTGGCCCTTGTCCGTGATGCCCAGCTGCTTCTCGGCCTCGAGCTCGGCCGGCAGGCCGTGAGTGTCCCAACCGAAGACGCGCGGGACGTGGAAGCCGGCCATCGTGCGGTAGCGCGGAACGATGTCCTTGACGTAGCCGGTGAGCAGGTGGCCGTAGTGCGGCAGACCGTTGGCAAACGGCGGGCCGTCGTAGAAAACGTACTCGGGGCATCCTTCGGTTTGTTCAAGGCTTGCCTTAAACGTGTCGTCCTGGGCCCAGTACTTCTGGACGATTTCTTCCATGTCCGGGAAGCGGCTGGAACCGCCGGTCATATCGACCTTGGGGTAGACGTTGCCTACGCTGTCGCTCATTGATTCATCCTTCACGCTGTCGTTGACTGCTGCAGGGACGCGCCTCGCGGCTCGCGGTACCACCCTGCTTGGACCGGTTGCCCGGCCCCGCTTGATTCGTGAAGGAGATGTCGGTCCCACCCGTTCGGTTCTACTGAGCCCAAGGCCGTTCTTCCGAAATGCTCCCCGGTGATGGCCGGATCAGTGCATGTATCTAATAACTATAGCTTGAATGTCAAGCGGAGTTAGAACTCCATGCGCTCCCAGTCGCCGAAGAAGTCCCTGTGGCCGTCCATCCAGGCAAGGAAGCACTCCCCTGCCGCGGCGATATCGAGTTCAACTGCACGGAAATGGCGCTCGGGTCCGCCGTCACGCACCTCGACTTCGAAGCCACCCGCGGCGGAGTCGTAGAGGCTTTGGATGTACTGCACGCCGGGTGTTGCGGCGGATGCGATGTGGAGGAACTCCGCCAGCATGCCCGAGCCGCCGGTGCCGGCCTGTGCGTCGAGCGTCTCCTGTGCACGAGCCATACGCCGCAGGAGCTGAGGTACGCCGCGGCGGGAGGCGAAGCGGACCTCATAGTCGAGGGTGCGGGTGCGGAAGTCGCGGGTCTCGTCGCCGAAGGCAAGTGGCACGGCGCCGGGCTGGGCGACCATCTGCAAACCGAAGCGCGCGACGGCGGGTTCCATGTCGCGCAGAAGGCGCTCCATATGGGCGCCGTCGGTCTCGATAACGAGGACGCGGTCGCCGGCCACACGCGCGAGTGGATACCGGTGGACCGTGGCCTGAAGCAGGTTTTCCAGCGTGTGCGTCGAACCGATGGGTCGCGCAAGACGCTCGATCGCCGCTTGAGCGACGGGCAGCGAGTCGGCGGGGATGAAGCCATCCGCGTCGCGGTCGGGCTCGACGAGCAGAAGGGAATGCGTGGGCACGTCCCATTCCTCGAGACCCAGGAAATCACCGGAATCCGTCACGGCGGCTACTTATCCCCTTCGGCGACGTCGCGCGCGGTGGGCTCCGCGTGGTCCACGATGCGTACGCGGTCTTGGCGGTGTTTCTTCACCCAGTCCGCCGTAAAAAGGATGAGCCCCAGGCCTGCTGCAACGAAGAGACCGACGAGCGCCGCCAGCGTACCGGTCGAGATGTAATAAACGAGCGCCACGAAGGCAACGAGCGCCAAAACAAGGGCGGCGATGAGCATGAAAGAACACTCCCGGAAAGTAAGAACAGATTGGCCTCTAGCCTACCGCGCACAACGCGAAACCCCCGCCGCCAGCACCGCGTGGGCGCTGAGGGACGGGGGTTGGAAGCGGGTCAGGCTTAGTTGTTGCCAGCCTCGCCGTTCGGGGCAGCGGAGCCGCGGGCCTCGAGCTCCTCGAGCTGGGACTCGAGCAGGGTCTTCAGGCGAGTGCGGTACTCGCGCTCGAAGGTGCGCAGCTCGGCGATGCGCGTCTCGAGGGCGGCCTGCTGCTGCTTCACCGTGTTCATGATGTCGGTGTGCTTCTTCTCAGCGTCAGCCTGCAGGGCTGCAGCCTTCTCCTCGGCCTGGCGAATCTGAGCCTCAGCGCGGGAATTGGCGTCGGCCTCGGTCTGCTGAGCCTTGGCCTCGGCG
Organism: Corynebacterium sp. DNF00584; assembly: GCF_001552965.1. NCBI lineage: Bacteria > Bacillati > Actinomycetota > Actinomycetes > Mycobacteriales > Corynebacteriaceae > Corynebacterium > Corynebacterium sp. DNF00584. The sequence goes on along the minus strand of NZ_KQ959762.1, from coordinate 55,187 downwards.
TCGGACACGAGTTTCTTGGAGCGGGTGTCTGCGTCGAGCAGCTGAGCGTCGTACTTCTTCTGAGCCTCAGCCAGCTGGGACTTGGAACGGGTGTCCGCGTCGGTGAGCTGTTTCTCGGCGGCCGAGCGGGCCTCGGAAAGCAGGGACTCGGACTCTGCCTTCGCCTCGGAGGTGAGGCGGTCTGCCATCTCCTGCGCCAGGCCCAGGACCTTGGCGGCCTGCATGTGCGTGTCAGCGGTGGCCAGGCCAGCGCCTGCGGCGGCACCGGCAGCGCCAGCACCCGCGGCGGCAACGCCGGACTTCTGCGTGCTATTCGCAGCGGACTTCTTCAGCTGCTCGTTGTCGCGCTTGGCGGCCTCGAGTTCCTTCTTCAGGGACTCGGCCTCGGACTTGGCCTTAGCAGCCTGCTCCTGGGCAGCCTTGAGCTCAGCGGAAGCAGCAGCGGCGCCAGCAGCCTTGTTGGACTCGCCAGCGTGCGCGGCCTTCTCGGCCTCGGCGCGGGCAGCCTTGAGGTCCGCAGCGGCCTTGGTGGACTCTTCCTTGGCCTTGGCGGCCTCGGACTTGGCAGCAGAAGCCTCGTCCTGCGCGGACTTGAGCTTGGACTCGTAATCAGCCTTGAGCTTGGCCTCAATCTCCTTGCGCAGAGCGGCCTCGTCGACGCCCTTGGCACCAGCCGCACCTGCGGCAGAGCCCGCGGACTTCAGATCCTCAACCTGTGCGGCGAGGTCATCGTTTTCGTCCTGCAGCTGGGCAAGAGTGTCCTCTACGAGGTCGAGGAACTGATCGACCTCGTCCTCGTTGTAGCCACGCTTGCCAATCGGCGGCTTGCTGAAAGCGACGTTGTGTACATCAGCGGGTGTCAGCGGCATTGACTTCTCTTCCCCTTCAAGTCGGTGCGCCCCGGAGGTTCCGAGGCAGTGCGGAGATGTGACAGGCCTACGCCCGAGCTCGCCGCGCGCCGCCTGAAACGACTGCGACGAGGAACCGACGCGGTTCCTTACAAACTATTATTTTAAACAATCATAAGTCCACAAAGCGGACTGTCTCACTCATTGTAGCCAAATGGGCGCGTTCGTGAACATTAACTACACGTTCAGACTAATAGCGACCATGCGATCCACCCCCACGACACGACACCGCAGGAGGGGTCAAAGGCCTAGACCAAGGTGCGGACAACCACCGTGGACAGCAAGCCCAGCAGCAGGAAAAGCACGATAATGGACACGTCGAGCGAGACGTTTCCCAAGCGCAACGGCGGGATAATCTTGCGCAGCCCCTTCACAGGCGGGTCAGTGACCGCGAAGAGGGGTTCGGCCACGAGGGTAAACCACCGCGGCGGGCGGAAATTCCGAGAGAACGACGCGACCATTTCCACAATGATGCGGATAATAAGCGCGAAAGAAAACAGTCGGATTAGCGCGTACAGGATGATGCCGATTTCACTCACGCCCATCGAGCCTAGACGAGGAACACCGAGCATGAGAAAAGCCCCGCCGAACTCACGGGGTGAGTTCGCGCAGGGCGTACGCCGCCCGCTTACGGGTGCGGCGAGGAAAAGGCTTAACGTAGGCCAGCGATGCGCTCGAGCTCGGAGCGGTCGATGTCGACCTCCGGCGGGATGATGACGAAGACCAGGCGGTCAGTGTCCATGCCCGAGGTGAGCTTGAGCATGCGGGAGCCCTCGAAGGCGTAGACCAGGCCAGCGGCGAAGTCGATGAGTCGCTTGTCGTGCCCCGGCTTGGCGTCGGTGACCTCGAAGACGACCGCGTCGCCATCGCGGAACGGAGCACCGACCTTGGTGGCCTCGCGGTAGCTCACCAGGGAGACCGGAACGATGGTCGGCTGGTAGGACGCATGCGGGGCACGCGTCGGGACGGACGAAGCCGGCTCGTATTCGTGCGCGGCCGGCGCCGTGCGCGGCGCGTACGCCGCGGAGCCGTTGGTGGCGTACGCCGGCTGGGCAGGCTCACGCTCGTCGGCGTAGTACGCGTCGTCGGCGTCGATGTCCATCGGGGCCAGGCCGAAGAACTCCTTGGTTCGATCAATAAAAGACATTGTTGGTCTCCCTCTAACCTTCAATGAAGTGGTCTATGGACACGCGGGTCTAAAGTGTTGATTTAGACTTCAGATCCACGCTGTGAAATGCGCATTTGCGTTGTTACTCAAACTATCGGCCGCGGCCCCATAATCCCGGTTCCGACACGCACAATATCCGTGCCCGCCGAAATTGCATCCTTCAGATCGGCACTCATACCCGCCGAAAGTTTGAGCTCACGGCCGAGCGTCGCGGACCACTCATTCGTGAGCGCGCGGACGGCGCGGAAGACCTCGCCGGCGTCGGCATCGAGTGGGGGCACGACCATAAAACCGGCAAGCTCAAGATGCTCGGATTCTTCGACCGCGGCCACGAGCTTGCCGATGCCCTCTGGGTCACTCAGTTGCGTCCCGCCGCGGTGTTCATCGCCGTCCGCGGAGATCTGAATAAAAACCGGCAGCGTGTCGGGCAATCCGGCGCGCTCCCCCGCCGCGAGTGCGTTGCCCATGCCGCGATCGAGGGCCGCCGCGAGCTTCAGCGAGTCGAGCGAGTGGACGCTCGCCGCCCAGCGCGCGACATGATTGGCCTTCTTCGTCTGAATCTGGCCAATCATATGGAAGCGGACGGTGCCGAGCGCGGCGTGCTTGGCGCGGGCTTCCTGCTCGCGGTTTTCCGCGACGTCGGTGATGCCCAGCTCAGCGAGGAGTGCTACATCCTCGACTGGGTGGAACTTGGTGACGGGGAGGAGCTGCGGGGCGGGGCGGGAGGCGGCATCGGCAAGCTGGGCGATCTGGGCGCGGACCTTGTCGAGATTGGCGGAAAGTTCGGCTTTGCGGTCGGTCATGGATTAAGACTCCTTGGGGTGGTTGAGCCAGATGACACCGGCCTGGCGGCCGGTAGTGCCTTCGCGGCGATAGGAGAAGAAGGCCTCGTCCTCGATAGTGCAGCGCGGGTCTGCCTCGATGTTGGTGACGCCGAGCGAGAGGAGCTGACGCACGAGGCCGGCGCGCACGTCGATGCCGGGCGTGCCCTTCGTGGTCTTCGTGCGGGAGCCGGGCAGGTGGGCCTCGACGTCGGCGGCCATATCGGCAGGAACCTCGTAGTGCCGGCCCGACGCGGCGGGGCCAAGGAGGACCTGAATGTTCGCGGGCGTAGCGCCAAGCTCGACCATTGTCGAGACGGTGTTGCGGACGATACCGTTGCGGGCACCCATGCGGCCGGCGTGAGCCGCGGCAACGACGCCGGCGGCGTGGTCCGAGAGCAGCACGGGGACGCAGTCCGCGACGAGGACGGCGAGTCCGAGGTTCGGCGTGGTGGTCACGAGTGCATCGGTGGCCTCGACGGGGCCGTCCTGCGGTCCGTCGATGACGGTGACGGTATTGGTGTGGAGCTGCTCCATGTAGACGATGTCTGGGAGATCCAGAACTCGGGTGAGCCGCGCGCGGTTCGCGGCGACGTCCTCGGGGCTATCGCCCACGTGGGTGCCTAGATTGAAGGAACCGTACGGGGACGAGGAAACCCCGCCGTCACGGGAGGTAAATACCATGCGGACGGGGCGGCGACGCACGTCTGGCGTGGTCGCGGAGGTGGCCTCGTTAGAGGAAGCCTGCGGCTGAGACGGGTTGACTGGCATGCACTCCAGACTACCGCGCCCACTCCCCTCGCCCGGGCCGGGGCGCGCGGGCTGAGCGCGGGCCGTGCTTAGGCGGCGGGGAGGCTCGGTGGGGCTTCTGGCTCAGAGGCTCCTAGCGGAGGAAGTCCGGGACATCGAGGTCGTCATCATCGTCGTTGACGCGGGTCTCACGGGAGTCGCGGCCGTAGTTCGGACGCTCCTCGGCACGCTGGCGGGTGGTAAACAGGCCGCCGTCGTCGTGGCGCTCGACACGCTCGGTGCGCTCCGGCTGGCGGGGAGCGCGGTCTTCGCCGACGCGGAACTCGTGGCGCGGCTGGTAGGCCTCGCGCTCCTCGCGAGCCGGGGCCGAGCGATCCTCGAAGAGAGAGGCGCGGTCCTGGACCGGTGCGGACTGGGACTGGGCCGGAACCTGCTTGGCCGGGGCCGGGTCGTTGTGGGAGATGGTGCCGTCGTGCGCATCTGCGTGGCGGTTCTTCTCTGCATCGAAGCCGGTGGCGATGATGGTCACGCGGATTTCGTCACCGAGCGAGTCGTCGATGATGGTACCGAAGATGATGTTCGCGTCCTCGTCGGCGTAATCGGTGACGAGGGAGGCAGCCTGGTTGATCTCGTGGAGGCCGAGGTCCGAGCCACCGGCGATAGAGAGCAGGATGCCCTTGGCGCCGTGCATGGTGGACTCGAGCAGCGGCGAGTTGATGGCCTGCTCGGTCGCGACGAGGGATCGGTTCTCGCCGCGGGCGTTGCCGATGCCCATGAGAGCAGAACCGGCGTCGGTCATGACGGAGCGGACGTCGGCAAAGTCGACGTTGATCATGCCCGGGGTGGTGATCAGGTTCGTAATGCCCTGAACACCGTTGTGGAGCACCTCGTCGGCGAGGCGGAAGGCCTCGACGATGGGCAGCTCTTCCTCGGAGAGCTGGAGCAGGCGGTCGTTCGGAATAACGATAAGCGTGTCGCAGACCTCGGCGAGGGTGGCGATGCCCTCCTCGGCCTGGCGGGTGCGGCGCGGGCCCTCGAACTTGAACGGCTTGGTGACAACGCCGACGGTCAGCGATCCCTGCTTCTTCGCGATGGACGCCACAACCGGGGCAGCACCCGTGCCTGTGCCGCCGCCCTCGCCGGCGGTGACGAAGACCATGTCTGCGCCGCGCAGGTACTCCTCGAGCTCGCTCTTGGAATCCTCGGCAGCCTGGCGGCCGACCTCCGGGTTAGCGCCGGCGCCGAGGCCACGGGTGGCGTCGCGGCCGATGTCGAGCTTGGAATCCGCGTCGCACAGGATAAGCGCCTGGGCATCGGTGTTGATGGCGACGAACTCGACGCCCTTGATGCCTTCTTCAATCATGCGATTGACGGCGTTGACGCCGCCGCCGCCGACGCCGACGACCTTGATGTCTGCCAAGTTGTTGTTGCTCGGGGTGGTCATGAGAGGTGTTTTTGCCTTTCACCGGATAAGTAGCGCGGCCACGCGCGCGTGGCCGCCAGGATCATGTCTAACGAGGTGTCGCCGAGTAAAACGTGCATGCGCGGCGAGTCGCTTTCCATCTTCGGTGACGACGCTCGTAATTGCGTGTTGATTTCGCCGCGTGTCGGTACCCTCAACCTCTACTTTAGGGTTGCTGACGTGCGCTTTTGTCCCGCTCATGCACCACTTCGGCGCCTCGGTGTGACGGGTGTGAATTCGAAAAAAATTCGCCCTCACCGCGGCTGTGCGGCGAGGGCGTGGGAGTCGTGGCAGGCTAGGAACTCGTCACGAGCTCCGGGTTGGAGATATTCCAGTTCTGGCCGTCCATCTTGAGCACGGAGGCAAAGGCGCGCGCCTTGTTCGCGTTGTCCGCGTCCCCGTTGTTCGCACCCCACGTCACCGTGCGGCCGTCCTTCATGTGGAAGACGTAGTTGAACGGGTCGGCGGCGTCGACGGAGTCGGCCTCGACGCGCAGCTCGGCGGGCACGGAGGCGATGACGGCGACGGCGCCCGCCCAGTTGCGCGAGCCGGACTCGCCGCCAGTGATCTTCACGGCCTCCCGCGGCGGCATTTCGATAACGAATTCCTCGCCGTCCTCGTCGATGAGGTGCGGACCGTCGTGCGCGTCGGTGTAGGCGACGGCCTCGCGCTCGACGACGGTGACCTGGAGCGTCGAAGGCAGGTGGCGCGCCACGGTCGCGGACTTCACCCACGGCAGCGCGACGACGCCGGAGGCCGCCGTCTGCGGGTCGACGCGCACGAGGTTCGACTCGAGCGCCACGCCCGTAGCTGCCTCGATGTCTTCGACGCTCGTGTGGTTCTGCCCCTCGACGGCGAACTGCTGCACCTTGAACACCGGTGTGGCGTAGATGACGCCCACGGCGATAGCCAGGATAGCGAGCACGGCGCCGACGGTGACGGCGATGGCCTTCTTACTCACCGGCGCTCTCCCCGGAGCCCGTAATCTCACCGCTCGACGCGCCAGCACCGAGTTCATCGAGGATTTCCGCGGCGAGCATGGTCACTGAGCCCGCACCGACGGTGAGGATGATGTCGCCCGGCTGCGCAAGCTCGACCACAGTGCGCGGGGCCGCCGAGAAATCCGGCTCGAAAACGCCGCGGCCCTCCTCCATCTTCTCGGTGATGATGCGGGAGGTAATGCCCTCCACCGGCTGCTCGCGGGCGCCGTAGATGTCGAGGACCACGGCGGCATCGGCAAGCGAGAGAGCGTCCGCGAATTCCTCCTGGAATTCCATGGTGCGCGAATAAAGGTGCGGCTGGAAGCACGCAATGACGCGCGCGCCATTGCCCTCAGCCTCCGCCTTGGCGCGGGCGGCGGTGAGCACGGCACGGACCTCCGTGGGGTGGTGCGCGTAGTCGTCGTAGACACGCACGGGACTGGTCCCCGGTGCCATGACGCGCGCGCCACGGTACTCGAAGCGGCGGCGCACGCCGGTAAAGTCGCTGAGCCCCTCGGCCAGCTTGGCGGTGTCGCCGCCCACGAGGTGGCCGGCGATGAGCGCGGCGAGCGAGTTGAGCACCATGTGGTGGCCCGGAATCTGGAGGTCGTAGGTGGCCTCAAAGGGCTCCTCCCCCGGCAGCTCGAGACGGGTACGAACGACGGTGTTCTCGCCGGACATGTCCTCGGAGAGAATCTCCGCAGCCTGGGTGATGCCCGGGTAAGTCTCGCCCGCGCCGTGGGAGCCGTAGCCCAACACGGAAATGCCGCGCTCGGCGGCGCGCTGTCCGGTCTGTGCCGCACGTTCGTCGTCGAGGCACACAACGAGATGTCCATCAGCGCCGACGCGGTCGGCGAAGTCGTCGAAGACCTGGTAGTAAGCCTCCGGAGTGTGGAAGAAGTCGAGGTGGTCCGGCTCGATATTGGTAATGACGGCGACCTTAGGCGAGTAGCGCAGCAGCGAGGCGTCGGACTCGTCGGCCTCGGCGACGAAGGCCTGGCCGGTGCCCTGGTGGGCGTTGGTGCCCGCGCGGTTGAGCTGGCCGCCGATGGCAAAGGACGGGTCGAGGCCCGCGGTCTGCAGCGCGGCGACGGTCATGGAGGTCGTGGAGGTCTTGCCATGGGTGCCGGCGAGGAGCACCTGGTCGTAGCCCACCATGAGCTCGGCGAGGAGGTCGGAGCGGCGGATGACGGGGATGCCGTGTTCACGCGCACCGGCGAGCTCCGGGTTGTCCTGCGGGATGGCCGCGAACGAGGTGACGACGACGGTGGGCAGCGAGCCTGCGAGGGTGAGGTTCTCCGCGGCATGGCCGATCGCGATATGTGCACCGAGGGTGCGCAGGACCTCCACGGGCGTGGAGTCCTTCATGTCGGAGCCGGTGACGACGCTGCCGCGCTCGACGAGAATGCGGGCGAGGCCGGACATGCCGGAGCCGCCGATGCCCACCATGTGGACACGGGAGAGATCCGCACCGAGCGGAGCCGCGGAGGAAGTCTGGGAAGTGGTCACGGTCTTATACGTCCTTTTCTGCAGAAGCCTCAGCGGCGGTGATCTGTTCGGCGATGCGGCGAGCGATGGTGCGGGCGACGTCGCCCGCGGAGTTGGAAGCCACGGCGGTGCACATGGCGTCGAGGCGAATGGGGTCCTCGAGAATCTCGCGCACGTGGTGCACGAGGAGCTCGGGGCTGAGATCCGCGTCCGCGATCTGCACGGCGGCGCCGGCGTCGACGAGGTGGCGCGAGTTGAGTGCCTGCTCGCCGTTGCCGTGTGGGAGCGGAATGTAGATGGCGGGCAGGTGCGCCGCGGAGACCTCCGCGACAGTCATGGCGCCGGAGCGGCAGATGACGAGGTCGGCGACGGCGAGCGCCCCGGCCATGTCTTCGATATACGGCAGTGCGGTGTAGCCGTCGTGCGCGGCGGGCGCGGCGTTCTTCTTGCCGTAGGCGTGAAGCACCTGGAAATCCTGGGTGAGGTCCGCGATGGCGCCCTCAACAGCGGCATTGATAGACGCTGCGCCCTGGGAGCCACCGGTGACGAGGATGACCGGCTTCTCCGCGGTGAGGTTCCACTTCGCGCGGGCAGCAAGGGCCGCGGCGCCTTCGCGGTCGACGGCAAGTGAGGGGCGCACGGGGATGCCGACGACCTCGCCGGGCATGCCGGAGCCGGCGGTCGCGTTGAGGCCGATGCCGCCGAGTTTCACACCCAGCTTGTTGGCGATGCCGGCTAGGGCGTTGGTCTCCAGCACGTAGAAGGGAATGCCGAGTGACTTCGCGGCGAGGTAGGCCGGGGCGGCGACGTAGCCGCCGGTGCCAAAGACAGCGTCCGCGTGGACGTCCTTGAGGACCTTGCGGGTCTGGGCGACGGCCTTGATGATCTTGAAGGGCAGCTTGGCCAAGTCCGCGTTGGGCTTGCGTGGGATAGGCACCGGGGTAATCATGCGCAGATCCACGCCGCGGGCGGGCACGATATCTCGCTCGAGGCCTTTCTCCGTGCCGAGGGCGGTAATGCGGGCGCCGTGCTCGGTGGCGAGCGCCTCGCCGACGGCCAACGCCGGTTCGATGTGACCGGCAGTGCCGCCACCTGCGATAACTACGGAAATGGACTGCGAATTCATGTCCTACAGGCTACCAGCGTGGGCGCGGGCCGGTCTCTAGCGGCGGCGCGTGCCGCGGCGAGAATCACGGCCGTCGGGGCCACCGGTGCGGGCACCGCGTCCGCCGCGTGCGGTGGGCTGCTCGCCGGCGCGGCGGCTCGTTGTGCGGCTCGTGACCGGGGCACCGAAGCGCGCGCGGTGGGACTGCTCACGCTCGCGGGCGCGAGCGGGGCGCTCGTGGGCGCCAGCGGGTACGGCAGGGCGCTCGGGACGGGCGTCGCGGGGGGCGCCGGAGCCATCGGCGCGGCGGCGGCCGCCGGTGCGCGGGGCGGCATCGGATGGCTCGGGCTCCGGTATCCACAGCAGACGGTCAAAGAGCGGGCGGCCGTAGTTCTGCATAGCGGAGACCTGCGCCGGCTCGTGGCGCGCAATATTGCACAGCAGGCCCATGGAACCGATGGTAATGATGGCGGCCGTACCGCCGGCGGAAATCATGGGCAGCTGGATACCGGTCACCGGCAGCAGGCCGATGACATACGAGATATTGAAAAAGGCCTGGGAAACAACGGCCGCGGTGAGCGTGCCGGCGGCAAGGCCTTGGAACTGGTTCTGCGCGCGCATGGCGGTGCGGAAGCCGAAGAAGCCGAGGAAGAAGAACAACGTGATGACGAGGAGACCGCCCCACAGGCCCATCTCTTCGCCGACGATGGCGAAGACAAAGTCGTTGCGTGCCTCCGGCAGGTAGAACCACTTGGCGCGCGACTGGCCCAGTCCCACACCCGTGAGCCCGCCGTCCGCAAGCGAGAGGAAGCCTTGGTAAGTCTGGAAGCCAGTGCCCTGCGTGTCCTGGATATTGCCCACGAGAGCATCGAAGTATGTATGGAAACGGTTCGAGCGATAGCCGCCGCCGGTAAAGAGCACCGCCACGCCGACGATCGCGAGGACGAGGATGAAGACGAACATCGACTTGTGCATGCCCGCGAAGAAGAGCGTGAAAATTGCAACGAGGGCAAAGGACATGCCCATGCCCATATCGCCCTGGGCGATAATGAGGCCGAACATGCCGAGCGCGACGACGGTGTATTGGACGAAGGGATCCTTGAAGTAGTCCCAGATGGTGCGCGGGTGGTACATGCCAAAGCGCTTGTCAGCGAGCAGATTCGCGCCGAAGAGGGCGATGGCGATACGGGCAATTTCCGAAGGCTGGATAGAAATGCCGGCGACGACGATCCACGACTGAGAGCCAACCTCCTCGCGGCCAGTGCCGACGGGGGTCAACACGAGGAGGAGCAGCGCGATGGCGAGCAAGAGCAGCCACACCGTCGCGGAGCGCCACTTGCGCGGCGGGATGCGCAGGCCTAACCAGAAGCAGAAGAGGCCGGCGATGACCATGACCGCCTGGCGCAGGGCCTGCTGCCACACGACGCCGTCTTCGGCCACGGAGGTTGCCATGGACGCGGAGTAGGCCATGAGCATGCCGATGCCCACGAGCGTGAGCACGCAGATGCGCAACATGAGGTAGTCCAGGCCCGGGCGCGCACCCGCGGCGGAAAACCAGCGGCCTATTGCCGCGCGCATGCCGGTGGGCTGCGCCGCGGTGCGAGGCGGCTGCTCGGTGGTGTGGGGACGCTCGGCGGTCCGAGTAGCAGATTGAGTGGCGGCGGGTGTCGCGCTGGCCTGTCCGCCGCGGCGCGTGCCGCGTGCCTGTGCCTTATTTGTCGCGCCCGTTGGTCGGCTCATACCTTGTGCTCCTTCGTCGCAGGTGTCGGCCTCGCGCCCCACGCGCCGCCGCGATGGCGCATTGATGGCGAGTGCGAGGGACACATCGGTGGTGTGCCTGAAGTTCCCGCTGTGATTGTTGTTCCTATTGTGCCCTACGCGCGGCAAAAATCAGGGAAGCGCCAACTCCCGCGCGGCGGCGGCGAACATATCGCCGCGTTGGCCCATGCCTTCATACATATCGAGCGAGGCCGCGGCCGGCGCGAGGAGCACCGTGTCCCCTACTTCCGCGCGAGCAACGGCGGCGGCGACGGCCGCATGCATCGCGGCCTGAGGCTCGGTCTTGTCGATGACGTCGACCGTGACGTGCGGGGCAAGCTCGGCCAGGGCCGCAGCGATCTCGGCGCGGTCGATGCCGAGGAGCACCGCCGCCTTGAGCTGCGCGCCGTGGTCGCGGATGAGCTGGTGGATATCAGCGCCTTTGAGCTGGCCGCCAGCGACCCACACGACGTGATCGAGCCCGGCGAGCGCGGCGTCGGCCGCATGCGGGTTCGTCGCCTTCGAGTTATCGATGAAGTCGATACCACCCGCGGAGTGCACGACGGCGCCGCGGTGGCCCGCGACGTGGTAGCTGGCCAAGCCCTCGGCGACGGACTCGGGTGCGGCACCGGCGGCGAGTGCGACGGCGGCGGCAGCGGCGGCATCGGCAAGCCCTGCATGACCGGCCGGCTCGATGCCGTCTGCGGTAGCGACGTCGACCTGTGCCCCACCGAGCGTGGAGACGAGGCGGTCATCGAGAATGCCAACCTCCTCGAGCGAGGGCTCGCCTGTGCTAAACGCGAGAACACGCTCGGCGAGGCGGCCCTCGGCACGCAGGCGCTGCGCGTAGTCGAGGACGGTGGCGTCCTCGCGGCCCACGACGCCGATGGGGCCGGTGAGCACCTTGGCTTTGCTCAGCGCGTAATCCTCGAAGCCACCGTGCCAGTCGAGGTGATCATCGGCGAGGTTAAGGAGAACGCCCACGTCCGGGGTGAGTTGGCTCGACCAATGAAGCTGGAAGGAGGAAAGCTCGGCGCAGAGCACGTCCACGCGCTCCTCGTCCGCGAGCGCGTCAAAGACGGAGACTCCGATATTGCCCACGGCGACGGCGCGGTGGCCGGTGCGCGTGGCGTCCGCCGCCATGATGGCAGCGAGCATGCCCGTGGTCGTCGTCTTGCCATTGGTGCCGGTGACGACGAGCCACGTGCGGGCCGGGCCAAAGACCTGCGCATGGTCAAGGCGGTAGGCCAGCTCTACGTCGCCGATGACCTCGCGGCCAGCTGCTGCCGCCGCGACGAGCAGTGGCGAGTCCGGGCGCCAGCCCGGGGAGGTCACCACGATGTCAAAGTCCGCGACAGTCTCCGTGGCCTGCGCGACCGAGACAGATGCCACGCCATCAGGCAGTTGCGCGAGGTGCTCCGCGTTGTCGTCGGCGACCGTGAGCTGGGCGCCCAGAGTGTGAAGCAAGCGCGCGCAGCCCAGGCCGGACACGCCCGCGCCGGCAATGAGGACGCGGCCTTGGAGTTCGGAGGGAAGCATGAAGAAACGACAACCTTTCTGGGGATACATAAAAAGCACCGCGCGAGCGGTGCTTTTCAGTCTAGGAGTAGTTAGAGGCCCATTCCGGCCTTGACAAGCCAATCGCCGTAGAAGATACCGACGCCGGCCATCGCGGCCATGGCGGCGAGCAACCAGAAGCGCACGACCACGGCAGTCTCCGGCCAGCCACCGTTTTCGAAGTGGTGGTGGATAGGCGCCATGCGGAAGAAGCGCTTGCCCGTGGAGTGGAAGACGATGATCTGGATGGCCACGGAGGCGACCTCAATGACGAAAAGGGCACCGATGATGATCATGAGCAGCTCCGTCTTTGAGGTGACGGACAGGCCAGCGACGAGACCGCCGAGGGCCAGCGAGCCGGTGTCCCCCATGAAGATCTTGGCGGGAGCGGCGTTCCACCACAGGAAGCCCAGGCAGCCGCCCAGGCCCGCGGCGGCGAGTACGGCGAGGTCGAGCGGGTCACGGACCTCATAGCAGCCCGCCGTGAAGTTGGCGCTGCAGGAGTTACGGAACTGCCAGAACGTGATGACGGTGTAGGCACCCATGACCAGCGCGGTGGAACCAGCGGCGAGGCCGTCGAGACCATCCGTAAGGTTCACCGCGTTCGACCACGCGGCAATAAGGATGTACATGAACAGCAGGAAGATGATGGTGCCCACGATGACAGGGCCGAAGGCGACGTCGATCGTATCGATGTCGCGGATGAACGACAGGTGCGTCGAGCCCGGGGTGAGGCCGTGGGAATCCGGGAACTGCAGGACCAACAGACCGAAAGCGAGAGCGAGGGCAGCCTGGCCCACGAGCTTGGCTGTCTTATTGAGGCCCAGATTGCGGTGTTGGAAGAGCTTGATGAAGTCATCGGCAAAACCGAGGGCGCCCAGGCCGAGCGTGAGGCCGAGGACGAGCAGGCCCGAGGCCGTGAAACCAGCATGGCCGGTGGCCACACCGTAGGCGCCCGCGGCGAGGTAGCCCAAGACGATGCCCGCGATGATGGCGATGCCGCCCATCGTCGGCGTGCCGCGCTTGCGCAGGTGCGACTTGGGGCCGTCCTCGCGAATTTCTTGTCCCTTGCCCGCATTCGAGAAGTAGCGGATCAGCTGCGGCGTTAGGAAAATCGCCACGAGAAAGCTGACTACTCCCGCGATCATTATCTGAGTCACGTCTTCTGGGGTCCTTCTAGTTGTTCAAACGAATAGCATCGGTGCGAGGGGCACAGCGGCGCAAGCGGACTCGCGCCACGCGGCGAGGGAAACGCCGCGTTTTCCGGAGGATGAGGCGGATCTAGGGGTTAGGCAAGCAGTCCGTCGGCCACGCGCCACAACGCCTGCGCGTTGGAGGCCTTGGCCAAGACCACATCCTTTGCGGTACGGGCCGCCCAGTCCACCGCGCCCTGGGGCGCGCGGCGCAGGATGGCGTCGACCACGGTGATCGCCTCATCAATTTCACCGACCACAGTAGTATTTATACCCTGCTCACGCGCGGCGTCCGCCATCGCCCGGCAGTTGGCGCTCTCCCCCACGACCACGAGGTGGTCAATGTGGTACTTGGCCAGATCGCTGACGATGCCCCTGTGTGCGGCCTCGGCTTCTTCCCCCAGCTCGCCCATCTCGCCGAGCACAGCGATGGAACGGGCGTCCGGGCGTGAGGAGGTCGTGTACCCCAGCGCCGCGATGGCGGCGGACATGGAATCCGGATTCGCGTTGTACGCGTCGTCGATGATGGTGACGCCGTCGGCTCGGGTGCGCACGTCCATGCGGTGGGCCGAGGCGTTGCGGTGGCCTTCGAGCGCGCAGGCGATGTCCTCGATCTCCATGCCGGCGGCTTGGGCCGCGGCGACGGCCGCGAGCGCGTTAGAGACCTGGTGGCGGCCGAAGACCTGGAGGGTAATGCGGCGCGGTTCGATACCCGGTGCATGGAGTGTAAAGGTCGGACGCGCGATGTCGTCGAGCACGATATCCGTCGCCACGTAGTCCGCGCCTGGGGCGGGCGGGGTCGCGGCCGAGTAGGTCACGACGCGGGCCTGCGTGCGCGGGGCCATGCCCGCCACGAAGTCATCGTCCGCGTTGAGGACGGCAACGCCCCCGTCGGCTGCCGCAGGCAGGGACTCGACGAGTTCGCCCTTGGCCTTCGCGATATTCTCACGCGAGCCGAACTCGCCCAGGTGCGCGGTGCCCACGTTGAGGACGACGCCGATCTTCGGCGTCGCGATGGTGGCCAGATGCGCGATGTGTCCGATGCCGCGCGCGGACATCTCCGCAACGAGGTACTGCGTCTGTGGATCGCAGCGCAGCGCGGTGTATGGGTGGCCGATCTCATTGTTGAAGGAACCGGGCGGCGCGATGGTGGGGCCATCGGCGCGCAGCACGGTGGCGATGAGGTCCTTCGTGGAGGTCTTGCCAGCAGAGCCGGTAATACCCACGATGGTGAGCCCAGTTTCCGACTGGAGGCGACGCGTCACCGCGCGGGCGAGCGCCGAGAGCGCCTCGACGACGGCGGCCGCGGAGCCGTCCTCGTCATGGGCGTAGATATCGGCGTTCGCGCCGTCGCCCTGCTTGCGGCCATGCGGCTCGACGACGATGGCGGGCACGCCCACGGGACGTGCGCCGAGCACCGCGACGGCGCCTTGGGCAAGGGCTTTCTCGGCAAAGTCATGGCCGTCCACGCGGGCGCCGGGGAAGGCAAGGAAGAGCCCGCCTGGGGCAACCTTGCGCGAGTCGAATTCCACGAAACCAGTGACCTTGGCCTGCGGATCCTCGACGCGGTCAAGCCGTCCGCCCGTAATATCCGCGATCTCCTGCAGTGTTAGTTCAATCATGCTGTCACAGTCCTCGTACTCACTTCTGTCCCTCTTCCTTGACTTTCAAGATCTCACTGCTTCTGCTGTGTGGCTGCTGAATTTCTGCGGTGCCTGCGTCTGCATAGTTTAAGCTCCGAGCGTGCCTGCTTGTTTCTCCTCGAGGGCGCGTGCGAGCTCCTCGCGGTCGTCAAAGTGGTGGGTCTCGGTCCCGATGATCTGGCCGACCTCGTGGCCCTTGCCTACGACGATGACGGCGTCGCCCGGTCCGGCCCACGCAACGGCAACGTCGATAGCTGCGGCACGGGAGCCTTCCTCGCGGACGTCGACCGCGCGCGAGGCAGCATTCGCGCCTTCGCGTGCGCCGTCGAGCACCGCCGCGCGGATGATGGCGGGGTCTTCGGTGCGCGGATTATCGTCCGTGACGACAACGAGGTCCGCGCGCTCAGCGGCGTTGCGGCCCATAATGGGGCGCTTGGCTGAGTCGCGGTCGCCGCCGGCGCCGACCACGACGCCGATGCGGCCGGTCTCGCCCAGCTGCGTGCGCAGCGTGTCGAGCACCGCCGCGATGGCCGCTGGCTTGTGGGCGTAGTCGACGACGGCGATGAAGTCCTGTCCGCGGTCGATGCGTTCCATGCGCCCTGGCACGGCAACCTCGCTCATGCCCTCGACGAACGCCGGAACCTCGACGCCCACCGCAGCAGCAAGCCCCGTGGCCAGCGCCGCGTTGGCGATATTGAACTCGCCCGGCATGGGCAGGCAGAACTCGAGGCTCTCACGGTCGGCGCGCTCGCGCAGCCCCGCTGCGAAGTCGAAACGGACCTGCTGTGCGCCCGTGGGCTCGACGCCAAGCTGGCGCGCGGTGATTTCCGAGGTCTCCTCGCCCGCCTGCTTGGTCGTCACCGTATCCGTGGGCAGACGGTGCGCACGGGCGCGTTCAGCCATGCGCTCACCCCACGAGTCGTCGACGCAGATGACGGCGCGTTCCGCCGCACCTGGGCCGTCGAAGAGGAGCGCCTTCGCGTCGAAGTAGTCCTCCATCGTCGGGTGAAAGTCGAGGTGATCCTGGCTCAGGTTGCTAAAGCCAGCTGCCGCAAAGCGCGTGCCCTGGACGCGGCCCAGGGACAGCGCGTGGGAGGAGACCTCCATGACGACGTGCGTCACGCCCTTGTCGCGCATAAGCGCGAAGAGCTCCTGGAGCTTCGGTGCCTCCGGCGTGGTGAGCTTCGTGGGCACCGACTCGCGATTAATCCGCGTGCCCGTCGTGCCAATGAGCCCTACCGAGTAGCCCGCATGCAGCAGGCCCGTCTCCAGCAGGTAGCTCGTGGTCGTCTTTCCCGAGGTACCCGTAATACCGATGACAGTGAGCTCGTCCGTGGGATGTCCGTAGACCTCCGCAGCAATGGTGCCGAGGACAGCACGGATGTCGTCGACGATGAGCAGCGGGCGGGACTCCCCTGCGGCCTGCAGGATGTCGCGACCGGCGGCATCGGAAAGAATGGCGGACGCCTGCGCCTGCGCGGCGTACTGGGCTCCATGGGTGCGGGTGCCCGGCAGCGCGGCGAAGAGACCGCCAGCGGTGACGGCACTCGAGTCGAGGCTCACGGAGTCAATGACGGTCGTGCCGTCGCCTTCCAAGGTGGCCTTCTCCAGGCCTGGCAGCGCCAAAAGCTGCTCTACAGTAACGCTCATAACTCCTACGGTACCTTCTCTTTCTGCCCCATCCGGGGCCCTGCCGCGTGTCGCGTCCAGCGTCAAACGCTGCCGTGCCTGCTGCCTGTAGTACTGCCTTTACTGCTGGCGGAGCACAAGCGGCTTGGCCTCCGGTGACGGCGGGATATTGTCGCGCGCGATGAGCCACTCGGCGATGTCCTTGAACACCGGCGCGGCGGACTGTCCGCCCGAGCCGTTGTCGTTGACGCCCGACTGCGGGCGGTCGAGCATGATGGACACGACGAAGCGCGGCTCATCCGCAGGCGCTATGCCAGCAAACGTAATCCAGTAATTCGAATTGGAGTACGCACCGGTCTCCTCGTCGACCTGCTGGGCCGTGCCCGTCTTGCCGGAGAGCTGGTAGCCCTCAATGTCATTGCCCTGGGCTGTGCCGTTTTGGTAGCCCTGCGGGTCCGACTGGAACACGGCGCGGAACATGTCCACGACGGTCTTGGCGGTCTCCGGGCTCACGACCTGCGTATGCTTCGGCTCGTCTTGCTTGATCTCATCGCCCTCGGCGGTGGTCATCTTCGCCACGATGCGTGGCTCGATGCGCTCGCCGCCGTTCGCGAGGGTCTGGTAGACGCTCGCGAGCTGGAGCGCCGTCCACGACATGCCCTGGCCGATCGGCAGGTTGGCGAAGGTGCCGCCAGACCACTGGGATTGGTCTGGGACGATGCCCGCAGACTCATTAGGCAGCTCGACGCCGGTGACCTGTCCCAGGCCGAAGGCCTCGAGGTACTCGGCGAATTTTTTCTGGCCGAGCTTCTCCGCGAGCATGAGCGTGCCCACGTTGGAGGACTTACCGAAGATGCCCGTCGTGGTGTACGGCTCGACGCCGTGCTGCCACGCGTCGGCAACCGTGACGCCAGCCATGTCGATGCTGCCCGGGACCTGGTGGACTTCCTCCGGGGTCGTGAGGCTTTCCTGGATGGCGGCCGCGGCGGTAATGATCTTGGCTACCGACCCCGGCTCGAAGGGGTAAGAGATGGACTTGTTTTCAAAGTCCTTGCCCTCTTCGAGCTGCTTATCGATGTCCTTATTCGGGTCGATGGTGCCGGTATTCGCCATGGCGAGGACCTCGCCCGTCGCCGAATCCAGGACGACGGCTTGACCGCCCTTCGCCTTGGAGTTGCCCACGGCCTTCTCCAGCTTTTGCTGGACGAAGGTCTGAAGGTCCAGGTCGAGGGTGAGCTCGATGCTCATGCCGTCCTGCGCCTCCGTCTGGTCACGCAACGTGCCCGGGATGGCCTGGCCGTCCGCGGAGACGTCCTCCGTCGAGCGGCCATCACGGCCGGCCAGCTTGCCGTCGCTCGAAGCCTCCAGACCAAACTGGCCGGTGCCGTCCATGGACACCTTGCCCACCACGTTTTCTGCGATGGAGCCGTTCGGGTACTGACGGATGGCTTGGTGGTCCGCGGCGACGCCGTGGTACGTGTTGGCAATCTCAACGGCAACGTCCGGGTCCACGTTGCGCACGAGGACCTCATACTGCGTATCCGCCTTGAGCTTTTTCAGAATGTCCTTGGCGTCGACGCCCTCAATCTCGCGGCCGGCGTCCTTAATCTTCTGCGGAATGCCGGAGGCCATGTCCTGCAGGCGCGCAGCGACGCGGTCATCGACCTTGTCCTTCAGCGCCTTCTCGTCCAGGCCGTCAGCAGAGCCGTCCTGGTACATGGTGTTTTCTTCTTGCTGAGCAAGCTCCTCACGCAAGCGCGTGGGCGAGACGGTCAACGACCGGGCTTGCATGGTGTACGCGAGCATCTGGCCCTCGTGATCCGTGATGGTGCCACGCCGGGCAGGATCGATGTACACGCGCTGGCGCTGCGCGACTGCCTGATCCGCAAGCGCTGGGCCCCACTTGAGCTGCACCCAGCCCAAGCGTCCACCAATAACCACCGCGGCGAGAATGAGCACGGCCATGACCTGGCGCACGCGGTGGCGCATAAGGGTGGCTTGGTCCTTGCGGACATTCGCTTTCCTCCGCGCCGCATCGCGGCGGGACTGGGCCTGTTGAAACTCGCGACGTCCCTGTGGCACCTGTTGTGGCCTATGCTGTGCCGCACCACCGCGCGAGGTGTGCTGCGCAGACGGGCGTCCACCGCGTGTACGGCGGGACCCGCGGCCCGCGCCGCCGCGGGAATTCGACGAATTCGACGGAGTCACCAGTTTCTTTCGCCACCTGTCTATCACTGAACTGCCATTAACGTCTGCGCCGCGTTGTTCTGCTTGGTAAATACAGAAAACGCGCGGGCATGCACCCGCGCATTAGCGTGCCTTAAGCCAACCGGATTAGTTGGTCCGACGCGCCGCGTAGGGCGCCTGGTAAGCCTGCTGGCCTTGCGGAGCCTGCACGGACTGCGTTCCTTGCGGGACCGCGTTGAGGTTGCCGTTGACATCCTCGGTCTCGTTCGGGTCGCTCGATGCCTGGCCCGGTCGAACCGGCGCACCGTTGACATCGATAATAGAGTCCGTTTCCGGTTCTGCCGGGCGGCGCTCGGCAATGTCGCCGTTTTCTTGGACCTCAACGATTCCCGCCTGGGCCGGAACACCCATGGAATCTTCCGCGGCGCGGCGCGCCACGTCCGCCGAGGAACGCACGTCCTCGAGGTCACGATTGAGGGTCTCAAGTTGATTGTCCAGCGTGTTCTCTTGGACGGAAAGCTGCTGAATCTTGAAGGTCTGCGCTGTGGACAGGCCGGAGAGCCCCATGGCGATAAACACGCCGCCGAGCAGCAGCGCGAGCGCGTAGAACGAGGTCTTCGCAAAGGGGCTGACGCGCTGGACGGTGCCAATGCGGCGGCCGCGGTGCGTGAGCACCTGCTGGGAGCCCACGCGCTGCGGACGGCCCTTGCGCACGCGCGGCGCCGGCGACGTTCGCGAAGGAAGCAGTGCAGTCTTCGCACCGCCATCTTCCGCGGACAAACGCTCGGTGCGTTGCGGCGCAGTGGTCATTCCGCGCTCGAAGCGCAAAGAACGCGCGCGGCCACCACGGCGCCGCGGGGATTCGCTGCGCGTGGAGACGCCACGATCTTCAACCAGGGTCGCGGTCTGACCCCAGCGCTGGTCGTTGGCTGCAGTGTAGTCCCTGCTCGCGCCCATGGTCTGCGGTGCCTTTCTCGTGCTCGTGGTCATGTGGTTGGTCTCGGTGGTGTGCAGTCGGTCTGTCCGGCTCATCGCCGCCCTCCCTCGCGGACGGGTTCCGGCCCGTGGAAGGAAAGTTCGCCGTCGAGGCGTTCCAGCGCCCGCACGCGGACGGAAGCTGCGCGGGAGTTCTCAGCAATCTCCGCTTCGCTCGCCTTCTCCGACCCACGCGTGATGACGGTGAAGTGGGCCGCGGTGCCCGGCAGATCCATGGGCAGCCCCGGCGGCGTGGTGGACGTGGACAGCTCCTTGAACGCTGCCTTCACAATCCGGTCCTCGAGGGACTGGTAGCTCATGAAGACCGCACGCCCGCCCACGCGCAGGGCATCCGTCACGACGGGAATAACCTGCTCGATGGCCTCCAGCTCTCGGTTGACCTCCACGCGCAGCGCCTGGAACGTGCGCTTCGCCGGGTGCCCACCGGTGCGACGCGTCGCCGCCGGGATGGTGGCGTAGAGCAGCTCCACCAGGCGCGCGGACGTGGTGAATGGTTCCTTCTCGCGCTCGCGCAGGACCGCCGAGGCAATCTTGCCAGCGAAGCGCTCGTCGCCGTAGGTCTTGAGAATACGCGCCAACTCGCCATGCGAGTACGTGTTGAGCACGTCCGCGGCCGTCACGGGCTGGGACGGATCCATGCGCATGTCCAGCGGTGCGTCCGTACGGTACGCAAAGCCGCGCTCCACCTGGTCGAGCTGCATAGACGAGACGCCCAGATCAAAAAAGCCGGCCGCCAAACCGTGCTCACGCGCCGTCTCAAAGACAGGCCCCTCGCCTGCCGCAATGGCCGCGCCCAAGTCATCGAAGCGGGCATTCACGCCCACGAAACGCTCGCCGAAACCGGCCAGCCGCTCCCGTGCCGCCGCCAAAGAAGCCGAGTCGCGGTCGACGCCCACAACGCGCAGCTGCGGGAACGTCTTCAGGAAATACTCCGTGTGTCCGCCAGCACCCAGGGTGCCGTCGACAAGTACGGCGGTCTCCCCCGCGGCTTCGACAGCCGGCGCGATGAGCTGCGCCATGCGTTCGCGCATGACTGGGACATGGCCGTGATTAGCCAGGATGTCGTAGTTCTCGGTCATTTCGGGCCGTGCCCCCTTTCCTACCGCGTCGTCTCGTGTGACGTGTGGACCGTCAGCCCGCTTAAAAGATTGTGTGAAATTTTTAAGCTGTAGACGTTATAAAGAAAGTGCGTATAGAGCCCTGTCCGAGGCAGGTTTCTGATATCGGGGAAGTACACCAGAGCATCCACCTCGGGCAGAGTCCTTACACGCACTGTGAAGTTCTGCAATCCGCCTTACAACAAGCCAGCAAGGACATCGTCCGCGTCGCCTGCCGAGTAGGCATCTTCAGTTGCGGCCTGATACTCAGCCCACTTGGCTGCGTCCCAGATCTCAAGGAAATCCACGGAGCCAATCACGACGCATTCCTTGGTCAGGCCTGCATAGTCGCGATGTGCCGCCGAAAGGGTGATGCGACCGTTTCCATCGGGACGCTGTTCATCCGCACTCGCAGCGAGATTACGAATGAAGGCACGTGCCTCCGGGTTGGTGCGCGAAACAGCTGCCGCCTTCCGAGCCCGCTGTGCGAACTCTTCCCGCGGATAGACCGCCAAAGAGTGATCCTGCCCCTTCGTCACCATGAGCCCGCCAGCCAAGTCCTCGCGGAACTTCGCCGGGAGCGTGAGCCGCCCTTTGTCATCGAGCTTCGGAGTGTAGGTTCCCAGAAACATCCCGGGCCCACCTTCCTAATTCTCGAGAACTCCGGTTCCTCTCGTGATGGTCCTTCAGGCCGTGTGCGCGACCCTCCGTTCCACCGCTGCGCCCCACTCTACCCCACTTTCCCCCACCATCAACACCGCAAGCCCCGTGTTTCATCGTTGTAATTATAAAAACCCCAGGCAGACGGCAAATTTTTCGGTGGGGCAAATTCCCGTGCCCCACCCACATCGCCCCCACTTCTCTCCCCCACGCCCCATGCACACCACCTTGCCCACTAGCTTCCCGATACCACCCGTCCCCCACCCCACCTGCGCCTTTCCTGTTCTCTCACTACAGCGCCGACGTCTCTACAGCGCACCGCCACATAGAGTTTCCGCCGTGCACGGGCCTAGGTGGGGCAAAGTGGGGAATGGTGGTCACCAGGGGGCGCAGTGGGTGAAAGTGGGGCGCCGTGGCCTCCGCCCCCTGCCCCGACCACAAAACGGCATAAAAAATCCCGGCCCCTCACCAGAAGTGATGGGACCGGGCGAAAAGTCCAGAAGCGGGAACTAGCGCTCGAAGCGGCTGCGGAACTTATCTTCCATGCCGCCAGACTGAGGATTCCGCTTTGGCGCCTTCTGCCATGCGCCGCGCGCCGAGGTCTTTGCTACCGAACTCACGTTCGCGTCGCCGCGGAGCATCCACACACCCGCACCGAACATGACGAGGAAGCCAACGATAGACAGCGCGACGAACCACAACGACATCTGCGCCAGCGCCACACCGCCAACAAGAAGAACAAGGCCCACTACGACGAGCGCGACGCCACGCAACGTGACGTGGCCCGTCGCCCCTTCGGTAGCGGAGGCCTCCGTGACTGCAGCACTAAACTTTGGATCATCAGCCATCAACGACTGCTCGATTTCACGAAGTGTGCGCATTTCCTGTTCAGACAGAGACACAGCTTCCTCCTGCGGATCAAATTAGGGGCCAAAAGTGGGTTTCTACCTAGTCCAACGTCCAGAGTATCGGGTTAGTTCCCGAAACCCCATTTCCGTTTAGCAGCTCACACCCACGCCACAGGATGGAGCGTCAGGCACCGCAATAATACGTGCACCCGACCGCCCGCCACGCAACTCAACAGAGCGTGCAGCAGGCAACACAACCTTAGGCTGCGAACGGCAGCGCGTCGTTTCCATCCACCACGGCGAGGAACTCGCCCACCAGAGCCATAAGCTCCAGCACGACCTCCGGCTCCACCGAGTCATCGAGACCCGAGATGACGCGCGAGCGTGTGCGCGAGTAGGCCTTCAGCTTGTCCGCCCACTCCTGAGCATCCTCGCCCACGAGCGCCAGACGCTCCCACGCGCTCGACGGCAGACGCTTGCGCTTGGCCACGCGCGAACTTGCAACCCACGCGCCAGCGGTACGCAGTGCCGCCTGATAGACGAATTCGAGCGCCTCCTCGTACTTTCCGGCGGAAGCCTCGACACGGGCACGGTCAAGCAAGTCATAGCCCTGGGCCAGGAAGCGCACACGCTTACCAGCCTTTCCAGCATCCGCAAACCTCGTAGCGGCGGAGATGATCTGTGCCATGATACGACTTCCTCTCTTTCTTACGCGCCGTGGATATTTCTGATTATTCGGTTCTCCACATTCGAACCATCCGGGCTTGTATGACGCACACTCTACGAACCGTCCGAACATCTACTCCACATTTTAGTGCACATGTTCGAATGGATCAAGGGTTTCCACTGGCCACTTTCGAATTAGGCTCGCCGATGTTCGAAATTCTGGGGACTCGCGACACCGCCGCGGCAGCGACCGTGCGAACGAACCGCCGCACCCCTTGTTCACTCCGTCGCGGGAAGTTTGATTCCATAGAGACGTGACCTTTACCATCCGCCGTCTACGTGCCACGGAATTCGCGTTATACGTGCCCGTACTCGTCAATATCCATGTCGAGGCCATGGGCTACCCCGACTCCGTCATGCCCTATCGCATCGATGCGTGGCGGCGCGACTGCATCCAGCCCGGCTTTACCGCCGTCATCGCAGAAGACGAGGACGCTATCGTAGGCCTCGCCTACGGCTTCCTCGGCAACTCGAGCACGTGGTGGGACCGCCAGTTGCGCATGGGGCTGCAAAGCCAGCGTGATCTCACGGACGACGATTGGGACCTCGTGCGCCACTACTTCGAGGTCGCCGAGATCCATGTGCTTCCCGCTGCTCAAGGTCAAGGATTAGGCCGCACGATGCTCAATGAACTCGTCCGCGACGTCTCCGCACGCTACGCGCTGCTGTCCACGCCCGAGGTTCCGGATGAGGCCAACCGCGCGTTCGGGCTCTACCGTGCCGCCGGTTTCTACGACGTCATGCGCAACTTCCACTACCCCGGCGACGACCGTCCCTTTGCCATCCTCGCTGCCCGGCTCCCGCTCGAGGGAGCGCCCGAGACCTACCCCGGGACCAACACAGACGGCCCCGAACCGGACGCGCCCGCCCGCTAGGCCACTATCGCCAATTCGGCCTTGGCCACACGGTAGGGTGTTCACTGTGAATAACGCAGCACATGCCACTCCAGCTTCCCCGCACGGCGCAGGCCGCGGCACGGCCACGCCGTCTTTCGAATCGGTCCCGGATGACGTCCGCGGCGCGCTCGATGCCTTCTTAACCAGTCGCCGTAGCGACATCGCGGCCATCGGCCAGCCGGTCGTCGACGCCGTCTCCTTCCTCGAGTCTTTCGTGCTCGACGGCGGCAAGCGCATTCGCCCGCTCTACGCCTGGGCTGGCTTTGTCGGCGCGGGCGGCCTCGACAAGGCCGAGGAGGATCCTGCCGCCATGCTGCGCGCGGCGAGCTCCCTCGAGTTCATTCAGGCGTGCGCGCTCATCCACGACGACATCGTGGACGCCTCCGATACCCGGCGCGGCAATCCCACCGTCCACCGCTCGCTGGAGAAGCTGCACCGCGACCACAACTGGCGCGGCGACTCCGCGCGCTACGGCGAGTCCGCAGCCATCCTCGCCGGCGACATGGCGCTCGTATGGGCCGAAGACATGTTGACGGACTCTGGCCTTTCCGCCGCGGCCCTCCAGCGCGCCCGCGCCCCGTGGCGCGGCATGCGCACCGAGGTCATCGGTGGCCAGCTCCTCGACATCAACTTGGAGGCCACGAACAGCGAGTCCATCGAGCTTGCCGAAAACGTCAACCGCTTCAAGACGGCGGCGTATACCATCGAGCGCCCGCTCCACCTCGGCGCGGCCATCGCCGGCGCCACAAACAAGCTCATCGCCGCTTTCCGCGGTTACGGCCGCGACATCGGCATCGCGTACCAGCTCCGCGACGACGAGCTCGGCGTCTTTGGTGATCCGAAGGTCACCGGCAAACCCGCCGGCGACGACCTGCGCGAAGGCAAGCGCACCGTCCTCCTCGCGCTCGCGCTCCAGCATGCCGATGCCGCCGATCCCACCGCCGCAGCCACCCTCCGCCGCCTCGTCGGCCAGACCGACGATCCTGACGATATCGCCCGCATGGCCCAGATCATCGCAGACTCCGGCGCACGCGAGCAGCTGGAAGAACGCATCACGCGGCTCACGGCTTCCGGCCTTCAGCACCTGCAGTCGGCGAATGTCGCGCCCGAGGTCACCGAGATACTCGAGCGCCTCGCGCACAAGTCCACGGCTCGTAAGAGCTAAGGGCGGTCTCCTCGCATGAGCGTCGCACACGCGTCCGCCGCAGAACCCATTCCTGCGTCCGACGGCGCATCTCAGCCGTGGTGGCGTAATCCTTTGTGGGTTGGCATCGCCGCCACCGTCATCCTGTGGGCCGCGTCCTTCGGCGGCGGTGCCGTGCGCAGTCGCGGCGGCGCGCTCGAGGCCCTCGGCCTGTCGTTTATCGCGTTCGGCCACGGGCGCAACCTTTCGATGCTTCTGTTCTGGGTAGGCATCTTCGCGCTCGTCTACGCCTGGGTCCTTGCCGGGCGGCACCTCGTCGCACCGACCTTGCGCGCCCAGGACCGCCAGCTTGCCGAGCCTGTCGTTCCCCGCGTCCAGCGCCTGCTGTGGTGCTGGGTCATCCCGCTTCTCTTCGCCGGGCCCCTCGCCTCACGCGACGTGTACTCGTATCTCATGCAGGGCGCCATGGTCCGCGACGGCTTCAACCCGTACGAGCAGGGCGCCGCCGCCAACCCCGGCCCGTATTTGCTGGAGGTCTCCCACGACTGGCGCAACACCACCACGCCCTACGGCCCGCTGCACCTGTGGACCGGCGACATCATTACCTCCGTCGTCGGCGACAACGTGGCGGCTGGCGTCATCGCCTACAAGGTCGTCTCCGTCCTCGGCTTCGCGCTCATTGCCTGGGCCGTCCCTCACATCGCCCGCGCACTCGGCGGCAATCCAGCACTCGCCCTGTGGCTGGGTGTGGCCAATCCCGTCATGCTCATCCACCTCATCGGCGGCATGCACAACGAGTCCGTCATGGTGGGCCTCGTGAGCGTCGGCCTCGTCCTCGCGCTGCGCAAGCGCTTCCTCGCGGCCATCGCGCTCGTCGCCGTCGCCACGGCTCTCAAGGTCACGGCGTTCTTCGCCATGCCGTTCATCCTGTGGATCTTCATCCACGCGTTCGCCCCGCGACCCCGTGACAACTGGTTAAAGCCCATCGCGGCAATCCTCGGTGGCGGCGTACTCATCGTCGTCGAGTCCATCGCCGTCGTCGCCGCCATCACGTGGGCCTCCGGTTCCTCATGGGGCTGGCTGTCCGAAATCACCGGCAACTCAAAGGTCATCAACCCGCTCGCCGCCCCCACCCTGGCAACAGACATCCTCGTGCCCATCATGCAGGTCTTCAGCCCCGATGTCACCTACAACGGGGTCCTCGGCGTCGCGCGCACCATCTCCATGGCGCTCATGCTTCTCGGGCTCGTCGTGGTGTGGTGTCTGTCCTACAAGGACCGCCGCGCGGCCGTGCTCGGCATGGCCGCCGCCTACTGCGTGGCCTTCGTCTTCAACTCGGTGACGCTGCCGTGGTATTACGCGTCCGTCATCTCCGTAGCCGGCGTCGCGCGTCCCCCGCGCTGGATGATGAAACTCGCCACGGCCGCCAGCTTCTTCGTCGCCGTGTCCTTCTCCGGCGACGGCAACCACCAGCTCTACAACTGGTGGTGGGTCATCGCTGCCGCCATCGCGGCCTGGTGGTGCGCAGAGTGGATCTTCCAGGACACGCCCCGCGGCGCAGCGCTGACAGCGGCACCGGTACCGGCGGCATCGGCAAGCTAGAACGCCGAGGCCTGCGCGCGGCGAATGACTTCGCGCGCAAGGTGGCCGTGGAGGCCATCGATGGGACGGCCCGGCAGGGACTCGTCCTCGGTGAAGAGGTGGACGAGAATCTCGTCATCCGTGTAGCCACCGTCCGCGAGCACCGTAATGCAGCCCGAAACGTACTTGGATACTGCGTCCTTCTCATTGAAGAAAGCCTCCGGAACCCAGCGCTTGCCTTCGGCGTCGCGGTACGCCAGAAGCTTGTGCGCGTGCAGCAGGTCATGGACGCGCGTGACGGCGATGCCAAGCTTGTCCGCGACCTCGGGCATGGTGAGCAGTTTTTCGTCCGCCAGCAGGGCGGCGAGCTGAGAATTTGCGTCATTAGTCACGCGCTCTACCTTAACGCGTTCGACTGTTCGCAGGGACATCGGCCATACTGGAACGCATGAGTACTTTGGCCGTAGGCGACATTCTGGACGGACGCTATCGCATTGACCGTCCCATCGCGCGCGGCGGCATGTCCACCGTGTACCGCTGCGTCGACCTCCGCCTCGGTCGTGCGGTGGCCGCCAAAGTCATGCACGAGCACCTTGCTGGTGACCCGATTTTCCAGCAGCGTTTCCGCCGTGAGGCCCGCGCGATGGCGCAGCTGTCTCACCCCAACCTCGTGGCGATTCACGACTTCTCCGCGGACGGCGATCCTGTCTTCCTCATCATGGAGCTCATCACCGGCGGTACCTTGCGCGAGCTCCTCGCCGAGCGTGGCCCCATGCCCCCGCACGCTGCCACGGCCGTGCTGCGCGCCGTCCTCACGGGGCTGTCCGCCGTCCATGCGCGCGGGCTCGTCCACCGTGACATCAAGCCTGATAACGTGCTCATTAATGCCGATCACCGCGTAAAACTCGGCGACTTCGGCTTAGTACGTTCCTCCAACGCGCAAGCGACGAACGACCACATCGTGGGCACCGTCTCCTACCTCGCGCCGGAGCAGGTGACGGGCGAAGATATCACGCCAGCCACGGACGTCTACTCCACCGGCATCGTCGCATATGAGCTGCTTACCGGCGACGTTCCTTTCTCCGGCGACACTCCTATCGCGCATGCGACCTCGCGTCTCAACGCGGACGTCCCCGCGCCGTCGTCGCGTATCGACGGCATTCCCCCGCTCTTCGATGCCCTCGTCGCCAGCGCCACCGCCCGCGCGCCCGAGGAGCGGTTCACCGACGCTGCAGAGTTCCTCGCCGCACTCGACGATGTCGCCGCGTCCTTGGAGTTGCCGGCCTTTACAGTTCCGGTCCCCCAGAACTCGGCGGCGGCGCGCACGGCGGCGCAGCCCACGGACTTCACGGGCGTGCGCAGCGACGATGTCTTCGAGCCAACCCGCACCCTGCCTGCTGACACGACCGAAGTACTAGGAAATCCAGCCGAGGATCCCACGACGGTCATGGCCCCAGAGCCCCTGCCCGAGGACGAGCACCCGCGCTTGAGCTTCGAGACCAAGCTCGACATGCCCACGCAGCACCCGGTCGCTGCTCCAGTTGAAGCACCGCTACCCCAGCCCACGTTTAACACGCCCGCACCCGCGCCCTCCTATGAGGCGACTGCCCGCCACGAGCCCGAAGAAGTCGCCACCGCCGTGGAAGAACCCGCGCCGCAGGTCTACTCGAACCGCTCTGGAGTCGTGTTCGGGTTGTGGCTCGCTGCGGTCGCGCTCGCAGCGCTGGCCGTGGGCGTCGGCGGATGGTGGTTTGGCTCCGGCGACTACGGCACCATCCCCGTGTTCTGGTGGCCGATGTAACGTCTCCTCTGGCTTAGCGGATTTCAGAACAACGAAGCACCCAAAACTGCGCGGTTTTGGGTGCTTCGTTGTTCTGAAATCCAGCTAATCATTCTAAAAATAGCGGTGCCACTTCCACGGGCCGGGGACATAGTTGCGTTTATCTTCGACGATGGCCTTCACTTGATTGACCGCAACGTTTAAGTGGTGTTCGATAGTGGCCGCGGTGAAGTGCAGCGCGCGCCAACCGCGGTGGACCGCGTCGTTGAGCTTCTGTCGGTCGATCTCGAAGCGCTGCACGCCCTCGCCCTTGTGATACTGATAGCCGTCGACTTCGATGGCGATCCTCTCGGCCTCGAGCACGAGATCCCACCGATAGGGGCCGATATCCACGTTGTTGAGGACCTTCAGTCCAGCATCGCGTAGTCCCTGCGTGAGCCGCTTTTCTGGAACGCTATCCGTGCCGATGAACGCGTGGGCAAGGATATCCCGTGTGCGCGCTGGCATGCGGCCAAGGCAGCGCTCCCACATCGCGAGGTTCTCGCGCGCAGAACGTCCGCGGAAAAATCGCTCCACAAAGTCAACGCCATGCTCCACGGGCATAATTTCGAGCGCCTGGAGCGGGTTGCAGGCACGGACGTATCCCAGAGAAAAGGCCGCGTTGGGTCGTGCGCGGCGCGCCTCGTAGTAGGGACTCGCCCCTACCGCGGATGCGCGCATGACTCGCAGCGGAAAAGTCAATGGGCTTCCCAGGTACAGCTGTGCCGTGCTGTAGCCGTCGAGCGCCAGCCTCTCGTCACGGAAGCACAGGAGTTCCGCAAGGTCATAAGGCCTCGGCTCGTCGCGAAGATAAAGCCCGCGCATGACGCGAATGGCCTCTCCCCGGTTGACCATGCCCACGAGTTCTTTCGTGTCATACCCCGATAGTGGCTCCAACATATCTCCCCCATGAGATCCCTCCGAATGATGAAGCCAACGCTATCCCAGCCTGGTGGGGTCGGCAACCGGACCGGATTTCAGAACAACGAAGCACCCAAAACTGGCAGGTTTTGGGTGCTTCGTTGTCGTGAAATCCGGCTCACACAGCGCCGTTACTGGTGGCGGAGCATCTCCGCGACGAGGAAGGCGAGCTCGAGGGACTGCTGCGTGTTCAGGCGCGGGTCCACGAAGGACTGGTAGCGGCCCGGCAGATCGACCTCGGTGATGTCCTCAGCTCCGCCGAGGCACTCGGTGACGTCCTCGCCGGTGAACTCGAGGTGGATGCCGCCCGGGTGGGTGCCCAGCTGGCGGTGGACCTCGAAGAAGCCCTGGACCTCGTCGATGATCTTGTCGAAGTGGCGCGTCTTGTAGCCGTTGGAGGCGGTGAAGGTGTTGCCGTGCATCGGGTCGGACTGCCAGACGACCTTGTGGCCGGATTCTTCGACGGCCTTGACAACGGGCGGCAGGACGGTACGAATCTTGTCGTAGCCCATGCGCACGATCATCGTAAGGCGGCCGGGCTCGCGCAGCGGATCGAGCTTCTCCGCGTAGTCGACGGCCTGCTCCGGGGTAACACCCGGGCCGAGCTTGATGCCGACTGGGTTGCCGATAAGCGCGGCGAAGTTAACGTGGAAGTCGTCGATACCGCGGGTGCGCTCGCCAATCCAAACCTGGTGAGCCGAGAGATCGTAGAGCTTGGTCTGGCCATTGGCGTCCTTGCCCAGGCGCAGCATGGAGCGCTCGTAGTCGCGCAGGAGCGCCTCGTGCGAGCAGTAGATGTCCGCTGCACGCAGGACCGTGTCGTCCACGCCGCAGGCCGTCATGAAGTTAAGGCCGTTTTCAATCTCGTTGGCCAGCTGCTGGTAGCGCGCACCGGCGGAGGAATTGGCGACGAACTCGCGGTTCCACTCGTGCAGGCGGTAGAGATCCGCCGTGCCGGAGGACGTGAGCGCGCGGATGAGGTTCATCGCGGCCGAGGAGTTTGCGTAGGCACGAATCATGCGGGCCGGATCGTGCTTGCGGGCCTCTTCGTTGTTCTCCACGCCGTTGACGATGTCGCCGCGGTAGCTGAGCAGGCCCTCGCCGTCGATGTCCGAGGAACGCGGCTTCGCGTACTGGCCAGCAATACGGCCGAGCTTGACCACCGGGGTCGAGGCGCCGTAGGTGAGCACGACGGCCATCTGCAGCAGGGTCTTGATGTTGCCGCGGATGTGCGGCTCGGTGTTGGACTCGAAAGTCTCGGCGCAGTCGCCGCCCTGGAGCAGGAAGGCCTTGCCCAAGGCGACATCGGCCAATTGCTTCTTCAGGTTTTCGATCTCAGGGGCCACGACGATGGGCGGCACAGACTCAAGGATCTTGCGGACGTTGTCCGCCTGGGCCTGGTCCCAGCTGGGCTGTTGCTTCGCGTCGCGGGAGATGACGTCCTGGAAGGCCTCCTCGATACCATCAGGCAACGGCGGGAGATCTGGCAGGGCTTCTTTAGGGATATCTACTGTCCAACTCACCCCGCCATTATGACACATGGTGCGGAAATAGAAACTATAAACTGGCAGTTACATTCGCTAGAGCACGCGGTTGCCAGGCGACAGCGGCAGCGCCTCCATGCAGGCGTGGAACTTCGCGAGGTTGTGGCGCGCGTCCACGAGTGCGTCGTGGTTGCCGTCCGGTACCGGCGGCAGCGCGGGGCGTCCGGCGAATTCCCAGTACTGCTTGAGCTCGCGGGTATAGCGCGGAATCTCGCGCGGCAGCGCCGCCATATCGCCCCAGAGCTGGGCCACGAGCACGTGGTCGTAGTCGCCCACCCACGCCCACAGCTGCGGCGGGGTGGGCGCGCTGGTGAGGAACTCGAGAACCTCCTCACGGATGCGTGCCGCCGAGCGCCACACCTTGTCCGAGGGGCTGGGCAGCTTGTCCAGCACGTGCTCGCGCACCCACGGGTTAGCGCGCGCCGGATCAAAGTCTGTCGACACCGCGTAGTATTCGCGGCCGTCCTCGGCCACGATGCCGATGGAGACCAACTCGATGGTCTGGCCGTCCTCGATAAACTCGGTGTCGTAGAAGTATCGCACGCTAGCCACTCTAGCCTGCGAATTCGGCCGCGCCCGCGTTGGGGCTAAGATTCCCATTCATGATAGTCCTCGCCTGGCTGGCGCTCGCTGCAGCTCTTCTCTTCGCCACCGTCGACGCCGGGGCGCTGCTGCGCGGCGAGGGCCTCGCGTGGCACCACCACATCGATCTCCTCGTCTACCAGGCAGGCGGGCACGCGGCCCTGAGCGGCGAGACCTACTACGACCAGGTCTTCGCCGTGGACGGCACGCAGCTGCCGTTTACCTATCCCCCATTCGCCGCGCTTGTCTTCACACCCCTCGCGCCGCTGCCGTGGCAGCTCGCCGCGTTGGCGTGGAATGCAGCGACTCTCGCAGCGCTGTGGTGGTGCATTCGTCTCCTCGTCCGCGACCCACGCACCGCTCTCCTGCTCACCGCGGCCGCCGCGTGGACCGAGCCACTCACCGAGAACCTCTCCTTCGCGCAGATCAATGTGTTCCTCGCCGCGCTCGTGCTTTCCGATGCCCTCTTTATCTCCGTCCATCCCTCCCCCAGCGTCGCACGGTGGCGCGGGTGGCTCACCGGCGTGGCGATGGCCATCAAGCTCACTCCGGCGGTCTTCCTCGCCTACTTCTTTGCCAGGCGCGACTGGCGCGGCGTGGCTGGGGGCATCGGAAGCTTCGTGGCGTGCTCGGTGGTGGGACTGCTGCCGCGTCCAGAGAACTCGGTGGAGTATTGGACCGCGACGCTGCGCGACTCGGAAAGGATTGGTGCCTTGGCGTATGCGGGCAATCAGTCTCTGCGGGGATTCGTGGAGCGGCTAGGCCTCGGCGAGGGCTGGTGGCTCATGGGGGTCGCGGTTCTAGGCGTTGTGCTCGCAGTCGCGCTCTTTATCCGGCTGCGCGAGCCAGCGGCGCTCGTTCTCGTCACGTCGCTCGCGGCCCTGCTGGGCTCGCCGGTGTCGTGGTCGCACCACTTCGTGTGGTGTGTACTCCTCGCGGTCTTCTTTACGGCGCGGCAGAACTGGTGGCTCGCGGTGCCAACGTGGATCGTGCTCTTCGCGCGCGGGCACTGGCTCGTGCCGCATGCGCACGACTTCGAATACGGGTGGTCCTGGTGGCAGATGCTGCCGGGCAACGACTATCTAGCGTGGGGTGGCGTGCTCGCACTGTGCGCGGCGCTGGCTCCACAGTTCTTTGAGCGACGGCAGGCGCGGCGGGACCATGGTCCAACGCAGCACCGGGATCTTCTCCACGAGCCACAGCGCTAGGCTGCCCACGGCCGCGGCGGCAAAACAGCCCCAAATCCAAAAGTCGGTGGACTCGAGCGGCCACTCGCCGGCCTTCGTAATGTCCCACTCGAAGTAGGTCTTCGGGAAGCCAAAAAGCGCGATGATGCCGAGGTGGTGGCCTAAGTAGATAGGCAGCGTGTGGCTGCCAATGAACCGGAAGAAGCCGGAGACGAAGGGCACGTGGGCCAGCAGGACTGCGGCCGCGATGCCGGCGGGCAGCTGCAGGGACTGCTCGGCGAAGCGCACCAGGAGCTTCGCTTCTTCAAAGCCAAGGTTCCCTGCGCCCGGCAGTGGCCAGGCAACGTCGATGGGTTCGACGCGCTCGTCGAAACGGCCGCGCAGCGTCACACTCGCCGCATACGTGGCAACGGTGAGCGCCAGGGCCCACCACGTCGCGCGCGTGGGGTGGCGCAGCGAGTCAATGGACTCGGCAAACGTGGTGATTGCGGGGCGTAAGTACACGCCGGCCATGAAGACGGGCAGGAACATGATGGCTTTGCCCACCACGAAGTACTCCTGCGTGTAGCCAAGGAGCAGCAGCGGGCTAAAGCTCGCGGCGAGGCCCGCCCACGGCGGCAGCTTGCGCACGGCCCACAGGAAGATGTTGTAGACCACGAGCGAGTGGAGGAACCAGCCCATGGAGTGGCCGAGCATGACGGTGTGCAGGCTCTCGCGCCAGGTATCGAGTGGCGTGTCGAAGGCATAGTGGAAGTCCCACGTGCTCATGCGCAGCTCGACGAGGGACCATATGAGATACGGAATGAGCAGAAACCACAGGCGCTTGCGGAAGAGTTCGCCGAAGCGGAAGTTCAGGACCTTCTGCGAGAAGAAGCCGGAGATGACGAAGAACAGGGGCAATCGCAGCGAGTCGATGAGCTCATTCGCCTGGGCGGCAAGCGTGTGCTCGCCCTCGGGTACGGCGAGACGCACGTGCAGCAGGACGACGCCCAGGATCGACACGCCGCGAGCGACATCCGGCCAGGCGAGACGTTGCTTCTGAGGGGCGGCGGGTACCGAATGCGGGGCAGAGATAGTAAGCACGTCCTTACACGGGAAATAGAGTCTATCCCGCGATTCTAATGCTTGAGCGGGCGCTACTGGGAATTTCCGGGCTGCGCGCCGTCCGGGTAGCCGTGACCAGCGGCGAGCGAGGCCTTGACGTCCGAGGCGTAGACATCAACGTAGGGCTTGCCCGCGAGGCGCGCGAGGGTGTGCATGAAGTCGTCCGTAAAGGCGCGCTGGGTGGCATGCTCGGCGGGGTCGAGACCGCGCTCGGCCGCCCACGCATGGGGATCGATGGGCTCGCCCACGCGCATGCCCACCTTCACTGGGCGCGGAATCCACGTGCCGATGGGGTTGGCGTCGCGTGTGCCCACCATCGCGATGGGGACGACGGGATAGCCGGTCTCCATGGCGACACGCGCCATGCCGGTGCGCCCCTTGTAGATGCGACCGTCCGGCGAGCGCGTGCCCTCGGGATAAATGCCGAAGACATCGCCACGGTCGAGGATTTCCTTCGCCGTGGCTGCCATATCGTCCGCCGCGGACTCCGAGGTGCGCACGACGGGAACCTGCCCCACGGAGCTGAAGAACCACGCCTGCGCGCGTCCCACGGGGCCGGGGGTTGTGAAGTACTCGGACTTCGCCAGGAAAATGATCTGGCGCGGGCACATGAGCGGGAAGAAGAACGAATCCATGACGGCCTGGTGGTTGGACGCCACGATGGCGGGGCCTTCGGCCGGGATATTGTCCATGCCCTCGGACCACGGGCGGTTCCACACACGCAGGGCGGGACCGAAGAAGATGTGCTTAAACGCCCAGTACCACTTGTTGTGCATTGCTATCCTGCCCTCGTCGGAAAATTCTAGGCGCGAGTAAGCGCCTGGCGCGCGATATCGGCCACGCCGATCATACCCGCGGCCGAGCCCAGAGCCGCCGTCGCCACACGGGCCAGCGGGCGGTGCCCCGCGCCGACGATGGACTGCGCCATCGTCTCGCGCGCGGTATCAAGGTAGACGTCCGCGTCGCCCGCTACGCCGCCGCCGAGGACGATGAGCTCCGGGTCGAGGATGTCCGCGACGATGGACAGGCCCTGGCCGAGCCAGCGTGCGAAGTCCTCCATGACCGCAACGCCCAGCGGGTCGCCGTCGCGCGCAGCCTGCGCGATGGCCACGCCGGAGGGGTTGTCCGGGAGCGTGGTCTCGTAGGAGCCACGCAGTTCGCGCACCGTGTCCGGAAGCGCCGTGCCCGAGGCGTAGCGCTCGAGGCAGCCGCGCTTGCCGCAGGAGCACTCGCGTCCGCCCGGCACGACCACGATGTGGCCGAATTCAGGGGCGGTGCCAAACGCGCCGCGGAAGATCTCGTCGCCCGTCATGAGCGTCGCGCCGATGCCCGTGCCCACGGCGAAGAAGACCCAATCGTGGGCGCCGCGGCCAGCGCCAAAGCGCCACTCGCCCCACGCCGCAGAGTTCGCGTCATGCTCGATGACAACGGGGATGTCAAGGTGGGCCTGCAGGCTGGCGCGCACGGCGGCATCACGCCACGGCAGGTGCGGAGCAAAGCGGACCAACTCGCGGTCCGGATCGATGAATCCAGCAATCGCTAGGCCCACAGCCTGCACCGGATACTCTGCGCGCAGCTCGGCGATGAGCGCGAGGATGGCAGCGTCAAGTTCCTCCCCCGTCGCGGGCGTAGGGAGCGAACGCGAGTCGATGATCTCCCCCTCGGCGGTGACGACACCGGCGCGAAGATTGGTGCCGCCGATGTCGAATCCCACGGTGAGATTGTCAGAGGGGGAGAATTTTTGCATGCAAGTAGGATATACCCCTCCCCCGTCCGCGTCACATCATGCGGGCCACGCTAGGCCATAATCGCGCGCAGACGAGCGCCCATAATCTCCCACGTCCAGTTCTCCTCGACATGGCGCCGGCCGGCTCGGCCCATCGCGCACGCGCGCTTCGGGTCATCAAGCAGCGTAAGGATCGCCTGGGCGAGCTCGTCCTGCGAGTTGCCGCGCACGACGATGCCCGTCTCTGGCGTCACCGTCTCCGGCGCGCCGCCCGAGTCGCCCGCAATGACGGGCAAACCTGCGGCCTGGGCCTCGAGGTAGACGATGCCCAGGCCCTCGACGTCGAGGCCGCCGCCGCGCGTGCGGGCGGGCATGGCGAAGATATCCGCGGCGGCCAGCGCCATGGCAATCTCCTCCTCGTCCGCGGCTTCGTGGAGAATCGTCTCCGGCGCGTACATCTCCGCGAGCTGCTCGAGCGCCGCCCGGTAGCGCCCGCGGCCGATGAGCAGCAGGCGCGCCTTAGGATAGCGCTCCCGAATGCGCGGCATGACCCGCAGCAGCTGGTCTTGCCCCTTGCGTGGAACGAAACGAGAGACGCAGACGATGACAGGATCGGCATCTTCGAGCTCATAAAAAATCTCGCCGTGGCGCATAGCCAACTCGCTGTAAGGCTCAAACATGTCCGTGTTGACGCCGCTGGGCAAGTGTACCCACTCGGGGCCGGGGCCGAAGGCGGGGCGCAGGCGGCGCAGCGTATAGGCCGCGATGTAGGTGATGACGTCCGCATGCTTGCCGATGCCCCGCAGCGCCTGGCGCGCGCCCGGCAGCATGGACCAGCCCACCTCGTGGCCATGGGTCGTGGCCACCACTTTCCTGGCGCCGGCGGCCTTGGCGGCGCCGCCCATGAGCGCAAGCGGTGCTGCGGCGCCGAACCAAACGATCTCGATGCCGCGCTCGGCGATGATGCGCTGCATCTCGCGGCGCGTGGCCGGAGTGGGCAACATCATGCGCCGCGGCCACCGGATGACCTCGTAAGGCAGCTGCGCATCAAAGGCGGCTGCGGCTTCGGCGTCCTGGGTTGAGGCGAAGACGAGGACGTCGGCAGGGTCCAGGGTCGCAAGAAAATCGCGCAAATACGACTGAATCCCACCGATGGTCGGCGGGAAATCATTAGTCACAAGCAGAATGCGAGGCATGGCTGTGAGCCTACCGCGTGCGCGCGTCTAGAAGCGGACGGCTCCCTGTACCGGCATGGAGTCGACCGGGACAACCTGGACCGGCACGCCATACGTCGAGGCATGGACGACCTGGCCGTCGCCGATATACATGCCCACGTGGGTCACACCCGGGTAGTAGCCGATGACGTCGCCCGGCTCGAGCTGATCCATGGGCACGGGCGTGCCGCCAGCCAGCTGTGCCTGCGAGGTACGCGGGATGGACTTGCCCTCCTGCGCGTAGGCCCACACCATCAGACCGGAGCAGTCGAAGCGATCCGGGCCGGTCGCGCCCCAGCCATAGGGAGCTCCCTGCTTGGTGAGTGCTGCAGCGACGGCCTTGCCACCGACGCCCGACTCGGCGAGGCGTGCGAGCAGCTCCGGATCGATCTCGCGGGTCACACCACCGAACTGAGCCTCCCACTGCGCGCGCTGCTCCTCGTTGAGTGCGTCGACACGCGCCTCGATGTCGCGCTGCTGCGCCTCGAGGGCCTCCTTCTCCTTGACAACACGAGCACGCTGCTCTTCGAGGCGGGTCTGCTCCGCGCGGGCAGCATCCGCGGTCTCGACGGCCTTCGCATGGGCAGTGTCAGCGTCCTGCGAGGCCTGCGTCATCGTGCTGAGTTCGCGGTGGGCGTCACGCGACAGGGCGCTGAGGTAGCCCAGGCGCTCGACGGCCTCCTGCGGGTTGGCAGACTCAAGCGCGGTCGTCGCGGCGGAACGGTGCGCCCCGCGGTAACGGGACTGTGCCAAGCCGTTGATGGCGGCCTGCTGGGAGCCGACGGCGCCGCGGGCGGCATCGGCAGCCTGGGCGGCGGCCTGGGCTTGGGCAGCGAGGTCATCGGCCTTCGCCTGCTGGGCGGCGAGGTCATCCTCGAGCTGCTTGACTTCCTCGTTCTTCGCGGAGACCTTCTGGGCGACCTCACCGACCTCGTCGACGAGCGCTTGCATATCAGTATTCTCCGGCGCCTGCACCGACTCTTCGGCCGGCAGCTCCTGCGCGATAGCCGGGACGGCGGTGGAAGCGAAAGCAACACTGACCAGCGCCAGGTTGATGCGGTAAGGAAGACGCACGGAAGAACCCCTCAAAAATTGCAAGTGAATACACCTACTATAGAAGAACTTAAGGACAATCTCAGCATCGTCATACGAAAAAGGAAAAACCCCATCTCGACAAGGGTCGAGACGGGGTAAGCCGAGACCGGCGTGCAGACTAGAAACGCACGATGGAGTGGATCGGCATGTAGTTGAGCGGACGCTCGGCCACGGTGGTGCCGGAATTGAGCGAGTCAATCATGACGCCGTTACCGGCGTAGATGGCGACGTGGGATGCGCCACCGTAGTACACAACAATGTCGCCCGGCTGGATGTCCGACATGGACACCTGCTGGCCCTGGGCAGCCTGTGCCTGGGAGGTACGCGGGATGGACTTACCAGCCTGTGCGTAAGCCCAGGAGGTCAGACCAGAGCAGTCGAAGCTGCTCGGGCCGGCGGAGCCCCAGCCGTACGGGGAACCGATGGCGCTGCGGGCAGCGGCGACGACCTTGTCACCGGTGGACTGCTGCGGGGCCGGAGCCGGAGCAGCGGCAGTCTGCGGGACAGTAGCCGTTGCGTTGTAGGTCTTGGCCTGCGCCTGAACCTGGTTGAAGGACGGCACGTACTGGCCGATGTTCGGGACATCCTTGATACCCGGGATGTTCTCGATGCCATTGACGTTCACCGAGTAGTTGGTGTTCGGAATGACAACCTCGGCTGCCTGGGCAACACCCGGAACCGCCACGGTTGCGGTTGCAGCGAGAGCTGCGGTGCCCGCGATACGGCGGGTGGT
The DNA here is from genome assembly GCF_001552965.1 of Corynebacterium sp. DNF00584. Taxonomy (NCBI): domain Bacteria; kingdom Bacillati; phylum Actinomycetota; class Actinomycetes; order Mycobacteriales; family Corynebacteriaceae; genus Corynebacterium; species Corynebacterium sp. DNF00584. Next base: position 16,665 of record NZ_KQ959762.1, on the reverse strand, counting down.
GTTAGTGCCCTGACGACGGTGCTTAGCCACGAATAAATCTCCAAATCTTCAGTCGCGCCTACCTCCGCGGCGGGCCAAAGCGTTTCTCGTCTTCTACGAGTCCCGTCTTCGGCCGCGTTCCACCCGGCCACCGTGACGGTGGACTGTGATGATGTGGAAGCGTGGAAGCTCTGGCCCAGTGGGGGCCTAACGTTCGTTGGCGCGGGCGTTCCTGTATCCCGCGCCTCCGCTCGGCTCACCCTGTCGAGAGTGGGCCAGATACGGCGCTAGTGTTCATTTTTCGATTGAGCACTCATGAGGAGCGCTGCAATGTCTCGATAAGGTTACGAAACCATTACGAGAATTGTCTAGCCGCAACGCCACTATCCGCTCGTTACAAGGCCGTTATCGTCCCGTTATCAAACTTCGGTTTCTCAGGGTTTAATCCGAATGTCGAGCGCAATAGCACTCCAAAACAGTTGCACAACCTGCACCATTTCCGAACTTAACAAACTATTAAGTTCTGCATTAAACCCTAAAATCTACGCAAACAAAGTGCTATCGTGACCTTCGTCACATGCATGTAACATTGGGCGCATTTACCCCACACAGCACATGGTGCACAGCGTCTGTTACCGGGTTTTGGTCGCATCGTGACCCCGAATGCGGCGCCGCACCCCTCGTTGTGTCAGCACCGTGGGGATTCCGATGCACTCCCCCGTTTGCGTCGGCTCACAGGCGGCAGCCACGCCTGCGTGTAGGCTGCCGCCACGGCTTGTAGCGTTGCCCGTTGCCGCCGGCTCTAAGACGCAGTCATATGGGCGCCTGAAGGTCTCTCAAGACCGGCGCCCTGAGGCACCCCACGAATCCCTGCTGCGAAGCGCAGCGGCCTACCGGCAGACTCAGCTACGGTTGCCGCGCGGCTTCACCGTGAGCGTCGCCCACACACCCCATGCACGCACCCCGATTCACGTGCGTAACGGTGACTCTCGAACGCCGAGTGATTCATGTCTGCGGTGGCAGCCCCTGTCCACGTCTCAGGGCCCCTCTCCCGCTTCTATTGGCTTCATCTCGCAGTATTCCGCGCTTGGGCGCTTCCTTATATATAGGGAGTGAAAAACTGACGGACCCGCCGCAGCCTGCTCCAGGCTGTGGCGGGTTGGTGACAGTTTCGAAGGAAGGAAGGCGCTAGATGCGGCCGTTTTCTTCGTCGTCGCGGCGATTGGCCTCGTTGAGGGCGCGGTACATGTCCGCCTCCTCGGCGGCGTTCTCTGCGTGGATTTCGTGAACCTTGCGCATCAGGCCCTCGTCGTCCGGGGCAAAGATACCCTGGGTCTCGGAGTCAGCCAGACCAAGGTGGTTGAGCTGCTTCGGGACGTACGCACCGGCGTACTCAAGCGGAACCGGGTGGCCGTGCTCGTCGACCGGGCCGAGCGGCTGGTGAACCTCGATGAAGGCACCGTTCGGCAGCTGCTTCAGAACACCGGTCTCGATACCGTGCTCGAGAACCTCACGGTCGGAGCGCTGGAGACCAACGCAGATCTTGTACGTAAGGAAGTAAGCAATCGGCGGAACCACGATGAGACCGATTCGACCAACCCAGGTCATCGCGTTCAGCGAAATCTGGAAGAAGTGAGCCACGTGGTCGTTACCACCGGAAATGGTAACCAGAACGAAGAAGGAGATAGCCATCGCGCCGAGGCCGGAACGCACCGGCACGTCGCGCGGACGCTGCAGCAGGTTGTGGTGAGCGTCGTCGCCAGTCATCTTCTTCTCGATGAACGGGTAAGCGATAAGCAGGATAACCATGATCATGGCGACCACGACGACCCAGAATGCACCCGGGATGGTGTACTTACCGAGGTAGAGCTCCCACGCCGGCATGACACGGGCGAGACCGTCAGTCCACAGCATGTAGATATCAGGCTGGGAACCAGCGGAGACCTGCGACGGGTTGTACGGGCCCAGCAGCCAGATGGCGTTGATGGTGAGCAGACCCGACATGAGCGCCAGCACGCCAGCGACCATGAGGCCCATGCCGATAGCCTTCGTAGCGAAGACCGGCATAATACGGACGCCGACAACGTTGTTCTCTGCGCGGCCCGGTCCCGGGAACTGCGTGTGCTTCTGGAACCAGACGATGAGAACGTGAGCAGCGATGAGGGCGAGGATGATGCCCGGGATAACCAGCACGTGGAGGATGTAGAAACGATCCAGCATGAGGTCGGACGGGAAGTCACCATCGAAGATGGCCCAGTGCAGCCAGGTACCGATGACCGGGATGGTCAGGATGATGGCCGACATAATACGGAGGCCGACACCGGAGAGCAGGTCATCCGGGAGGGAGTAGCCGAGGAAGCCCTCGACCATGCCCAGGAGGATAAGCGTGCAACCGATGATCCAGTTAGCCTCACGCGGGCGGCGGAACGCACCCGTGAAGAAGATACGCAGCATGTGCGCGACCATGGACATCATGAACAGCAGGGCTGCCCAGTGGTGCATCTGGCGGACAAAGAGGCCACCGCGAACCTCGAAGGAGAGGTCCAGGGCGGATGCGTATGCGGAAGACATCTCGACACCGTTGAGCGGTGCGTAGGTGCCGTCGTAGATGACCTTCGTAATCGACGGGTCGAAGAAGAGGGCCAGGTAGATACCAGTCAGCAGCAGGATGATGAAGCTGTAGAGCGCCATCTCACCGAGCATGAAGGACCAGTGGGTCGGGAAAACCTTGTTCAACTGCGGGCGAACCGCACCGGACAGCGTGAAACGGCTGTCAATGTTGTTGCCAATCTTTGCGAGTTTATTGCTCATTATGACTTACGCTCCCAGTATGCCGGGCCGACAGGCTCAATGAAGTTGCCCTTGGCGACCAGGTAGCCGTCCTCATCAATCGTGACCGGCAGCTGCGGCAGCGCACGGGCGGCCGGGCCGAAGACCGGCTTTCCGTACTGCAGAGCGTCGAACTGCGACTGGTGGCACGGGCAGAGAATACGGTTGGTCTGAGCCTCGTACAGCGAGGTCGGGCAACCAATGTGGGTACAAATCTTAGAGAAGGCGTAGTAATCGCCGTAGTGGAAGTCCTCCTGGCCCTCACGCTCAATGACCTTCTGCGCGTCAGAGTTACGCAGACGGATGAGCATGACCGCGTTGCGGTTGCCGTGGATGGAGTGCATGTGGTTCTCGTAGACATCCTTCTGCGGATCGTAGAGATCGCCGTCGTTGACGTCGGACTCTGCGAGCGGGAAGACAGTCTCCATGCCGCCGGCGGCCAGGTCCTCTGGGCGCACGCGGACGAGGCGAGTAACACCCTGCGTCGTGTAGTGCGTGCCGGACTCGCCTTCGTGCTGCTCGGCGATCGTGCCGGTATCGCGTGCGAGGTAGAGCTTGACGCCCTTCTCATGCAGCGTCCAACCGGAGGTCCACATCGTGCCGTCGCCGGCGTAGTTGAGCTCGTGGCGAACCTTCCACGGGTTCTTGATGGCGCCACCCAGCGGGGCAACGACGGTGAGACCGAAGAGAACGGCGGCACCGCCGAGCAGGCCCTGGAGGGTCTTGCGGCGACCAAGGGTGGAGGTCTTCCACGAGTCGTTGAGGAGCGCGGTCAGCGTGCGGCGATCAATCTCGTCCGACGGACCGTCGTGGCGACGCTGCACGGAAATTTCCTCCGGCAGAATGCGCTTGACGTACTGCACGATGGCGATGCCCAGCGAGAGGATGGACAGGCCAGACGTAAGACCCAGCAGCGGGGTGTACAGGGTGTGCCATGCAAGGCCCTCTTCGCCGAGGGACTTGTAGTGCCACGGCCAGAACAGGTAAATGGCAAGGAATGCCAGACCCATAACGATGGCCAGTGCAGCCCACACGCCGACGTTGACGGCAGCGCGCTTTTCTGCAGGATCGCCAGCGACCGGGAAACGCTCCTTGCGGAACGCCACGGTGACGCCGTCCATCTCAGCACCCAGGGCGGTGAGCTCAGCATCAGACATGTTCTTGAGCTCGGCTTCGGTGTAGTTCTTGTTTACGTTGCTCATTAGTGGCGCGATCCAATCCACATAGCGGCAGCACACAGTGCGGTGATGCCGATGATCCACATTGCAAGGCCTTCAGAGACCGGGCCAAGTCCGCCCAGGTCCCAACCAGCCGGAGACGGGGTCTCCTTCGCGGACTTGATGTAAGCGATGATGTCCTTCTTCTCGTCAGCAGTGAGCTGGCGGTCAGAGAACTTCGGCATGTTCTGCGGGCCGGTGAGCATCGCCTGGTAGATCTCCTGCTCGGAAGCAGGAGCCAGCGGCGGTGCGTACTTACCGGAGGACAGTGCGCCGCCCTGGCCGGTGAAGTTGTGGCACGATGCGCAGTTCATACGGAAGAGCTCGGAGCCCTTCGCGACATCTTCTGCCTGAATGTTGCCGTCGTAGTTGGCGCCGCGGAGCGACTCCTGTGCGACGGAGCCGTCCTCGTTGTACACGATGTCCGGGCCGCCACCGTTGGCAGCGACGAATGCGGCAAGCGCGAGCGTCTGTTGCTCGGTGTAGCGCGGGGTCTTGCGCTCAGCTTGGGCGTCGTTCGACATCATCGGCATGCGGCCAGAGTGCACCTGGAAGTACACGGAGCCGGCACCGATACCCACCAGGGAAGGACCGCGGTCCTGGATGCCCTGGAGGTTCGCACCGTGGCAGGTGATGCAGGCGGTGTCGTAGATGTCCTTGCCTTCTTGCACGAGGGCAGCGTCATCCTTCTGCGCCGTCGCCACCTGAGCGTCGGGAGAGAGGGCGGAGGCCAGGACGCCAGCACCGGTAAGACCGATGGTGAGGGCAAAGGCACCCGCGAGCGTGCGCTTGACCTTGCGGCCGCGACGCGTCTTTGTTGCCGCAGCAGTATCAGGGGTCTCCCCTGCTGCCTGTGCGGCGTTCATTGGATTGGTATCCATCATTTTCCTTTGAGTTACTGGAGTTCGGAAATGAATGGCGGTGGACCGATTGTTGTCTCGGTGTCCTACGGCCTACTGAATGATGTAGATAACGACGAAGACGCCGATCCACACGACGTCAACGAAGTGCCAGTAGTAGGACACTGCCATTGCGGCGGTTGCCTGTGCCGGCGTGAACTTCGACTTAGCCGTACGGAGCAGAATCGCGATGAAGGCCAGAAGGCCTGCCGTCACGTGCGCCGCGTGGAAACCGGTCAGGATGTAGAAGACCGATCCGAAGACGCTGGACTGAATGGTCACGCCGTGGATGATCAGGTGGGTCCACTCATAGGCGAGGATGCCAATGAAGACCACAGCCAGTGCGATCGTCGCGGAGTACCACAGTCGAAGCTTGTATACGTCACCCCTTTCAGCTGCGAAGACGCCGAATTGCGAGGTCACGGAAGACAAGACCAGGACCGCAGTGATGACAAAGCCCATCGGTACGTTGATGTGCTCGGTCCAGTGCGCCCAGTCGCCGTCCTGACCATTAGCTCGCGAAGTAAACCACATCGCAAACAGTCCGGCGAAGAACATTAATTCCTGAGACAGGAACACGATGGTGCCAACGCTGACCATGTTCGGTCGGTTCAGCGCAGCAACACGTGGTGCTGTCATACCTTGATTTGAAACTGTGCTCGTCACGCAGTCAATTATGACCTTTTAACAGGCATAAGTCACCCGAGACCCCCCACTTCTTTCCGGCTCGTCCAAGGCTTTAGCCAGGTTTCTTCCAGCCGTTCGCGACTTAAAAACGTCGAAAAATAGTTGGGAACTTTTTCCGCTCCCATACGACGCCGCATCTCTGCAGGTAGAAGCGCCCAAAAAGGAGGCATCCCCCCTACCGCCAGTTTTAATAGCTGGCCGCTGGTTCACATTGAAACGAAATACACGAATATTTCCAGAGTTTCGCTGAGAGATAAATCACTTACATGTCGGCGCGTTTTTCCCAGGGTTGCAACTTTCGGTTGACCCCCGGGTCAAAATAGCCCTCACGTGCAGTTTTCTTTCCAAGCACAGTCGCTGGCGCACGCGAGCAACTCCCCCTAGGCCCGCAAACTATGCGCAAATTTCCCGGCTTCGCAAAAACGTGGAACTCCAGGGAACTATTTTGTGTCAGGTCCGACGATCGCCAAATGCCCCTCTACGTAGCGGGAAGCTACGCACAGGGGCACGAGAAGTGTGGGGCGGGGACAGTCGCGGGCCGTGGCGGCCGGCGGCCATCCGAGGACGCTTAGTGCTTCTCCTTCGGGATGCCGTACTGCAGCGACAGACGGAAGGTGAAGTACACCAGCATGGCGGCGCCGAGAGCAATCATCCAGAAGTACAGGAAGATGATGCCCAGACCCATAACGGCGATGGACATGGTCATTGCAAACGGGTAGATGGAGCCCGGCGAGAAGAAGCCGAGGATGCCAGCGCCGTCTTCAGTTTCAGCCTCTTCCCAATCGCTCGGAGAAACGTCCGTGCGGTTATCGGTGAACTGAAGGTAGACGGCGAGCATGATACACATGACGGCCGCGAGAGCCATGGCGACGAGACCGATCCACTCCGGACCGTAAAGGTAGCCGTCGTCGCGAGTGAAGTTGACGCCGAAGACGTAGACAATCTCGGAGACGATGAGATATGCCGCGATGGCGTAGAAGACGTTAGAACCTGCGCGCATTGTATTTCTCCTTTAGGCGTTCTCGTCGACGAAGTTGTCGCCGGTCTTGGTGTCGCGAACGCTGTTGAACGGCTGAGTGGTGACCGCGTACGGATCCTCACCGATGGAGGCGAGAGCCTCAGAGTTCGGAGCGTCCGGGTTGTCGTTGCGGAACTTCATGTAGTCCGCGAACTTCTCTGGGGTCACAACGCGCAGCTCGAAGTTCATCATCGAGTGGTAGGTACCGCACATCTCAGCACAGCGACCAACGAACGCGCCTTCCTTGGTGATCTCCTCGATCTGGAAACGACGCTCCTGCTGGTTGTTCTCCGGGTGCGCGTACACGTCGCGCTTAAAGAGGAACTCCGGAACCCAGAAGGCGTGCGAGACGTCACCGGAAGCGAGACGGAACTCAATCGCGGTGTGCGACGGGAGAACCAGAACCGGAACCTCTTCGGTGGTGCCGACGGTCTCGATGTCGTTGTAGTTGAGGTAGGAAAGGTCACCCATGGACTTGCCGTGAATCGGGTTCGGGTTCTTCACACCCTCCGGGTCAACGGAGGATTCCTCGGCGAGCTTGTTGCGCTCCTCGTCGGTGCCGTCATAGTCGGAGCCGGTCGGGGAAAGCTCACCCTTGACGCCGGCATAACCGAACTTCCAGTTCCACTGGTAAGCCGTCACGTCGACCGTTACCTGTGGGTCCTTATCAAGGGCGACAACCTTCTGCTGTGCCTGAACCGTGAAGAAGAACAGGCCCATGATGATAAGGATCGGGACGATGGTAAGCACCATCTCGAGCGGCACGTTGTACTGCAACTGCTTCGGGAACTCGCCCTTGCCTTCCTTCTTGGCGCGCTTTGCGCTCCAACGGAAGATTGCAGTGAGGAACAGGCCCCACATGACGAAACCGATGAACCATGCAACAACCCAGACCCAGATCCAGAAGTTGTACATTCCCTCAGCCTCAGGCGTAATGCCCTTCGGCCAACCAAATCCCAGGAGGTTTTCAACGGCCGAAGGCGCCTGTACATCACAGGCCGCCAGTGCCAAACCGCCCAGGGCAATTGCGCCAGCTAGGCCCGCCTTACGGGCGAAGTTGCGCTGCTTACGCTGTCCCACGTGTGTTCTGCCTTTCTGTCCACACAAAACTTCTCGAATACTCCCAGAGCATTCCTATCAACACAGGATAGTGCATAGACAGGCCCCATCAGCCCTGTTCGAGGCTGACAGGAAACTCGTATATACACATAAGGAGTATGTCCGGAAGGGATATTACAGGTCGACCACGACAATCTCTCCCCACCACCCCCACAGGCCCAGTATGCCGTGTGCCTTAATTCACAAAGCAGCCCGCGCTACACCATCCGAAAGTTTGCACCCTAAAGGGGACGCTGCGCATTCGAAGCTTCTCAGGCGGCCCTCCCCCACCCCTCCGCGACCCGCAGCGACCTGTACACCGGGTCGTTTCCGCGCGTCTGAAACACCGGCTCAGCACGCGGGGCCGTAAGCTGTGGGACAGATATTTTCGTTTTCGCCATATTAAAGGAGCAATCACTACATGTGCGGACTTTTGGCCCTGCTATCGGCCTCGGGAAACGCTGGCGACTACGTCGACGCAGTCGAGCGCGCTCTGCCCTGCATGCATCACCGCGGCCCCGATGCCGCCGGCACCTGGCACGATGACGACGCGGCGTTCGGCTTCAACCGTCTGTCCATCATCGATATTGAGCACTCGCACCAGCCGCTGCGTTGGGGCCCGGAGGGCGAGGAGAACCGCTACGCCCTCACGTTCAACGGCGAGATATACAACTACGTCGAGCTGCGTGCAGAACTCAAGGAACTGGGTTACACCTTTAATACTGAGGGCGACGGCGAGCCCATCGTCGTTGGCTACCACCACTGGGGTGCTGACGTCGTCGAGCACCTGCGCGGCATGTTCGGCTTCGTTATTTGGGACACCAAAACGAAGACCATGTTCGCGGCCCGCGACCAGTTCGGCATCAAGCCGCTCTACTACGCCACCACTCCGGCGGGCACCGTATTTGCCTCCGAGATGAAGTGCATCCTGGAGATGGCCGAGGACCTCGGTCTAGGACTCAGCCTTGATAAGCGCGCCATCGAACACTACGTCGACCTCCAGTACGTCCCGGAGCCGGAGTCCCTGCATGCGAATATCCGCCGCGTCGAGTCGGGCTCTACTGTCACGCTCACTCCCGGCGGCGAGGTCCTCAACACTCGCTACTTCAAGCCCCAGTTCCCAGTGCAGCAGGTGCCGGCTGGCCAAGAGCAGCAGCTCTTCGACCGCATCGCCCGTGCCCTCGAAGATTCCGTGGAAAAGCACATGCGCGCTGACGTCACCGTCGGCTCCTTTCTTTCCGGCGGTATCGACTCCACGGCCATCGCGGCGCTGGCCAAGCGCCACAACCCGAACCTGCTCACTTTCACTACTGGCTTCGAGCGCGAGGGCTACTCCGAGGTTGACGTTGCTGCAGAGTCTGCGGAGGCCATCGGTGTCGAGCACATCGTCAAAATCGTCTCCCCCGAGGAATACGCGGACGCCGTGCCGAAGATCATGTGGTACCTCGACAACCCGGTTGCAGACCCCTCGCTCGTGCCGCTCTACTTCGTGGCACAGGAGGCCCGCAAGCACGTCAAGGTCGTGCTCTCCGGCGAGGGCGCAGACGAGCTCTTCGGCGGCTACACCATTTATAAGGAACCACTCTCCCTAGCCCCGTTCGAGAAGATCCCGGATCCGCTGCGTCGCGGCCTAGGCAAGCTCTCCCAGATCTTGCCCGAGGGCATGAAGGGCAAGTCGCTGCTCAACCGCGGTTCCATGACGATGGAGGAGCGCTACTATGGCAACGCACGCTCCTTTAACTTTGAGCAGATGCAGCGCGTTATCCCGTGGGCCAAGCGCGAGTGGGACCACAAAGAAATCACGGCACCCATCTACGCCCAGTCGCAGGGCTTCGACCCAGTCGCCCGCATGCAGCACCTTGACCTGTTCACGTGGATGCGCGGCGACATCCTGGTCAAGGCTGACAAGATGAATATGGCGAACTCGCTCGAGCTGCGCGTGCCTTTCCTCGATAAGGAGGTCTTCAAGGTCGCGGAAACCATCCCGTATGACATGAAGATTTCACACGGCACCACGAAGTACGCGCTGCGCAAGGCCATGGAGCAGATCGTTCCGGCGCACGTCCTTCACCGCAAGAAGCTCGGCTTCCCGGTGCCCATGCGTCACTGGCTCGCCGGCGATGAACTCTATGGCTGGGCCCAGGATGTCATCAACGAGTCCCAGACCGAGGACATCTTCAATAAGAAGGAAGTCCTCGAGATGCTCAAGGAGCACCGCGATGGCGTCTCCGATCACTCGCGCCGCATCTGGACCGTCGTGGCGTTTATGATCTGGCACGGCATCTTCGTCGAGCACCGCATCGATCCGCAGATCGAGCAGCGCGACTACCCCATCCGGCTCTAGGAGAGCCCCGGCATGTCACTGCAGCGGAAAACGTACGAGCTGAGCGTGGACGGTTACCACTTCCGCGCCACGGTCAGCGCGACCCACCGCAGTGTTGACTGGCTCGACTGCCCCAACGAGTACCTTCCTTCTGGCTACTCGTCCACCGTCTATGTCGCAGCCGAGACAAGCCGAACAGACGGCAACGGAACGCAGACTCCGCCGCTTCCTACTGCCGAAAAGGTACGCGCGGATATCCGCGTATGGCTTTCCACCCTCGACGAGCTTGACGAACTCGAGGACACCGGCGACGCCAGTGACACCGGTGACAGCGACGAGTCGTAGAGCGTCTGCGTTACAAGGCAAAGAGAAAACCGCCGCTTTCCCTTGATTTAAAGGGAAAGTGGCGGTTCTTTTGTACGTCTTAAGGGACGCGCGAGAAGCCTTAGTTGAAGGAGTCTCCGCAGGCGCAGGAGCCGCCAGCGTTCGGGTTATCGATGGTGAAGCCCTGGGACTCGATGGTGTCCGCGAAGTCGATCTTGGCGCCGGTGAGGTATGGGACGCTCATCTTGTCAACGACGAGGTTGACGCCGTCGACGTTGTCGACCTTGTCGCCGTCGAGGGTGCGGTCGTCGAAGTAGAGCTGGTAACGCAGGCCAGCGCAGCCACCCGGCTGGACAGCGATGCGCAGCGACAAGTCGGTGCGGCCTTCCTGCTCGAGCAGAGCCTTTGCCTTGGCGGCAGCGGCCTCAGTCAGGATGACGCCAGTTTCGGAAACGGGAGCGGTCATTATCTTCTCCTTGAAAATACGGTCCGTAAAGTGTCCCCCACCTTACTCCGAATTTTTCCGGCCTTAAAGCGCCGGCACGCGTACTCGGAGGATGGGCCAGCGTCCACGAGGAAGCGGCAGACGCTGGAATAAACGGTTCAACGCGCGAGACAGCTGCCTTATTCCCACCACATTTCCCACCTTTCACCCCGGCCTTGTAGTCTTGGATTTCGTGAGTAATAGCAGCGAAAACACCACCGGAGCAGACCAGCCCCGCAAGGGCTACACCCCACCCAAGGGACGCCCCACGCCCAAGCGCAACGAGCAGGAAATCGCGCGCGGCGTGCGACGCGACCCGAACGGGGCATCGGAAGCCCAGCGCTACCAGCACCGCAAGGAGCTGAAGAAGTCCATGTCCAAGGAGGAATGGAAGGACTACAAGCGCAAGGAGCGCGAGGAGCGTAACAAGCGCAACAAGGAGGCGCAGAAGCGCATGGAGGCTGGCGACGAGCGCTACCTCCTGCCGCGCGATAAGGGCGAGGTCCGCCGCTTCGTGCGCAACTGGGTCGATAGCCGCCGCTTCCTCAATGAGTGGGCCATGCCGTTTATGATCGTCCTCCTCGTCATCCTCTTTATCGGCATGTACAACCCGACGTTCGCGAATATCTCCACGCTCATCGCGATGGTCTTCATCGTCATCTTCGCCGTCGAGGGCGTGTGGCTGGCCCGCAAGGTCAATAACGCGGCGCGTCTCAAGTTCCCTGGCACCACCGAGGCCGGCTTCGGCCTGGGCTTTTACGCCTACGGCCGCGCCACCCAGCCGCGCAAGTGGCGCACCCCGCGCCCGCAGGTCGAGCGCGGCGCCGAGGTCAAGTAGGCCCACATGGCGCAGTTCGAGTCCGTTCCGGTCCCTGACGCCCAGGCTGCCGATGCCACCGCGCTCGCCCTCGGCTCCACGCCCCTCGACGTGTCCTTGGGTACGGTCAATGCTCCCGCTGTATGGCTCTCAGCCTGCCAAGGCGAGGTTCCCGCGCATGCTCCGCGACGTCCGCGCCTTGTGGTTTTCGTCGGCGAGAACGGCATCGCCACTCGCCAGCGCGACGGGGTAGGACTCTCTGCTTTCGCTCCCGAGGCCACCGCGCAACAGGCACAACAGCTCGCTGACGGCCTCTCCCCGGCCGCCGTCCTCGCCGGTCGCCTGGGCGTGGGCCTGCGCACCGTCGACTGCCCACCCGCTGCAGCCATCGACGTCGAGAACGCCTGCACCCCCGAGGGCCTCGAGGAAGCCCTCGCCCTCGGCGCCCGCGCTGCCGACGAAGAAATCGACGCCGGCACTGATTTCCTCATCCCCGGCGACCTGGGCGTGGGTTCCACGACCGTCGCCGCCGTCGTCATGGCGCGCCTCACCGGCACCGAACCCGTCGTCATCGTGGGCCCCGGCTCCGGAATCACGGACGAGGCGTGGAAGACCAAGGTCGCTGTCCTGCGCGACGCGCTCTTCCGGACGCGCAACCTCTCCGACCCGCTGGAAATCCTCCAAGTCTCCGGCGGCCCGACCCTCGCCGCGCTCACGGGTTTCATCGGTCGCGCCGCCGCACGCCGCACGCCACTGCTCATCGACTCGCCGCTCCTGACGGTTGCCGCGGTCCTCGCCGAGCGCCTCGCCCCCGGCACCCGGCGCTGGATCTACGCCGCGAATACCTCCCGCGAGCCCGCGCATACGCTCGCGCTCCAAGACTTGGGCCTCACGCCGCTGCTCAACACGCTCACCACGACTGGCCAGGGCCTCGGATCGCTCTTCGCCTACCAGCTCCTCGCGGCCAGCCTCGAGCTCGTCGCCGACGAAGTCGCCGCCGTCCAGGCCGCCGCAGACCCCGCCTAGACCATCCGGATTCCAGGACAACGAAGGCCACACAACCGCCACGTTGTGGGGCCTTCGTTGTCCTGAGATTCCGCACGCAGCCCGTGGAGACAAAATAAAAGGACCCCGAGGGGTCCTTCCTTTACGCGCTTATTACTTCACGAGCGTGTGCAGCCAACCGTGCGTGTCTTCGACCGCACCGTGCTGAATGCCAGTGAGCTGCTCGCGCAGCGCCATGGTGGTCGTGCCAGCCTCGCCGCCGTTGACCTTGAAGTCGATGCCGTCGCCCATGACGTGGCCGACTGGTGTGATGACCGCGGCGGTACCGCAGGCAAAAGCCTCGGTCATCTTGCCGGACTCTGCATCCTCGCGCCACTCGTCGTAGCTCACGCGACGCTCTTCGACCTTGAGCCCCATGTCTTCGGCGACCTGCAGTAGCGAGTCACGCGTAATACCCGGCAGCAGCGAACCGGACAGCGCCGGAGTCACCAGCGTCTGGTTACCTTCCTCGCCGTAGACGAACGCGAGGTTCATGCCGCCCATCTCTTCGATGTACTTGCGGTCGATGGCGTCGAGCCAGACCACCTGGTCGCAGCCCTTCTCCGCTGCCTGCGCCTGTGCGAGCAGCGAGGCAGCGTAGTTGCCCGCGAACTTCGCAGCACCCGTACCACCCGGGGCAGCACGGACGTAGTCGGTAGACAGCCATACGGAGACCGGATTGACGCCACCGGTGAAGTACGCGCCCGCCGGGGACGCAATCACGATGTAACGGTACGTCGCAGCCGGGTGCACGCCCAGGGAAACCTCGGTGGAGATCATGAACGGACGCAGGTACAGCGCAGCCTCGCCGCCCGCGGCTGGGACCCAATCCTTGTCGATCTCGGTGATCTGGCGCAGGGACTCGATGAACTCATCCACCGGCAGCTCCGGCATAGCCATGCGCTTAGCCGAGTTGGCCATGCGGTTGGCGTTAGCCTCCGGACGGAACGTGGCAATGGTGCCATCCGGCTGGCGGTAGGCCTTGATGCCCTCGAAGATGGCCTGGCCGTAGTGGAAAACATTGGAAGCCGGGTCCATGCTAAACGGCGCATACGGGCACACCTGAGCGTCGTGCCAGCCGTCCTTCTCATTCCAGTCGATGGTGACCATGTGGTCGGTAAAGTGCTTACCAAAGCCCGGGTTCTCGAGAATCTTCGCACGTTCCTCCGGGGAGGTCGGGGTGGGGTTCTTCGTCACGTTGTATTTCAAAGTCATGGCCTCTAACTTACTCTTTTTCTATCGCTCCACAGGCCACCCCCGTCAAATTTTTTCGCCTACAGTAGGCAGACAGTGCACTATTCATCTCGTTTCATTTGGAGGTCTTTCTCGTGACTGATTCTTCCCACGGCCCGCTGCTGGGCGTTTCCCCCACCGTTGAGCTCGCGACCGCCGCGCCCAAAGCTGCCGATGCCCTCCTCATCGCCGCCTTCCGCGGCGACGACGGCCTGGAAGTCCCTGGCTCCGCACTGCTCGATGCTGACGCAGTCCGCGCCACCTTCGACGCGCTGTCTGCTGTGGGTGCCACCGGCAAGTCCGGCGAGGTGACCCGCGTGCCAGCGCCGTCCGCCATCACCGAGGCGACCGGCGCACACTCCATCGTCGCCGCCGGCCTGGGCGAGTCCGAAGACCTCACTGACGAGACCGTCCGCGTCGCCGCGGGCAACGCCGCTCGCGCGCTCGCGGGCGTGGGCACCGTCGCCACGACTCTCGGCGACTTCGCGCTCGGCGCCGCTGTCGAGGGCATCGCCCTGGGCGGCTACGTCCACCGCGGCCTGCGTTCCTCGGAGCTCGAGGATCCCCAGCGCCCTGCCACCGTCGTCTTCGTCTCCTCCGACGAGACCGCCGCGACCGACTTCGAGCGCGCACGTCTTACCGCCGAGGCCACGATCTTTGCCCGCAACCTCGTCAACACCCCGTCTAACCTGCTCTACCCGGAGTCCTACGCGAACTACCTCGCCGAGACCGCCCGCTCCACCGAGGGCCCAGCCGGTGGCGTCGAGGTCGAAGTGCTCGACGAGTCCGCGCTCGAAGAGCAGGGCTTCGGCGGCATCCTCGCCGTGGGCCGCGGCTCCGCCCGCCCACCGCGTCTCGTCCGCCTGTCCTACCGTCCGTCCGGCGCCACCCGCGACGTCGCGCTCGTAGGCAAGGGCATCACCTTCGACACCGGCGGCATCTCGCTCAAGCCGGGTGCCGGCATGTGGGACATGATTTCTGACATGGGTGGCTCCGCGTCCATGGCCGCCGCGGTCTTCGCCGCCGCCAAGCTGGGCTTGAACGTCAACGTCACCGCCACCTTGCCGCTCGCAGAGAACATGCCTGGCGGCAACGCCACGCGCCCCGGCGACGTCATCACGCACTACGGCGGCATTACCTCCGAGGTCCTCAACACGGACGCCGAGGGCCGGCTCGTCCTCTCCGACGCCATCGCGCGCGCCAGCGAGGACAAGCCGGATTACCTCATCGAAACCGCCACGCTCACCGGCGCCCAGATCGTCGCCCTCGGCGAGCGCACTGCCGGCGTCATGGGCTCCGAGGACTTCCGCGACCGCGTCGCCGAGATCGGCCGCGAGGTCGGCGAGAAGGCCTGGGCCATGCCGCTGCTCGAGGAGCACGAGGAGGCCATCAAGTCTCCGGTCGCCGATATCCGCAATATCCACACGAAGCGCGAGGGCGGCATGGAATTCGCCGGCACCTACCTCCAGCGCTTCGTCGGCGAGGACATCGAGTGGGTCCACATCGACGTCGCAGGCCCTTCCTGGAACGGCGGCTCGCCGTACGGTTACACCACTAAGCGCGCCACCGGCGCCCCGGTCCGCACCGTCATCGCCGCGCTCACTGAGCTCGCCGACAAAAAGTAGCACTCGCTCAGCGCGGAGCTCCCCGTCCACGCCAACGGCGCCTGTCCCTCACCGGGGGCAGGCGCCGTTCCCCGTTGTGCAATTACTCCGCGTCGTCAGGGTCGTCGGGGCGATGCACGGCTTCGCCCGTATCCGGGTTCTGGCCTCGCTCGAAGCGCTCACGACGCAAGCGCTGTTCCTCGCGCTTGCGCAGCAGCCGTTCACGTTCCATGCGGTCGCGCATGCGCTGC
Organism: Corynebacterium sp. DNF00584; assembly: GCF_001552965.1. Classification (NCBI taxonomy): domain Bacteria; kingdom Bacillati; phylum Actinomycetota; class Actinomycetes; order Mycobacteriales; family Corynebacteriaceae; genus Corynebacterium; species Corynebacterium sp. DNF00584. The sequence continues at coordinate 858 of NZ_KQ959762.1, read as the reverse complement.
GGATAGCCGGTCTCTTCCACGTCGTACACGGGGCAGCCCAGCAGCTTCGCCACCGCGTCGATGCCCTTTGGGCCGCCGATAAACCGCCGAATGTAGTCACCGTTTTCATCCACGACAACCACGGACATCTCGTTGACCACCGTCTCCGGCTCAATGAACGCTTCGACGAAGGCGCGGCCTGCCACCCACTCGCTGAGCGCCTGGGCATCCGCCTGCCGGATCGTCTCCCCCGGCCCGCGCGGCGGGCGCAGCTGGGAGCGCGAGCTGTTGCGACGGAAGATATTGAACATAGTGGCCTATCCTACCCGCGCCACCTCACCCCACGGCATCTGAGCGCGCAGCAACGCAACGCCGTGAGCGAACACGCATCGTGGTCACGTCACCATGACCGGCGGCGCGCGGTGCGCCCCGCCCTAAAGGGGGCAAAGAGATAGGACCAGATACACACGCGAAGTCGCGCGTCGCGGTAGAATTGGGCATCAGATTTATCATTATCCAACTTTCGAGGAGTCAAATAACTCATGGCGCAGTCCGTTGTGATGCCCGAACTGGGCGAATCCGTAACTGAAGGCACTATTACCCAGTGGCTGAAGTCCGTGGGCGACACCGTCGAGGTCGACGAGCCGTTGCTCGAGGTGTCCACCGACAAGGTTGACACTGAAATCCCCTCGCCGGTCGCGGGCACGATCCTTGAGATCAAGGCCGAAGAAGACGACACCGTTGAGGTTGGCTCCGTTATCGCCATCATCGGTGAAGAAGGCGAGTCCGCGGACGCTGAAGAGTCCGCACCCGCTGCTGAGGACAAGGCCGCGGAGAAGGAAGAGCCCAAGGCTGAAGAAAAGGAAGAGAAGTCCGCAC
>NZ_KQ959761.1:0-660 GCF_001552965.1 Corynebacterium sp. DNF00584 | reverse complement strand
CAATGCCCATCATGCGCATCCGCTTCGCCACAGTCTTACGGTTAAGTGAAATGTAGTAGCGCTCGGCGAGCTCTGCGGTGATCCGCGGAGCACCATAAACCTCATCGGAGTCTTTCCAAATCTGATGAATCTTTCGGTCAACATCATCGTAAAATGCTGACCGATCATCCTTTCCGGATAGTCGTTTCTGCTGCGCATGGGCCCATTTGTAGTATCCAGACCGAGACACTTTTAATAGCCGTGCCATGCGTTTGATGCTGTAGTTTGCCTTCTCCTGCTGCATTAGTTCGAACTTTTCTGCTCGCGTTGCTTCGCGGCGAAGAAGGCTGTCGCTTTTGACAAAAACTCATTATCCATCTTGGCTTCTGCCAACTCACGGCGCAGACGAGCATTCTCAGCACGAAGATCAGCCTCACTCATCCCATCTGAGGATCCTCGGCGTTCACGCTCGAGTTTGACCCACCGGCCTAAAAGCCCGGCGGAAACACCGATTTCCTTAGCCACATGAGCGATCGGTCGCTCTGACTCGATTACCAGGTTTGCGGCTTCACGCCGGTACTCCGGCGTGTATTTCTTGCGCTGTTGACTCACAATGAACATCCTCTCTTACGGACACAAGATCCGTACAAATAGGGTGTCCACTAAACGAGGGTAACCTCA
>NZ_KQ959760.1:0-130008 GCF_001552965.1 Corynebacterium sp. DNF00584 | reverse complement strand
AATACTCAAATAGGCAAACAAAAAAGCCCACCCAAGGGGTGGGCTCGCGTTAGAACAGAGAGAGGCGCGAGGAGTGGTAGACGCTGCCAAAGGGGGCATCGACACGCACCCAGCGACCGAGGGCGGCCACACGCAAGTGGCGCGGGATGTTCATCGGCGCGCTAAAGCCCGGGATAAGCCCTAGGTTCGTGCACGCGAAAATGAGACGCATGGGAATGTCGACGCTCGTCCCGTCAGCTTCGACGGTGAGCACGGTCTGCTTCATGAGCGAGCTCGGCGGACCGGCAGGGCCTGAGAACTGCCGGGCCAAGGCTTGACCTTTGTCGGCGAGGTCGCGGACAACGTGGACCGGGAGGGTATCGAGAAGCTGGAAGCCCAACGCCGGCGGCAGGGCGCCTGGCCACGAGGCATCGCGCGGGGCGCCAATCTCGTCGCGGCCGTCCTTGACCGCATCAAGGAGGTCTTTCGCGGAGACGGACGCACCGTCCCGCCCCACGGTGCCAGCAACGCGGCGTGCAGCGACGACCTCAAAGGGCGTCGTGACGAAGACCTCGACGGTCTCTGGGTCGTATTGACGCAGGCGTGCGATGGCCTGGGCATCGAGACCCACCGCACGCGCCAAGAGGGCCTGCAGTCCTTGTGCGCCACTTTCAATGTGCAGCGTTTCTGTGGACATGCAGGCCCTCCTGTGCTCGACGGTGTAGTGGCGTCGAGTCTACTCGGCAAGAGCTCCGATGACTTCCTTCTCATGCTCGGTGAGCGGGCGCGGCAATCCGGTATGCAGATCAACGGCAACCTGGACGCAGTCAATCTCACATGCCACCGGGCCGTCTGGCACGCGGATGTTCTGGCGCGTGGTGAACGAGGTATTGCCGATACGGGTCACCCACGACTCAACCTCGACGGAGGAAAGGCCCTGCGGCTGGATGGGATTCTTGTAATCCAGCTCAAGGTGGCGCACGAAGGCCGCGAACTCCGGAACGTCCGGGAAAATGCGTTCCTGGGCGTAGATGAGGCGGGCCTCCTGCGCGATTTCCACGTAGTTGGCGTTCATCATGTGGCCGTAGCGGTCAAAGTCTGACCAGCGCACGGCCACACGATGGATGTGGTGCTTGTTTTCTTCAGTCACCGTATCTCCTATCGCGTGAGCTTACGGTGGGTCACGCGCGACGGACGTGCCGCATCCTCGCCGAGACGCTCGATCTTGTTCTTCTCGTAATCGCCGAAGTTGCCTTCGAACCAGAACCACTGGCCTTCTGCCACGTTGCCTTCCCAGGCAAGGATGTGGGTGCAGGTGCGGTCGAGGAACCAGCGGTCGTGCGAGATGACCACGGCGCAGCCCGGGAATTTCTCGAGGGCGTTCTCAAGGGAACCGAGGGTCTCGACGTCAAGGTCGTTGGTCGGCTCGTCGAGGAGGATGAGGTTGCCGCCCTCCTTGAGTGTGAGCGCCAGGTTGAGGCGGTTGCGCTCACCACCGGAAAGCACCTTAGACGGCTTCTGCTGGTCCGGGCCTTTGAAGCCGAACGCGGACAGGTAGGCACGCGAAGGCATTTCATTCTGGCCCACATGGATGTAGTCGAGGCCGTCGGAGACGACCTCCCACACCGTGGACTCCGGGTCGATGTTCTCACGGCCCTGGTCGACGTAGGACAGCTTGACGGTATCGCCCACCTCGACGGAGCCGGAGTCCGGCTGCTCGAGGCCCACAATCGTCTTAAACAGCGTGGACTTACCCACACCGTTCGGGCCAATAACGCCCACGATGCCGTTGCGCGGCAGCGTGAAGGAGAGGTCCTTGATGAGCACGCGGCCATCGAAGCCCTTGGTGAGGTTCTTCACCTCGACCACCTTATTGCCCAGGCGCGGCGGGGTCGGGATCTGGATTTCCTCGAAGTCGAGCTTCTTGTACTGCTCGGCCTCGGCGGCCATCTCCTCGTAACGAGCCAGACGGGCCTTATTCTTGGCCTGGCGAGCCTTGGCGCCGGAGCGGACCCAGGCGAGCTCTTGCTTCAGGCGCTTCTGCAGCTTCTTGTCCTTCTGGCCGGCGACCTCGAGACGCTCCGCCTTCTTCTCCAGGTACGTGGAATAGTTGCCCTCGTACGGGTAAAGCTTGCCGCGGTCGACCTCACAGATCCAACCGGCGACGTGGTCGAGGAAGTAGCGGTCGTGGGTCACGGCGAGGACGGCACCCGGGTAGGACTCGAGGTGCTTCTCCAGCCACTGCACGGACTCGGCGTCGAGGTGGTTGGTCGGCTCGTCGAGGAGGAGCAGGTCCGGCTCGGAAAGCAGCAGCTTCGCCAGGGCGACGCGGCGGCGCTCACCACCGGAGAGGTTGGTGACGGGCTCGTCAGACGGCGGGCAGCGCAGGGCGTCCATGGCCTGCTCGATCTTGGAGTCGACCTCCCACGCATCCGCGTGGTCGAGCTCCTCCTGGAGCTTGCCCATCTCTTCCATGAGCTCGTCCGTGTAGTTGGTGGCCATCTCTTCCGCGATTTCCTCGAAGCGCTGCTTCTTCTGGAAGATATCGCCCAGGCCCTCTTCCACGTTCTCGCGGACGGTCTTCTCTTCGTCGAGCGGCGGCTCCTGGAGCAGGATGCCCACGGTCTTGCCCGGATCGATGAAAGCCTCGCCGTTGGACGGCTGATCAAGGCCCGCCATGATCTTGAGGATCGACGACTTGCCGGCACCGTTCGGGCCGACCACGCCGATCTTGGCGCCCGGGTAGAAGGCCATGGTGACATTGTCCAGAATGACCTTGTCGCCGATGGCCTTGCGCACATTCTTCATCGTGTAGATGAACTCGCCCATTGTTCCCCTTTACGTCGGTTGGGTGAGTGTGCCCGCAGCCCGGGCACACACGTCAAACAACACAAAGAGTACATCATCCCCCGGGGCTGGGAGCTAGAACGGTGCGGCAGGCTCCCGGCTTTCCGATGCCGCCGCCTGGGCGTCCGCCGCCGTGTCCACCGAGGTATCGGCGCCGGCGTCCCCCGAGTTCTCCGTGTTCCCAGTATTGTCGTCCCGGCTCAGGATCTTGTCCGGACCCGTGTGCTCGAAGTTAGGGACAGGAATGCCGGTGACCGTGGCATCGGCGCCGATCTTGAGGCCGGTGGCGACGTAGTGGGACAGCTCGAGGGAGACCTGGTTGGCACGCACCTCGATCTTGGCGCGATTCTTGCCCTCCTCGTCCTTCCATCCAATGGTGTTAAGCGAGCCGAGGACGATGACGGCCATGCCCTTGCGCAGCGTCGTGCGGACGTTCTGGGCGAGCGCACCCCACATCTCGACGTCGATGAAGAGGTTGTCCGTATCGATCCACTCGGGGCCCTCCGGATCCGGGTTGCGGCGGCGGCGCGAGGACGCCACGCGCATGGTGGTCTTGAGGTTGCCGTTGTAGACCTGCGTCATGTGCGGATCTGCAACGAGGTGGCCGGTGATGGTGACAGGTAGTTGAGACATAAGGTTTATTCCTTCTATTCGGTAGTCGACACGGGGAAGAATTTTCCCTCGCAGCACCATCGTGAACCACCGAATGCGCCGCGCCAACCCCCAAAACCGCAGCTGTGGATAACTCCCCGCGGTTGCCCAATAGAGTGGGCAAAAAGGGACGAGTTATCCACAGAAATTGGGCTTTCTCACCGGTATCTCAGTTTCACCGGCGCGTTCGTGCCGGTTCTGGCTACCGGTAATCCTCGTCGTTGAGGCGCGCGAGCATCGCGTTGTAGTCCTCCAAATCCTGGTCGCCATCGAGGTCCGCCTTCTGGTCGTGGCGTCGCGCCGCGGAGCGGTCCTCACGCAGCCACTCGAGGAAGAGCGTGCCAAAGACGATAACGAGCGGGAACTGGCCGAAGCCCCAGGCGATACCGCCGCCCACCTTCTGGTCGTAGGCGAAGTCCGGGTTCCACGGCAGGTCGAGGGAAAGGTAGAAGTTCTCGCCCAGGATCTGGCCCAGCTGCATGAGATAGACGCCCGCGTAGAGGTGGATGGGCATGGAGATAAACAGCAAAAGCAGGCGCAGGCCGGTGGGCCGGCGGTGCGGGATCGGGTCGGGGCCCACGAGCTCCCAGAAGTAGAAGTAGCCGGAGACGAGGAAGCACGCGTTCATGATGACGTGCCCGGCGTGCTCGGAGACCGCGTACTCGTACAGGTCAAAGGACAGGTAGAGAATGTAGAAGAAGAACAGGAACTGCACGAGGTTGACCGCCGGGTGCGTGATAAATCCGACGATCCGCGAGCGCGTCGCCGCCAGCGCCCACTCGTGCGGCCCAAATCCAGGTTCCCAGGCCTCCATCATGAGGGTGAGCGGCGCGCCCAGCGCGAGCAGGAGTGGAACGACCATGGACAGCACCATGTGGCCCAGCATGTGCATGGAGTAGAGCGCGGGAATGTACATGCCCAGCTCCGAGCTCATAAACAGCGTCATGCCCAGGGAGCCGGCCATCCACCACGCTGTACGAGTCCACGTCCACGTCAGGCCGCGCCGACGTACGCGCCAGACCCCGTACGCATAGAAACCAGCGAGCAACAGGCCCAGGGTTCCCCACAAGATATCGAAGCGGAAGTGAGTGAAGAGACCGGCGACAGAGGGGGCTTCGGAAAGCTCGTAGCCCAACAGAATCTGCATGGAGTTGAGGTTGGGATCGCGCGGCGGCGGGGGCGGCGTGCGGCCCATGGTGCCAGCCACGCCGACCGTGAGCGCCATGACCAACAGTTCGACAAAGGCGACGCGGCGGAAGAGCTCCGGACGCGACTTCAGCTGCGGCATGGTGAGCTGGCGGTGCGCGAAGCCGAAGAGCGCGAGCACGAGCGTGAGCACTGACTTCGCCACGATAATGAGGCCATAGCGGGTGGTAAACCAGTCCGACCATTCGATGCGGATGGCGGCATTGATAAGGCCCGAGCACACCATGACGATGACGGAGAAGAGCGCCAGATTGGAGTACCGGCGCACGGCCATCGTGAGATCCGGTCCCAGGCGACGGCCATGCGCAAGCAGAGCGAGCAGCCCACCTACCCACAGCACCATGAAGATGAGGTGCCAGAGGAAGGAGTTCGTGCCGTAGTCATGGTCGCCGCCCGAGGCCGAGTGCCCCTCCATGCCCAGCGGCACGACCATGAGGACCGAAAGAACCAGCAGGACCGGCTGCGAGCCCCAGCGCGAAGCGATAAGCCCGCCGATGCCCACCACAGCCGCGAGGCCCGCAGTAAGCAGCCACACCTGCGCGGTCGAGATATTGGGGAACGCGTAGGTAAACAGCTGGGGGTCGAGAACCTCAAGGAAGGACGAGCCGGTGGTATCGGAAAGCACGAGTGGGACTTCCAGCACTGCGAGAACCGCGGTGACCAGAGCTGCAAGCGCGCCAACCCGTTTCGCGACGTGTCCATCCACGGTGAGAGGCGCTGTGTTGAGTGTCTCAGCGTCGTGTTCTCGCGGGGAAATGAAGAAGGATGAGGCCAGGAAAGAGCCCACGGAGGTGGCCATGGCAATCCATGCGGCGGCACGAACGAAGGGTAAACCCACCGTCGTCACACGACCGGGATCCGGGATGCCGAGCGCCTTAAGCGAGTCCGCGAGGAAGAAGGACGCGATGCCGCCGGCTGCGATACCTGCGACGATGGCAATACAGACGTAGATCCATGCGGAGCCACGGGCGCGGCGCCGCGCGGCGGGGGCAGACGCGACTGCGAAACCGTCCCCATCCTGGGAGGACAACTGCTCTTCAGACATGTGTCGCATTCTACGACGTGAGCGTTACACCACGAAAAGTGACCATTACTTCCAATTATGGCATTATATTTGCCTATGGACTCGCGACAATTATCGTACTTCCGGTCCGTGGTCGACCACGGGTCGTTTACCCACGCCGCTGCGGCGCTCGACATGACGCAGCCGTCGCTGTCTCTGTCGATCCGCAAGCTGGAAAAAGAGCTCGACGTGCAGCTGCTCACCCGCGGCCGCGCCGGCGTCTCCACAACCGAGGCGGGCGACTACCTCTACGAGATCGCCATCAAGATGGAAACCCTCATGACGGAGGCCGACCAGCGCATCCGCGAGATTGCCGGCGGCCTCGCTGGCTCCATCTCCATCAACGCCGCCCCGGAGTTCAACTGGGCCTTTATGCCCGAGGTCCTCTCCCGCATGTTTGAGGTCGCCCCTGACGTCAAGCTCTTCCTCGAAGACCCCGAGCCCATCATCACGCTGGAGCGCGTCCTCGACGGCTCCATCGACCTAGGCCTCATGCCGTCCATAGACCCGCGCGCCTTCGCGCAGCAGCACCAGGACCAGCTCGTCGTCCACGTCGTCACCGAGTTCCCCATGCTGCTCGCCGTACCGGAGCGCCTTAAGGATCTCCCGGACGAGGTCTCGCTCGCCGATATCGCGCATGAGACGTGGATCCTCCCTAAGCACCATGACGAGTTCCCCGGCCTGCCAGACCTCCTGCGCACCGCCTGGTTCCAGAACCCCGAGTCCAAGCCCGCCCACATCCAGGAAGTCTCCACCCTGCAGACCGCCATGCCGCTCGTCGCGGGCGGCATCGGCGTGGCCCTGCTTCCGGACTCCGCCCAGCGCCACGCTGGCGACCACGTCTTCTTCAAAAAGATCAAGGGCGATTTCCCGGGCATGCAGGCCATCCTCATCTACCGCAAGGACAAGGACCTCTCCCCCGCCGCCAACCAGCTCGTGGACATCATCCTCGAGGTCGGCGCCGAGGGTAAGTACCACTAGTCGCCACCCATCACAGAGTTCATTCCGCGCTGGTGTAATATATGACCGCGCTGCGCCCCCATAGCTCAGCGGATTAGAGCAGAGGGTTTCTACCCCTTGTGTCGCGGGTTCGATTCCTGCTGGGGGCACCAATTTCCATAGTTTAATATTCATAAAGGCTCGGTACCTCCCGAGCCTTTGCGCTTTCCGACGCCGCCGAGCTCTACTGCCGCAACGGCCGGCGTCGACCCAGGCCTGGTGCGCCACTACTTCGGTACCAAGGAGACGAAGGTGAAGCTCCTCATGGCCCTGGGCACCGAACGCCTCGCCCAGGACGACGCCCTCTTCGTCGAACTACAAAAATCACGGGCAGCCCGGCCGAACGTCTCGTGCGCCGTTACTTCTTCATGTGGGAACACCCACCTCGCGGCCCATTATTCTGGCATTCCCGCGCGCCCTCACGTCCTTTACGACGTTGCTCGCTCCCACCCCAGCCCCACTGCCGTACGGGACTCAAGTCCTCGAAAGCGGTCTCCTAATCCGCCACCGCCGCACCGTCTACGAGCGCGCCTGACCGCGGATCTCCTTGCCCAACCCCTCCAGTTCTCTCACAGCGGCGGACTGCGCCACCGCCGAGTCCGTCGCGCGCGGCGGCGCCTGAATAACGCGCTCCGACTCAAGCCCTCGCTCTAGCTCGATCGCGCGCGTAATCTCCGCGTCGATCTTCACGCCGAGGATAAACAGCGTGTTCATGATCCACAACGCAAACAGCGCGATGATGACGGTTCCCAGCGCGCCGTACGCGCTGCGCGCACCCACCACCGTGAAATAGACCCGCACCAGTCCCCACGCCACGACAGCGCCCAGCAACGCGATGGTTGAGCCCACCGTGAGCCACTGGAATTTCTGCGTCCGCACATTCGGCGCGAAGCGATACAGCAACGCCAACAGCGTCACGCTCATCACCGCCACGACCGGCCAGCGCAGCCATCGCCACACCGGCAGGAAGGAATCGACGAGGAAAGAACGCACCGAAGAAACACCCGGGACCCCGCCAAAAGGCCGCAACAGTCCCACCACGATGTCACGCTGCAGCATGAGCGCCACAAAGATCACCACGGCGCCCAGCACCATCGCGATGGTGAGCAGCCACATCACTGTCCACGTGCGCACGAGCCCGCGGCCTTCCACTCGCCCATACATCGCATTGGCACTGCGCGCGAACGCCCGCACATACGCCGAGGACGAAAACAGTGCGAGGACCACCGATAACACCAGCATGAGCGTCGACTGTTGCGTCGAGCCCACCACCGCATCCACGACCCGCTGTGCGGCATTCTCCCATTCCGGCGGCAGGTACGTCCCGATGAAATCGGCCGTGAGCTTCTGCACCTGTTCCTCATTGCGCGCGAGCACCAGCGTCGCAATGGAGTACACGCCCAACACCATGGGCAGCGCCGTGAGCACCGTAAAGAACGTGAGCGTCGCCGCGCGATCCATCATCGCGTTCATGAAGAGCTCATGGCGCACCCGGCGCGCAACTAACCCCCACGCCCGGCGCGACAAGTGCCACGCACTCTCCCCCGCCGAGCCATACGCCCGGGGCACCTCCGTGCGCACGAGCTCCCCACTATTGGGCGCAGCGACGGCAGGGCTTGGCCGTGCCCCCTTCTTCTCACCGTCGCCCGGCGTGGCGTTTTGTGTCATACCTGCAGCTTACCGGGCGTACTCAGCGCGGGCCGACACATCTAGGAAGCTAACTCGAGTCTCTCGACTCATAGCACGTCAGTACCCGTCATAATAGAGAGCATGTCTACCTTCTCCGACGTCCTCGACCAGCTGCGCAAGAACCAGCCGCAAGGCAAGTACGGCATCGCCTTTGAGAAACTCATGGTCAATTACTTCCGTAATGACCCGACATTGAGCGAAGAGTACGAAGACGTCGGACGCTTCGTCGACTGGAAATACTACGACGGACAGTCCGATACCGGCATTGATCTTGTAGCCCGCCGCCGCGAGGACGGCCGCTGGGTCGCCATCCAGTGCAAGTTCTATGAGCCGACCGCTTACCTCCAGAAGTCCCACCTCGACTCCTTCTTCGAGAAATCCGGCCGCTCCTTCGATACCGAGCACGGCAAGGACTCCTTCGCCCAGCGCATCATCATCTCCACCACGGACCGCTGGAGCAAGAACGCCGAGGAAATGCTGGACAACCAGCTCATCCCTACCAACCGCATCGGCACCGCCTCCATCGCCGAGTCCCCCATCGACTGGGACATCACGTTCCCCGGCAGCGACATCGCCATTAATTTGACCCGCAAAGAGGTCTACCAGCCGCGTCCGCACCAAGATGAGGCCATCGCGAAGGCCATCGCCGGCTTCGAGGCCCACGACCGCGGCAAGCTCATCATGGCCTGCGGCACAGGCAAGACCTTCACTGCGCTGCGCCTCGCCGAGCGCTTCGCGGAGCTCAACGGCAACAAGGCCCGCGTCCTCTTCCTCGTTCCCTCCATCTCGCTGCTCTCGCAGACGCTCAAGGAGTGGACCGCGCAATCACAAACCCACCTGCCGCTCAAGCCCTACGCCGTATGCTCCGACCAGAAGGTCTCCAAGAAGGCCGAGGACATCGCCTCCTACGATCTCGATGTCCCTGTCTCCACCAACGGTGCGGACATCAAGCTGCGTACGGAGCAAGGCAAGCGCCGCCAAGGCCTCAACGTCATCTTCTCCACCTACCAGTCCATCGAGGCCATCCACGAGGCCCAAGAGCTCGGCATGGATGACTTCGATCTCGTCATCTGCGACGAAGCCCACCGCACCACCGGCGTCACCCTCGCCGGGGAGGACGCCTCCAACTTCGTGAAGATTCACGACGAAAATTACATCAAGGCCAGCAAGCGTCTCTACATGACGGCGACTCCCCGACTCTTCGACGACAACGTCAAGGGCAAGGCCGAGGAACATTCCGCGGAGCTTGCCTCCATGGATGACGAGGACATCTACGGCCCCGAGTTCTACCGCCTCGGCTTCGGCGAGGCTGTGGACAAGGGCCTGCTCACCGATTACAAGGTCCTCGTCATGACGGTCGAGGAAGACATCGCTGCGGACGTCCTGGCCGCCTACCCCACCAACGAAATCAACCTCACCACCGCCTCAGCCATGATCGGCGCGTGGAACGGACTCGCGAAGCGTTCGGGTGCCGAGCAGGACACGAAGTCCGGCTTCGAGGCAGGTGCTCAACCCATGCGCCGCACCGTTGCCTTCGCCAAGGACATCAAGGCCTCAAAGACTATCCAAGAGACCTTCCCCACGCTCATCCGCCAGTACCAAGAGCAGCTCAAGGACCACGCCGCCACCAACGACGTGAGCCTGCTCAACATCGATCTCCAAGTCGCCGTCGAGCACGTCGATGGCACCATGAACGCCCTCGAGCGCGGCAACAAGATCTCTTGGCTCGAGTCCTCCATCCCTGAGGACGAGACTCGCATCCTTACCAACGCTCGCTGTCTCTCCGAGGGCGTGGACGTCCCCGCCCTCGATAGCGTCATCTTCTTCCACCCTCGCAATTCCATGGTCGACGTCGTCCAGTCCGTCGGCCGCGTCATGCGCAAAGCCGAGGGCAAGGACTACGGCTACATCATCCTGCCCGTCGCCATCCCGCCGGGAGTCTCCCCGTCCCAGGCCCTCAATGACAACACGCGCTTCCGCGTGGTCTGGCAGATTCTCAACGCCCTGCGTGCCCACGATGACCGCTTCAACGCGAAGGTCAACTCGATTGCGCTCAACGAGAAGGTCGAGCTGCCCATCGACATCGAGAGCGTGAAGAAGACGAAGCGAGACGATGAACAGAGCCTCGAAACGAAAGCCAAAGACGCACAGGCAAAGCTTGATGCTTCCGATGCCTCCTCTACCGGAAACTCCGAATCCTCCGGCGAGCAGGAACTCACCCCCGAGCAGATGACGCTGTTCTCCCTCGAGGCCTGGCAGGAAGCCATGTACGTCAAGCTGGTCGACAAGGTCGGTACGCGTACCTATTGGGAAGACTGGGCTGACGATGTCGCCACTATCGCCGAGGCTCAAATCGCCCGCATCAAGGCACTCATCAATGCTGCAGACGACACCATCCGCAAAGAATTCGAGGTCTTCATCGAGGGCCTACGCGGCAACCTCAACGACTCGATCACCGAGGACGAAGCCATCAGCATGCTCTCGCAGCACCTGATCACTGCCCCGGTCTTCAACGCGCTGTTCACCGAGCACGATTTCGCCGCGCACAACCCGGTTGCCCGCGTCATGCAGCGCATGGTCGACGCGCTCTCGGACGCCAAGCTCGAGTCTGAGACCAAGTCTCTGACCGACTTCTACGAGTCCGTGCGCGTGCGCGCCTCCGAGGTCTCCTCCGCTTCCGGCAAGCAACAAGTCATCAAGGACCTCTACGAGCGATTCTTCCGCAAAGCCTTCAAGAAGCAATCCGAGGCCCTCGGCATCGTCTACACCCCGGTTGAGATCGTCGACTTCATCCTGCGCTCCGCCGATCAAATCTCCCGCTGGCACTTCGGCAAGGGCCTTACCGACGAAGGCGTCCACATCCTCGATCCCTTCACAGGTACCGGTACATTCATGGTCCGACTCCTCCAGTCCGGCCTCATCGAGCCGGAGGACCTCGCGCGCAAGTACGCTTGCGAACTCCACGCCACTGAGATCATGCTGCTCGCCTACTACGTCGCCGCGGTCAACATCGAGACCACCTACAACGCCCTCCAAGCAGAGCGCGCCCAACGCAATGGCGAACCCGAGCCCGAGTACGTCCCCTTCGACGGCATCGCACTCGCGGACACTTTCCAGATCCACGAAGAAGGCGACATTCTCGACCTCAAGGTCTTCAAAGAGAACAACGCCGCAATCCAGCGGCAGATTGATGCGCCAATTAACGTCATCATCGGTAACCCGCCCTACTCCGTGGGGCAAACCAGCGCGAACGATAACAACGCAAATCTCAAGTACCCAACGCTCGACAAACGCATCGAGGAAACATTTGTCCGGAACTCCTCAGCCACGAACAAGAACTCCCTCTACGACTCCTATCTTCGCGCCTTCCGCTGGTCCATAGACCGACTCGGTACACACGGCGTCATGGCTTTTGTATCCAACGGCGGATGGATCGATGGCAACACCGCTGACGGAGTTCGGTTGTCTCTTGACGATGAACTCAGCGACATTTACGTCTTTAATCTCAAAGGCAACATGCGCAAAGCAGACTGGAAACGTGAAGGCGGGCAAGTTTTCGGCGGTGGTAGTCAATCCACAATAGCCATCATCATCGCTGTAAAACGCGAAATCCCAGACGATGTCTGTATTCACTACCGCGATATTGGCGACTACCTCAGTGCAGACGAAAAACTTGCAATCGTTGCTCGCTCCACGCTCGATAATGTCGATTGGCAAATTATTGAGCCCAATATTTACGGTGACTGGCTCGATCAGCGCGATGAGGACTTCGAGACGTGGCCGGTGATCGGAGAAAAGAGGGACAAAAAGAACCCGGTCGTTTTCCACAACTATTCGCGTGGTCTAAGCACAGCTCGAGATGTTTGGTGCTATGGGTCAACGCCTTCAGCTGTCACCAGCCAGATGCAGACCTTAATAACAACCTACGATGCCGCGCGCGGCGAGTTTAGGAACTGGATTCAAAGCGCAAAAATTACCAAACCCCGCGAGACTGACGTCAATGCATTTCTTGCCAAACGTCCAGAATATGCTGACCTATCCAAGATCTCCTGGAATCGCAGTCTTAAGCAACAGCTAGCGGGCAATAAGATCATCAGCTTTGATGTGAGCCGCATCATGAAATCGCTGTATCGACCTTTCCACAACCAATTCGCGTATTTCCACGCTCCAGTGAATGACATGGTCTATCAACTGCCGCAGCTGTTCCCCACGCCAGCCCATGACAACATTGGGTTTACTCTTACTGGCACCGCTTCCCACTACAACTTCGGTCTCATCGCAACAAATCTGCTGCCGAACCTCCATACTCTCGACACTGGCCAATTCTTCCCCCGCTGGACCTGGGAGCCGATTGAGGCGCCGGAGGGTGAGCTGGACTTTGGGATGGGGGCATCGGAAGGCTCGGGGCCTGGTACGGAAGGAGAAATCCTCGACGGGTACCGTCGCGTGGACAACATCACGGACGAGATTCTTGGGATTTATCGCGAGGCGCTGGGTTCGGATGTGATGAAGGATGACATCTTCTACTTCGTGTACGGGCAGCTGCACGACCCTGGGTACCGGGAGAAGTACGCCGCGGACCTGAAGAAGATGCTGCCGCATATCGAGACGCCGATGTCGCGGGCGCGGTTCGACCAGCTGGCTGCCGCCGGACAGGAACTGATGGACCTGCACGTGAACTACGAGGGCGTGGAGCCGTGGCCGGTCACGGTGGATGTGAAGGCATCGGCGGACGAGTCCGACCGCGAGACGTGGCGCGTGCAGAAGATGAAGTGGGCGAAGAAGAAGGATCCGTCTACTGGGAAGAACGTCAACGATGTCACGACGCTCGTCTACAACAAGTCCGTGACCGTGCGCGACATTCCGGCTGAGGCGGACGAGTACATGCTCGGCTCGCGGTCTGCGCTGGCGTGGATTATTGACCGGTACCAGGTGAAAAAGGACAAGGCATTGGGAATCGTCAACGACCCCAACGATTGGGCCGACGAGGTGGGCAATCCGCGGTACATCGTGGATCTCATCGCGAAGGTCACGCGTGTGGCGATGGAGACGGTGAGGATTGTTGAGGGGATTCGAGAGGATAAGCAGTAGCAATGAGCTCACAGATTTATAACTGGAAATCCATGTTGCCGGTGGTCCTTGAGGTCGCTGCGGATGGAAAGCCCCATCATCGCAGCGAGTACAAAGAGGCTGTTCGCCTCATCTCCGAAAGGGATTTTGGAGACGAGGCGTACCGCAAGTTAACAACTAAGCTCGCATACGAAGATCGCGCTGGATGGGCGACGTTTGAGCTGCGTCGCTCCGGGTTACTCGCCGATGTTGAGCGCGCCGTAACGCAAATTACGCCTGAAGGCATCCAATGGCTCAAGGACAATCCCTATCCGCTGAGCCGCGAACAACAGCGAGAGTTTGTGAAGATGCGTGATCGTGTTCTCGAAGCGAAGGGGACGATCGAAAAATCCTCGTCTGATAACGATGCCGACGAGCCCGAAACAAGCGATGATTACGTCTGGGTTCTCCGCGCTGGCAAAGATGGCGTACGTGAGAAGCGTGCCCTTCAAGAAAACCTCGGTCTACCGGGCTTGTACTACAACGAAGAGGTAGAAAATGCCGAGACCCTTGACGAGATCAAAAAGGCCATGCGGGCCGCCTATCCCGAGTGGAAGCGCGGCCAGATCAATACTCAGGCAGGGCAGCTTTACCGTTTCCGTACGAAGCTCCAAGTGGGCGACATCGTTCTTATGCCGAGCAACCATGTCCATGGTGCGGTGTACCACGGTACGGTCACTGGTCCTGTCACCATTGACCGGAGCGAACCTGACGTCGAGGCTCATCTTCGCGTTCCGATCGAGTGGAGTAAAGAACCTTTCCAGCGCGATGAATTAGGCATTGATCTGCGGCGTTCCATCACAAGTTTGCTGACGATCTCGCAGGTAAAAAGGAACAACGCACACGAGCGCTTTCTCTCGGTTATCGATGGCTCAGGCGACCCGGACTTCAGTACGGAAGATTTCTCAGCTGCTGATTCATTCACTCTGGATTGGATTGACTTCAACCGAGAATTCGCAGAGCGACTCCTTCCTTACCGTTCCGACCGTCCGGCGTTACTGGATAAACTTCACGAGGCGGCACGTCTTTCCGAACGACCGTCACTCTTCAATATGTTGTGGGAGTGGTCGAAGGAGGACGGCAAAGAAACAGCCACGGACATCGATCCATTTACGATCTATGCGCTCATCAACCGCTCACTCACGATGTCCAACAAGGAAGCTATCTATCGAGGGCTCAAGGAAGCATTCGATATTAGCGCCGAGGTTCCAACATCGGTTGATGGCTTGCCGGTACGTAACAACTTGTCGGCACGCTTCGAATCGAAGTACACCGATCCTGGAAATACCGCCTTCTATGACGGAATCTGGACGCTCTTCGAGGCCGCTCTGCGATACAACCCACGCGAGAAACACGGCCACTCCCGAGTCGACTTCATTGATGCGTACGACGCCGCAGTCAAGGACCGTTCACAAGTGGCATACACCATGGGGCTGTTTTGGATTCGCCCTGAAACCTTCATGGCTCTCGACCGTCGCAATGCCGACTTCCTTAAATCCGAAGACGGCATGGGTATCGATGTGGTTGGCACTGTAACTGACGGTGCCTCGTATCTCGCAACGCTTACAGATGTCGCCGACTGGCTCCAGGATTCCACGATTGATCCACCAACTTTCGCCGGATTGTCGGCAACAGCATTCCAATACGCGCAGAACGAATCTGAAGCACCTGTCGAATCAGAACTTGAGGAACTCACTGAAGAAGCGCAGGAGACTTACTCCATCCAGGATATTCTCAACGCTGGATGCTTCCTCGACCGCAAACAACTCGAGACTATCCTCCGCCGATGGCGTGAAAAGAAGAACCTCATCTTGCAAGGGCCGCCGGGGACCGGAAAGACCTGGCTCGGCCGAAAGCTTGCTTACGCGATGCTCGAGGACTCCTCCGACGAGACAATTACCGCAGTGCAGTTCCACCCGTCAACGTCTTACGAAGACTTCATCGAAGGGTTCCGCCCTGCGAGCGATGGCCATCTTCGTCTGCAGCCTGGCCCCTTCCTCAAAGCCGTACGAGCTGCTAGTGACGACGAGGGGCGCAAGCATTTCATCATCATCGAGGAAATTAACCGCGGAAACCCAGCACAGATTTTCGGCGAGATGCTCACGCTCCTCGAAGCCGACAAACGCAACGTCGAAAGTGCACTGACGACGATTTACTCACCAGACAGTGAGCCAATCTTTCTCCCCGAAAATCTCTACGTAATTGGCACGATGAACCAGGCGGACCGATCCCTTGCGATGGTCGATATGGCGTTGCGCCGACGTTTCGCATTTGTTGATCTTCAGCCTCAGTTCAATGAACGGTGGCTCGATTACTGTTCGACTCATTGTGGCTACGATCGAGGGACGCTGGAAACTATCGGCACGAAGCTGGATGCACTCAACGCTCGCATTGCCGCCGACATCAATCTGGGACGCGATTACGGAGTGGGGCACAGCTTCGTGACACCGCGTAAGTCATCGAAGCCGTTGACCAGTGAAGAGACGCACAAATGGTTCGATGCAATTATCGACACGGATTTGGCACCGCTTCTACGCGAATACTGGTACGACCAGCCTGAGGTCCTGGAGGAAGCGCTTCGTGAACTTCGAGCCTGAGACTTCTGCAGAGTCCATCAGCAAGCACGTGCCGATGCGTAGCGTATGGCTGCTGCAGCTCTATGCATCCGAGGCTTATCGGCGCGGAGTTATCACCGACGCCGCGGTCGATGCTGCGGACGCCGAGCTGCCATTACTTCTCACTACCATGTTGTGTGAAGCCGTCGAGCGCCGCCTCACGCGTGAGCTCAGCGTGGGATTTAATAGACGCACTGCGACGCTCCACCGGGTGCGAGGCAAGATCGATGTCTATGCAACACAACGGCACCGGCTACTCGACAAGGGCCAGATACGGTGCGAGTTCAACGAGCTCACCAGTGATCACCCGGTCAATCGATTCCTGCTCCATGCGTTGCACTACGCAGAAAAGCTCATCCAACCGCTCGATACGACGGTAGCGACTCGGTGCCGTCGCTTGGCGCGTGCCTTCGAAGCTGCGGGAGTGCCATCTGTGCCTAGTACCGCCGAGCCCACTGGCCGACTCTCTCCTGCTGATGCCCATCCCACAGCAGTGGCATCGCTCTTGCTCAACCTTTATGTCCCGCGCTCTGGTCTCGGCCCTCACGCATTCGCCCGCGCGGCGGTCACCGAGACGTACTTACGTGCGCTCTTCGAGCGTGCCCTGCTGGGAATCTACCGCTACCATCTCGCTCCATTGGGGTGGACTGTACGCGGTGCAAAGTATGTTGACTGGCCAATCAACGAGGCGACGACGGCGCAGCTTCCGCGAATGCTCACCGACATCATGCTCACTGCACCCGATGGCACCGAGGTCATCGTCGATGCCAAGTTCGCATCTATGGCGACAAGCAATCGCACAAACAGCGGATACACGCTGAAGTCCGGACATCTCTACCAAATCCAGTCCTACGTGCTGTCACACTCAGCGGCGCTGACTGAGTACAGCGATTTTCGTCCCGTGGCTGGAGTAATGGTTTACGCCGATTTAGGTGCTCCTGCCGCCGCATTCGATACCATTCAGAATTTTCGCATGCACAACCACGATTTCGTGTTCGGAGCACTCGACCTAACTACAAGGGCCAGCAAAATTCGCGAAACGGCACTCACGATGATCCAGAGCCTCAAGCACGAGCCTCTCGCGCTAAATTGATGTGCTGACAGGGAGGATAAGGGGGCATCGGAAAGCTATGACTGGCGGTCATTTCCATACCGGGCTCACCCCCCCACAAAACCCCAAACCTACCAAGCCAAACGGGGTTCGTTTGACCTGGCCGGCCCGAGTTAGTGACGCAGATTAGAAGCCCTGAGCAACGCGGTAGTACACGTTGTTCCAGCGCAGCTCCTCTTCGAAGCCTTCGACGGTGGTGTCCTCATCGATGACGGCCAGCTCCATCTGAGCGATGCGAGCGAAATCGCGCCATGCGTCGAGCGGCAGAGCCGTGCTCATCACGGTGTGGTGAGCAGCGCCGGAAGCCAGCCAGCAGGTGGCCGAGGTGACCAGATCCGGAGCAGGCTCCCAGACGGCGCGTGCCACGGGGAGCTTCGGCAGCGGCTTGTCGGGCTCAACAACCTTGACCACATTCGCGGTCAGGCGGAAACGGTCGCGCAGATCGGACAGCGCAACGACGGTGGCATCGCCCGGGTCTGTGTCGAAGACGAGGCGGACCGGATCCTCGCGGTCGCCGATGCCCAGCGGGTGGATCTCCAGGCGTGGCTTCTTCTCCGTCAGGGACGGGCAGATCTCCAACATGTGGGCGCCGAGAATCTTCTTGTTCCCCGGAGCCATGTTGTAGGAGTAGTCCTCCATCAAGGAAGCACCACCCGGCAGGCCGTAGCCCATGACCTTGGCGATGCGGATGAGAACGCCGGTCTTCCAGTCGCCCTCAGCACCGAAGCCGTAGCCGTCGGCCATCAGACGCTGGACAGCGAAGCCTGGTAGCTGCTTGAGGCCACCGAGATTCTCAAACGTATCCGTGAATGCCGTAGCGCCCTCGGCCTCCAGGAAGTCGCGCAGCGCTGCTTCCTGCTTCGCTGCATAACGCAGGGATTGGTGCTTCTCCCCACCCAAATCCAGGACTGGGTCGAACTCGTAGAGGTCCTGGTATTCTTTGATGAGCGCATCGACGCGCTCCTCCGAGATGGCGTCGACGGCCTCGACGAGCTCGTTGACCGACCAAGTGTTGACGGTCGCGCCGAAACGGATGGCAGCCTCAGTCTTGTCGCCCTCAGTGACAGCGACGTTGCGCATATTGTCACCAAAGCGCACCATGCGCATGTTCTGTGCTTCGTTCCAGCCAGCGGCGGCACGCATCCACACGCCAATGCGCTGCGGAACGCGCTCGTCGGTGACGTGGCCAACAACGCTCACACGCGGAACGCCCATGCGGGTGAGGATGTAGCCGAACTCGCGGTCGCCGTGAGCGGCCTGGTTGAGGTTCATGAAGTCCATGTCAATGGTGTCCCACGGGATCTCCAGATGGTGCTGCGTATGCAGGTGCAGCAGCGGCTTGTGGAGGGCATCGAGACCGCGGATCCACATGCGTGCCGGGGAGAACGTGTGCATCCAGGTAATGACACCGATAACCGAGTCATCCGCCGAAGCATCCGCCATGGCGCGGAAGATCGACTGCTCATCGGTGAGGGTCGGACGCCACTCGATGTCGACCGGAATGTCAGCCGAGTCGTTGAGTGCAGCGACGATTTCCTTGGACTGATCGGCGACCTGCTCGAGGGTCTCCGGCCCGTAAAGGCCCTGGCTGCCCGTCAGGAACCAGATAACCTTGCCTTCAAATGGGTTCTTCATGAGGAAATTCCTTTCTGGTGCTTCGCAGTGCGAAGTGAAGTGTGGGTTGAGAAAACTTGTGGGATTACTGTCCGTAGACGTTTTGGTATCGATCGTTAAGAGAGTCGATTGCTTCCTGCGGGATAGGAACAGGCTCGCCGAGTTCGCGCGCCAGGTGAACCGTCTTCGCGACTTCCTCAACCATGACGGCAGCCTTCACTGCCGCTTCCGCCGTCTTGCCGATGGTGAACGGGCCATGGTTCTTCATCAATACCGCCGGAGAAGAAGAATTGGACAACGTTTCCACGATCCCGCGGCCGATGGAGTCATCGCCGATAATCGCGAACGGACCTACTGGCACTGGGCCACCGAACTCATCAGCAATCATGGTCAGTACGCAGGGGATCTCTTCACCGCGTGCCGCCCACGCCGTGGCGTAGCTCGAGTGGGTGTGAACAACGCCGCCAACTTCAGGCATGTGTTCGTAGACGTATGCATGCGCTGCAGTGTCGGAGGACGGTGAACGGTCGCCATCGATAAGCTGCCCCTTGATGTCGCACACAACCATCGCCTCCGGCGTGAGTTCTTCGTAGCGCACGCCCGAGGGCTTGATGACAAACAGATCATCGGTGCTAGGGCCTGATTCGTTGACGACGACGCGCTCGGAGACGTTGCCGGCTGTCCAGACCACCAGGCCCCATCGCGGCAACTCCGCGTGAAGGTCTGACACACGCTGACGCGCCTGGGCGACTTTGTCCTGAATCTCCTGCGAGTACTGGGCCAAGCCTAGGTTTTCCATGAGTATTTACCCTTTCCTATCTAGCTTTGCGCCGGAACAACTTCGGCGGCGACGTGCTGCATTTTGAGTCCTGCCTCGAAGCGATCAAGGTAGGTACGGAATCCCGCGGCATCATCAGCAGCAGGTTCACGCGCGGGAACATCGGAATCAGCAAAGACCGTCGCGTCGAGATAATCCGGCAGGGATTGCGCGGTGTCGGTACCGGCGTACAACGCCAGCAGGGCGATGCCCCATGCCCCGCCTTCGCTAGCTTGAGCCGCGACCTTGATCGGGGTGTTGAGCGCAGCTGCGAGGAACCGTTGGCCAACTGCAGCGGTGCGGAACACGCCGCCGTGCGCTTGGAGGAAGTCCACGTGAACGTTTTCTTCGTCCAGCGTGCGCATGCCAAGCGCCAACGTAGCGAAGACACTGTAGAGGTTGGCGCGGACCACGTTCGACAGCGATAGCTTGGACTCGGACGAGCGCACGAGCATCGGGCGCCCGTCGGCCAGACCGCTCACGGGTTCGCCAGCGCGGTAGTTGTACACCAGCACTCCGCCGGCATCGGGATCGCCGTGCAGGGCTTCGGTGAAAATCGCGCTGTAGACGTCATCAATATCGTGAATCTTCTGACGGCCGAAGGCCACTGCGACTTCGCTGAACATCTCCATCCATTCGGACAGTTCTGCAGCGCCGTTGTTGCAGTGCACCATCGAAACAGGCGCGCCGCTGGGAGTCATCACCGGGTCGATTTCACGGTGCAGGTTCTGCAAGCGATTTTCCTGGACGACCATGGCGAAGATCGACGTACCCACGCTTACGTTGCCGGTCTTCGGACGCACCGCGTTTGTCGCTACCATGCCGGTACCTGCGTCGCCTTCCGGTGCGCAGCAGATGGCCCCAGCCTTAAGATGGCCTTTGGGGTCAAGCAGCCGAATGCCTTCTTCGGTAATCCGACCGGCATCATCGCCCGCGACCTTGATGGAGGGAAGCAGGGACTTAAAGTGCCTATTTACGCCGTTGTCCGCTAGCAAAGCATCGAGCTTCTCAAGGCACGTGGCGTCGTAGTCGAGAGTACCTTCGTCGCACGGGAACATGCCCGAGGCATCGCCGATTCCCAGGACCTTCTCCCCAGTCAGCTGCCAATGCACGTAGCCAGCCAGCGTCGTGAGGAAATTAACGTCGTTGACCTCAGGTTCGTTGTCCAGCACCGCTTGGAAGTAGTGGGAAGCCGACCAGCGCATCGGCACGTTGACTCCGAAAGCTTCGGTGAGCTTGTCGGCTGCCGCTGCGGTGGTGGTATCGCGCCAAGTTCGAAACTCCGCGAGTTGCTCACCATTCTGGTCGAAAGCCAAGTAGCCATGCATCATGGCAGAGACGCCGAAGTTCTCAAAGGATTCGAGTTTGGTGCCGAAGTCCGTTTCGACGGTTGCCTTGAGCTGGGCGACCGATTCTTGCAGGCCATTCCAGACCGCATCGAGCGCGTAGCTCCAGTGACCATTGACAAGGTGGTCCTGCCACTGCGAGCTTCCGGTTGCGAGAACGGCGCCGTAGCGATCGATGAGACAGGCTTTGATTCGTGTTGAACCAAGCTCAATGCCGAGCGTGACGTGGCCAGCCGCGATATGCGAGGCGGCCTCGGGCAGAGCCGCGGTAGCGCGGCCACCCCCACTTTTAGGAGTGAATGTCACTTTGCCCTCCATTCGTTAGCGTTAACATCTACCTCCATATTTACCGTCTCCACCCCCCTTGTCAATTGGTTCACTCACAATCGATGATGTGTTTCCTCCCACGATCCAACATGGCTTACGATGAGAAGTTGAGCATTTCGCCAGGATGCGGTGCCACAGCAACTTTTGAGGAATAGTCATGCGTAACAAAGAACAACCCAAGCACCGACCGAGCATGGCAGAGGTGGCTGAGCTCGCCGGGGTTTCACACCAAACCGTTTCCCGCGTCATCAATGGCAGCGCCAACGTAAAAGACACCACACGGCAGCGCGTAGAGCAGGCTATTCACACGCTTGGATACCGGCGCAACGCAGCGGCACGGGCGCTAGTGACCTCCGAGTCGCGGCTCATCGGAGTCATCGCCGCCGATACGGAATTCAACGGCCCGCTCTCTACCCTCGCCTCCATCGAAAAGGCAGCTAGACAGCAGGGATACCAGACCCTTGTGGCGACCGTGAACGCCCCTTACCTTGAGGAAGTCGACGAGGTGCTTGATTCGATGCTCGGCCTTGGCGTCGATGCCTTGGCCGTCATCGCTTCGCGCGAAGATCTCCTCAATCACGTCCAAGAACTCGATCCTGATATCCCCCTGGTTATCGTCGGCCCGCAGACATCCGCCACCGCGACACAATTGCGGGTCAGTATCGACCAGGCGCAAGGCGCGGAAGATGCAATCACGCACCTCATCAAACAAGGACACACCCGGATCGCTATCCTCACTGGGCCGCCCGACTGGGTGGATGCCCAACAACGCTTCAACGGCGCCACCGCATGCTGCTACCGAAACGGCATTCAGCTGCACATTTTCAACGGCGACTGGACTGCGGAAACCGGCTTCACGCGCGGCGTAGAATTCTCTCGGATGCCAGCCGAAACGCGCGCCACCGCAGTGTTTGCAGCGAATGACGTCTCCGCATACGGGTTCATTTCTGCGCTCAAACACACCGGCATTCGCGTCCCCGAGGACGTCTGCATCGTCGGGTTCGACGACATTCCGGGAGCCGAGTATTTCGACCCAAGCCTCACAACGGTGCACCAAGACTTCTCCAAACTGGGCCACTGTGCCGTACAGGCGTTGGTCTCACAGCTCCGCAACTCCCCCACCGATCTACCCCCGCTCCGCCCCACACTGATCCTGCGCGACTCCACGGGTTTTTAATTTTCGCAAGGCAAACGGGCCATATGATGCAAATCCCACAAATGTTAGCGTTGACATTTTTGGTTCCGGCAGATACGTTCAAAATTAAAGATGTGATTCGCACTCCCGAGCCTTTTGAAAGTGAGACGAGTCACTTAAATCGGATCTAGGAGTTCTCATGGCTGCTACTGCTTCATCCCTGGCTGAAGACCGAATCTCTCGAGGATATATCTACTTCTTCGGTTCCTTCGGCGGAATTTTGTTCGGCTACGACATCGGCGTGATGACCGGCGCCCTACCGTTCCTTCAGAACGACTGGAACCTCACCGGCCAAGCCGGAATCATCGGCTGGATTACGTCCTCGCTCATGCTCGGCGCCATCCTCGGCGGCGCGCTGGCTGGCCAGCTCTCCGACAAACTCGGACGCCGCCGCATGATCCTCTACGCCGCCGCCTTGTTCATGGCATTCTCGCTCGCCTGCGCGGTCGCTCCACACGGTGGCTGGATTTTCCTCGGTTTTACGCGCATCTTCTTGGGCCTCGCGGTCGGTGCCGCATCGGCTTTGGTCCCTGCGTATATGTCCGAGATGGCACCAGCGAGCGTGCGCGGCCGACTCTCCGGCCTCAACCAGACGATGATCGTCTCCGGCATGCTGTTGTCGTATATCGCAGCGTGGTTCCTCCAGCATCTTCCCGAGCAATGGGCATGGCGCTCCATGCTGGCCCTCGCCGCACTACCCGCCATCATCCTGTTCCTCGGAGTGCTACGTCTCCCAGAGTCGCCCCGTTACCTGCACAAGAAGGGCGATATTGAGGGCGCGCGCCGCGTCTTAACCTACATCCGCGAGCCGGAAGAGATCGACGAAGAAATGGCGAGCATCCGTGAGATCCTCGAATCCGAGAGCCACGCAGAGCAGGCCTCGACGCTCGAACTCTTTACCGGAAAGTACCGCTACTTGGTCATCGCCGGCGTCGGCGTTGCGGCATTCCAGCAGTTCCAGGGCGCAAACGCCATCTTCTACTACATCCCGCTCATTGTTGGACAGGCTAGCGGCAGCGACGCAACGAATGCACTCATCTGGCCCATCGTCCAAGGCATCATCCTCGTTCTGGGTTCGCTCGTGTTCATGGCCATCGCCGAGCGCTTCAACCGTCGCACCCTGTTGATGGTAGGCGGCACGGTCATGGGCCTGTCCTTCCTGTTCCCGTCGATCATCAATGCCGTCACCGACGCCAACCCGATGCTCATCGTGGTCTTCCTGTCCATCTACGTCGCCTTCTACTCCTTCACCTGGGCACCGCTGACCTGGGTCATCGTCGGCGAGGTCTTCCCGCTGCGCGTTCGTGGTCGGGCCGCAGGCCTGGCATCGTCATTCAACTGGATCGGCTCCTTCGCCGTGGGCCTCCTGTTCCCCATCATGACCGCCAATATGCCGCAGGAACTCGTCTTCGCAATCTTCGGCGTCATCTGCCTCATCGGCGTCTGGTTCATCCGCAGCCGCGTCCCAGAGACCAAGGGTCGCGAGCTCGAGGACATTGAGCGCGACAACGTTCGCGCCTAATCCCACGGGCAATCGCCTAACATTCACTAACTACACCGCCATATCACCCGATACGGCGGTGTAGTTATTTGCGCCTCTGTCTTGCCTCTCCCGCCCCATCTTTCACCTTCACCCCACAAGTTTTCGGCTGCGGACGAGGCGAGCAACCGTTTATCGAACGCCCCTCTTGACAGCCTTCCATCGCTGCCAGTCGTTTCATTTCTAGCCTGTGTAATCGATTGCACAAAGTGGGTTATCCCGGGCCGGCGAAGGGAGACAGGGATATGGCGGGAGCAACGCTCAATCCTGTCGCGCAGCGCGCCGGTGTATCCGTATCCACTGCCTCGCGCACTCTGGCTGGGAATACGTCCATTTCTGCGACGACGCGAGCGAACGTCGTGCTGGCAGCAAAAGAGCTCGGGTACCGCCGCAACACGCAAGCGTGCGTTGCGCCGCAGCCGCACCGACGCCATCGGGCTAATCGTTGTCAACCTCGTCAACCCGTTCTTCGCCGAGATGGCTGCCGGCTTCGAGGAAGAAGCCCTGCACCACGGTTTTGCCACCATTATCAGTTCATCAGCCGAGAACGCAGACAAGATGGTGCATGCGGCGCTGGCGCTGGCGGACCGGCAGGTCGACGGCATCATCGTCGTGCCTATGGAGGAAACGGACGCAACGCTGACGTCGATCGCGACCGAGCGCCCGTTGTTGCTTTTCGACCACCAGCTGGGCGAGCTGCCCGCTGTCGTTGCCTCCCCTGCAGCAGGCATGCGCGAGCTTGGGCACACGCGCGTTGGCTACCTCGCCGGCCCGCAGGACACCTCCACCGGCCGCGAACGCCTCGCCGTGTTTACCGCGGACACCGAAGACCTGGAAAAGGTCATCTACCAGGGTGGATACCGTTACAAGGAAGGCTACGTCGGAACTATCGAGCTATTCGAATCCGGTGTCACCGCCATCATCGCGGGCGACTCCATGATGAGCTTTGGCGCACTCGAGGCATGCCACAACGCTGGCATCACAATCGGAGAAGAACTCGCACTCATCGGTTTCGACGACTTCATCTTCTGCGTTTCCAGCCCACGCCGCTCAGCGTCATCGACCAGGACGTGGCGACGCTGGGACAGCTCGCAGCTCACTCACTCATCACCGCAATCAACACCAAATCCCCTCCCGTTGGGCTGCGGCGCCCCACGCGTTTTCTCTCGATTGTCGTGGGCCTATCCGCCAACGCAGACCGAGCGCGACAACGTCAAGCTAGGTCGTGTCTCTTCATTGGGTTTAAGCCAGTCACACACGGCAGATAGGACCATGCCGCCTCGATAGTCGATGACGTGTTTTCACATCGGTTAGCAAGGCCCCTCCACTGCTTGGCACGGGAGAAGAATCGCTCGACGACGTTGCAATTTTTGTACCGATTCGCATCACGCTTGGGAGGGCTCCCATCTTTGGCGCCTTTGCATCTGCGGTTATTGACCTGGCCTTTTCTCCCAGGTGAAACAAACTTAATACCCCGTCGGCGGCAAAGGTCCCGGTGAGCGGCAGACGAATACGCTCGATCCGCAATCACGACGTCAGGGCGCACACGCGGCCGACCGACGCCTGGCAGGTAAGGAACACGCAGCTCTTCGAGGACGTAAGGCAAGACCACACCGTCGTGGCGTTGCCCACCGGTGACGATGATGACCATCGCGCGACGGTTGCCATCAACGCCGGCATGTGTTTTCCTCGCACGACCTCTGCATGTCCTGCCTACAGCGTGAACTGCAGGTTCATCACTCAGTGGCGAGGAATTCTTGTAATGTGTACGAGCCCCTTGTGTGCTGATCGGGTCGGGGTGTCTTCGTGGCGTGCTGGTGTGCACGTGACATCGTGCCATCGACACTAAGCGCCCAGTCGATGTCGCCTTCAGCGTCCTTGAGCGCCATGACGTGTTGGTAAATGGCATCATAGACTCCCGTACGCGAGTAGAGAGTGTGGCGTTTCCACACCGCCTGCCAAGGCCCGAAACGTTCTGAAAGATCCCGCCATGGGCATCCGACGCGGAACCTGTAGACAATAGCTTCCATGATGGTGCGATTAGCGGAAAATGACCTGTCGACTTTTCCGGCGGTAGAGGGGAGGAGTGGAGCGATAATTTCCCAGGTAGCCTCGGGAATCTCGCGAAAACTCTCGGGTCTGCTTATACCGAAAAGTCTTCTACATTCACCGATCACAAATTACGAGACACGCCCTAGCCTTCCCCGATCAACGGCGCGGCATAACTGCCGCGCCGTTTTCACCACAAGGTGGCGATGACGAGCAGTGCCGCCACGATAACGAGGGGGACTTCCGCAAACCCCACTTTCCGCGCCGTCCACGCGCGCCCGCGCGCGGCGGTGTGCGGAATCCACCAGGCTCGCAGTAGCGCGACGGCAAGCAGCAGCGCCATCAGTATGGCGAACCACGGCATGCCGGCTAGTGCGCCCACTAAGAGAAAGATGCCGAGCGCTGCAGCATGGAAACCGATGGACAGCCGGACAAACCCCGGGGTCTTGCGCTCGCGCACCATCGATTTGACCAGCGGTACCGTGCCGGAGAAATACAGCGCGAGAAACGCGAAGCATAGCCACGCCCGGCCGCTGATATCAGCGAGCGAGACCTCCCGCGCGGCCATCCAAAGTACGGGGACGAGCAGCGCCGAGGCGATGGTCGTCGAGATCCCGCTGGCCATCGAACGCGGCCGTCCGTGAAACGTCTCCCAGAGTGCGACCGCCATGAGCGGGCCAAAGAACAGCGCCCACACGACCAGTCGCGGCTGGGCAAGCAGCGCCCCCACCATCGCCGCGCCGGCGACGGGGCCATAGACGGCGAGCGGGCGGGCGTAAGTGCGCCGGCGGGCTGGCGTGCGGGCCTTGGCCACGAGGCACAGCGCGAAGAACGTGAAATAGCCAAAGAACCACGCCAGCAGCACCACAAGCACCGTGGCTGGCCCGCGCCACGTCGACTCATGTGCGCTAAAGAACGCGATGGCCGGCACCGTCACCGCCACCGCGGGAGCGACGAGCATCGCCCACGCCCCGTGCTGATTCGGGCACCACGGGCTGATTCCGTGCTTTCGCGACACCCCGGCAACCTCCCACTTGCTACAACTTTCGATTGATATTTAAATCGTACCAAAGAGTGGCAGGAGGCGGAATACAGAAAACGCACGCAAAAAGGCCGAGTTTTCCTCAGCCTTTGACGCGGATGGAGCTAGACGAGCCGCCGCGCGCCGTCGCCCGGCGTCGCGATGTAGAACGTGGGCTCCGCAAAGCCCTTCTCCTCCGCGGCGCTTGCGATGGCAGCGACGGTGTCGCCAACGCGAGCCTTCGCGATGAGCGCGATGACGGCGCCGCCGAAGCCTCCGCCTGTCATGCGCGCGCCGAGGGTGCCGGCGGCCTCCGCGGCGGAATCGAGCTCCGGCGTGGTGACCTCGAGGTCATCGCGCAGCGACGCATGGCTATCGGCCATGAAACGCCGGAAGGTGTCGAAGTCCCCGGCTTCGAGGGCATCGGCAGCTTGGAGCGTGCGCGCGGTCTCGTGGAGGACGTGTCCGGTGCGCTTGGCGTAGAGCGTTGCGTCCTTACCGTTCTCATGCGCCCACGCGGCGATCTGCTCCTCGGACAGGTGGCGCAGGGAGCCCAAGGCGTTCTGGACATCGTCGATGACGCCGCGACGCGAGGCATACTGGCCGTCGTTGAGCTCGTGAGGAGCGTTGGTATCCGCAATGAGCAACACCAAATCCTGATCGGCGATGTCGAAATTAACCAAGCGGTGGGTGTGGCTGTCGAAGTCGATGACAAGCGCCTTGCCCTCCGCGCCAAAGAGGCTGGCGGTCTGATCGAGCCCTCCCGTGGAGGCGCCGACGATGTCATTTTCGGCGCGCATGGCGGCATCGGCCAGCTGGTGGCGCGCAGCGTCATCCGGGCCCTGCCCGTGGTCGAGCTCGTAAGCCGCGACGGCGACGGAGCACTCGAGCGCGGCAGAACTCGACAGCCCAGAGCCCAGCGGGACGTCGGAGACAAGCGCGATGTTCAAACCGGTGAGGTTCTCCAGTGCGCCGGACTCGTGCGCGGCCCAGACGGTGCCGGCAACATAGCCCAGCCAGCCGATGTCCCCGCCGGGGCGGATGTCCTTAAGGTCGACCTCCGCACGTGCGACGGTGCCGTCGGTCTTCTGCGAGGCGGCAACAACCTTCGTGTCCTCGCGCGGGGTGACGGCCGCGGCAATCTGCAGCGGCAGGGCGAATGGGATACACACGCCACCGGCGTAATCGACGTGCTCACCGATGACGTTGACGCGGCCCGGAGCGGCCCACACGCCGGTGGGCGCGGTGCCGAATTCGGCGTTAAACAGGGCGGTGGCATCGGCAGCAAGGGCGTCCGGGGTGCGGCTTTCAATCCACTTATACGAGGTCATCGTTCCACAACTCCTTGAATTTTTCGGCGATCCGCTCCGGGGTGGTGTCGTTGATCCACACCGCCTGGGAGGACTCGGAACCGGCGAGGAACTTCATGCGGTTCGGGGAGCGCATGAGTGAGAAGAGCTGCAGGTGCATGCGCACCGCGTCCGAATCATCCGTCGGCGCCTGGTTCCAACCCGCGATGTACGGGGTCTTCTCCACACCCTCGAAGAACTGATCCACCGCGGTGTAGAGCTTCTTGAGGACGACGGCGAGGTCGTCGCGCTGGGCTTCGGAAAGCTCTGCGAAGTTGGGCACGTGGACATTGGGCATGACCATGACCTCCAAAGGCCACTTGGCCGCCGCAGGAACGAAGACGGTGAAGTGCTCCGTCGTGGCGATGACGCGCGTGCCTGCCTCCCTCTCCTTGTCGAGCATGGTCTGGAAGAGGTCCGCGTTGTGCTCAGCCTTGTATTCCTTCGAGCGCGCGACCAGGTTGGCCAGGCGCGGGGAGTAGAAGGGATAGGAATAGATCTGGCCGTGCGGGTGCTGGAGGGTCACGCCGATCTCAGCGCCGCGATTCTCGAACGGAAAGACCTGCTTGACCTCTGGGATCTGGGACAGCTCGGCGGTGCGGTGCGCCCAGACCTCGATGACGGTGCGAATGCGGCTCACCGGCAGATCCCGGAAACTCTTGGTGGGATCCGAGGTAAAACACACCACCTCGCACCGGGCCTTGGCGGGATAGCGCGGCACAAGTCCCATGCCGTCCACGTCGTTATCCGCGACGTCATCGACGTTGAGCGCGAACGACGGGAAGCGGTTTTCGAAGACCACCACGTCGTAACTGGGCGAGGGGATCTCCGTGGGCAGGTTACCGGATGTGGAGGGCGCCAGCGGGTTCTCGTTCGCCGGCGGCATGAACGTGCGGTTCATGCGGTGGGCGGCGTAGGCCACCCACTCCCCAGTGAGCGGATCGCGGCGCATCTCAGAGGCCGGGTGAACCTGGGGAAGGTCTCGCGGGTCCTCGAGCACGCGGTCTGGGTGCGGCTGCTCATCGAAATAGATGAGGTCGCGGCCATCGGCGAGCTTCGTGCGTTGAATGTCAACCATAATTACCTCTGCTCCCGAACAGCAGCTGTATCTGCGGACGTAGCCTTAACGGGGGTTTCAATGATGATCGGGCGAAGCTTCGCCCACGCAAGGAAGATTACGGATGCGGCCAGCAGCGCCAAGCCCATCCAGAGGTTGTCCGTGGCGTTTTTGAGGGCACCGGTCTCCGGATTGATGCCCGGATCCAGGAAGAAGTAGCTCAGCAGCAGGATGATGGAATAGATGCCCATGAGTGCGCCGATCACGTTGCGCAGGTCAAAGGCACCCGCCTTCTGGCGAGTGGCCCGACTGGCGGTACCGGTCGAGCGCGGTGCAGGTTGTGCAGTAGCCATTGTTATTGACTCCTAGTTCTTGTCTTCAAAGACTCAATCGGTAGATGGTTTAGGCAAAGATGACGTTGAGTACGATTGCCATGACCAGGCAGATCATGCCCAGCGGAACGGTGCGCTGGTACCACGGCAGGTTGGACTCTGTCATGTCCTCGAAGTGGCCCTTCGGAGTCACCGAGGAGACGAATCCGACCAGTTCGCTGTCCGGCTTCGGCGTGGTGAACATGGTGACGATGACGGAGACCAGGATATCGACAGCGAAGGCCACGCCGGCAGCCACGAACGCGGTGCCCTGGCCCGGCAGGTTGAACATCGTGCTGGTGGCATCGGTAAACGTAGCAACGTACCAGTAGCCAATCGCGGACGCCGTACCGGCGATGAGGCCGGACCAGCCGGCATGCGGGGTCATACGCTTCCAGAACATACCGAGAATGAAGGTGGCAAACAGCGGGGCGTTAAAGAAGCCGAAGAGCGTTTGCAGGTAGTCCATGATATTGCCGAAGTTCTGCGCGAGCAGCGCGGTGAACATGGCGATCAGCGTCGCGGCGACGGTCGCGATACGGCCGAACTTGAGGTAGTAATCATCCTCGCGGTCCTTGACCACGTAGGTCTGCCAGATGTCATAGGAAATGACGGTGTTGAACGCAGAAATGTTGGCGGCCATGCCGGCCATGAACGAGGCGAGCAGGCCAGCGATGGCGATGCCGAGCAGCCCGTTGGGCAGCAGGTCGCGCATGAGCAGCAGGATGGCGTCGTTCGGCTTCGCGGAGCCGGCAGCGATTTCGCTCACCAGAACGGAGGCGACCATGCCCGGGATGACGACGAGGAACGGGATGAACATCTTGGGGAACGCACCGATGATAGGCGTCTTGCGTGCAGCCGAAAGCGAATCCGAGGCCATTGCGCGCTGCACCTCCACGAAGTTGGTGGTCCAGTAGCCGAAGGACAGAACGAAGCCCAGGCCCAGCACAATACCGATGACAGACCAGACCGGGTTATCGAAACCGGAGAGCTCAGAGCCCGGCCAGGTGTGGAAGTGGGATCCTTCCGCGACGGCCGTCTTGAGACCTTCCCAGCCGCCCACGCGGTTGAGGCCGATGATCGTCAGCGGTGCGAGCGCAGCGACGATGACGAAGAACTGCAGCACCTCGTTGTAGATGGCCGCGGACAGGCCGCCGAGCGTGATGTAGGACAGCACGATGACACCAGCAACGACGAGCGCGACCCACATCGGCCAGCCCAGCAGGGCCTCGACAATGGTGGCGAGCAGGAACAGGTTCACGCCGGCGATGAGCAGCTGGGCCAGCGCGAAGGACAGGGCGTTGACCAAGTGGGCGCCGTTGCCGAAGCGGCGGCGCATGAACTCCGGCACGGAGCGAACCTTCGAGCCGTAGTAGAACGGCATCATGACAATGCCCAGGAAGATCATGGCCGGCACGGCGCCAATCCAGAAGTAATGCATGGTCTGGAAGCCGTACTCCGCGCCGTTGGCGGACATGCCAATGATTTCCACCGCGCCGAGGTTGGCCGAGATAAAGGCCAGGCCGGTCACCCACGCCGGCAGCGAGCGGCCGGAGAGGAAAAAGTCAATCGACGAAGACACGCGGGCCTTCGCTGCCCAGCCAATGCCGAGCACGAACAGGAAGTAGATTGCGACGATGAGGTAGTCCACCCACGTCGCGTCCAGGCGTAGGACTGATTGTGCAGTCTCCATAGCTCTTGAACCTTTCACGATAAGTACCCGCCACCGCCGCGCGAACGCACGCCGACCCCGAGCACGAGAGAATTACTTGGGAGAAACGTATGCAGTTATGTATTCAGTTATAGTCTGACGGTGCAGTCTTTCGTGGCTATTCAATGACGCTGAAGTGCACGGTGGCCTGCCATGGCCGATCCGGGCCCAGCTCCACGAGGTCGGTACCAGTGCGCAGGGCGTTGGGCGGCGCGCTCATGGGTTCCACGGCAATCGCTCGCCCGCGCCCCGGGAAATCCGGCGCGGTATAAATCTGCAGCCAGCCGAGTCCCTCCCCGGAATCCATGCGCACGCCGCGCCCGTCGGCGGCAAGTTCCACCGTGTGCGGCTCGGGTCCCACGTAGAAGAGATCATCGAGTTCTAGCTCGGCGACGCAGTGACTCAGCTCCACCGGTGCGTGCTCGCCTGTGGGCACGTTGCGCGCGTCGAGTAGGTGGTGCTCCACCGGCGGCAAGCGCAGCTCGGCCTCGTCCACCGTAGTGCCCTGCGGCGAAAGGTATGGGTGCAGACCGAAGGCAAAGGGAACGCTGTCTTCCTGCGTCGATGCCCCATAGGTGCAGTGCAGTCCCTGCTCGTCGAGGAGGTACGACGCAGTGACGCGCAACGCCCACGGCCAGCCTTGCTGCGGGGCGATGTCCGCGGCGATCTCCACGCGATCTGGGTCGTGGTTTACGATCTGCCAGGCGGCATCGAGCACGAAGCCGTGAATTGCGTTGTGGCGCTCCGGCTCCGTGATCGCTAGTTGGTGCTCGGTGCCCTTCCACGAGAAGATTCCGTCTTCGGTGCGGTTGGGCCACGGCGCCAGCACGCTATTGGCCGCAGCCGGCGGAAGCTGCGCAGTGTCGTAGCTTTCCAGCAAAGGCGCACCGTCATAGGACAGCGCAGCGATACCCCCAGAACGGAGGTCAATCTGTGCGCTATAGCGCCCCGCGATCAGCCGGACAGTGGGTGCAACTGGTGATGTCCTGGATATGGTTTCCGGCATGGCATTCCTTTCCACTTCGCGGACCGACTGCACGCCGCGTCGCCTCAATCCGGGGCGGTCTATGATGCGCGCTGTTGGCATCCGTATCGTGTCACTCGTGGGGCATCGATGGCGCGGATGCGCCACGATAGCCCTGCATATGAGGTTAATTCGAAGCCACAAATATCAACAAGATATTTCTCCTCAAACGGGGGCATTGCCACACAATCGCACACAATCAAATTCCCCTAATAGCGCAGCTCAGACAACTACACAGCACTTTCACTGGTCATAACCTGTGATATTTTGCACGGAAAAGACTGCCTCCGCCGCTCCAAGTGGGGTTGAATTTGTTGTAGTTTCCTCCGCGGACTGCCCGCTTCGTTCGCACACACACCTGGGCCCAAAGGGGGCATCGGCACGCTCAGCCCACTGCAGCAGGTGGCGCAGATCTTTTCACGCCAGTGCGAATGCATGCCTGATGGGGGCCATCACAGGAACTAACTCGTACACCTCGCTAACGGACGCAACCCGTCAGGCAGCAACGGCCGGCCAGCTCATCACGAACCTCCCCTACGTTCTCAACGTATTCGACAAAGCTACTCAGCCCACGGCTATTCTCCTCAGACCTGCGCCGCTGCGTCTCCACTCCGAAAAGGGTTTTCCCCAAGCCATCTAATTTTCGTGTTTCCAGCCACGCATCATTGAGCGGCCCCGCGCCCGGACGAATCCGCACGCGGGGCCGCAACTGTCTCAGGAGAACGAATTACAGAACCATCGCCGCAACCCACCCGGCGATGAGCAGCGGAATATTAAGGTGCAGGAACGTCGGGATGACCGAATCCCGAATGTGGTCGTGCTGGCCGTCGGCGCCCAAGCCCATCGTGGGGCCGAGCGTCGAGTCGGACGCCGGCGAGCCCGCGTCGCCCAGCGCGCCTGCGGTACCGACGATGGCAACCGTCGCAGCGGGGCTAAAGCCCAGCGTCATACACAGCGGCACGTAGATGACCGTGATAATGGGCAGCGTGGAGAAGGACGAGCCGATGCCCATCGTCACAATGAGGCCGACCAGAAGCATGGCCGCCGCGGCCAGCAGCTTATTATCGCCAAAGAGCTCGGCCGTGGTCGTCACGAGCGACTCCACCTGCCCTGTCTCCGTCATGACGGACGCGAAACCTTGGGCGGTGATCATGATGAAACCGATAAGTGCCATCATTTTCATGCCGTTGGTGAAGACATCATCCGCGTTGCGCCAGCTCACTGCACCGGAGAGCAGCAAGATGCCCAGGCCCACAAGCGCGCCGACCATGAGGCCATCCGCCTCGAAGTCCATGAGCTGCATGACGATCTGCACGCTAAACGTGGCGATGATGGCGACGACGGAAACCCACAGCTTGTAGGCGGAAATCTCTTCCTTATCCTTCTCCTCCGCAATGGGTGCGTCGAGGTACGTGCGCGGCTTGCGGTAGCTGATAAACACCGCGATGAGCAAGCCGATAAACATGCCGAGCGCCGGGATTCCCATGATCTTCATGAT
The DNA here is from genome assembly GCF_001552965.1 of Corynebacterium sp. DNF00584. Taxonomy (NCBI): domain Bacteria; kingdom Bacillati; phylum Actinomycetota; class Actinomycetes; order Mycobacteriales; family Corynebacteriaceae; genus Corynebacterium; species Corynebacterium sp. DNF00584. The sequence continues at coordinate 95,820 of NZ_KQ959760.1, read as the reverse complement.
GTTCATACCGGTCGTATCCAGGCCTGCCTCACCGATATTGAACAGCAGAATGTCATTCAAGAAGATGGAACCGAAGCCTACCGGCACGAACATGTACGTGGTGACCAGTCCGAAGGTGAGGCAGCACGTAATAAGGCGGCGGTCGATCTGCAGCTTGCTCATCACTCCCAAAAGTGGCGGAACGATGAGCGGAATGAACGCGATGTGGACCGGGATGAGGTTCTGGCTCATAATCGCCATCGCAACCATGACGAGGATGATGGTCCACTTCGTCATTGCCACGGCCTTGGGGTTAAGCTCCCCCGCGTTGCCGTTCATCTTGTGGATGAGCGTCTGCGCCAGCTTTTCCGGCAAGCCCGCCGCCGCAACACCCATGGCGAACGCGCCGAGCAAGGCGTAACTCAGCGCGATCTTCGCGCCACCGCCCAGGCCGTCTTGGAAAGCGAGAAGGGTGGAATCGAGGCCCATGCCGGCCATGAGACCACCCGTGAGGGCGCCTAAGAAGAGGGCGATGACAACGTGCACGCGTGCCACGGAAAGCACGAGCATCACGATAACTGCGATGAGTACGGCGTTCATGCACGTAAGCGTAGTGCATAGTATGCAGACTTTTGAAATTTTTTAGATCTCGCCGACCCCGGTCGCAGGGGAATGTGTGTCACTGAAAGAAACATGCACTCCACCGGCCGTCATCTGGCACACTGAACGCAACCAATCCCAAGGAACCCCATCATGCGCGCCGTTACTTTCACCGAGTTCTCTTCCCCGCCCACCATCGAGGACGTCCCCCCTCCGCTCCTGCCTGCCGGCGGCGCCGTCGTCCGCGTCGCGGCCACCGGCGTGTGTCGTAGCGACTGGCACGCGTGGTCCGGCCACGATGACTCCGTGTCGCTCCCCCACATCCCCGGCCACGAGTTCGCCGGTGTCATCGAAGAAATCGACCCCGCCGTCCCCGGTTTTAAGAAGGGCGACCGCGTCACGGCGCCTTTCATCTTTGCCTGCGGCGACTGCGCGCACTGCCGCGCTGGCCACACGCAGGTCTGCCCTAACCAGCAACAACCGGGTTTCGATCTTAAGGGATCCTGGGCCGAGTACATTGCCGTCACCAACGCCGCGACGAATCTCGTGCACCTACCGGATGAGCTCGACTTCGATATTGCCGCGGGACTAGGCTGCCGCTTCGGTACTGCCTATCACGCCGTCACGGTGCAAGGCCGCGTCCAGCCCGGCGAGACCGTCGCTGTCATCGGCTGCGGCGGCGTGGGGCTGTCCTGCGTCATGATCGCCCGCGCCGCCGGCGCCCGCGTCATCGCTGTCGACCGCGCTCAATCCGCCCTCGATGCCGCGGAAAAGCTCGGCGCCACTCCCCTGTACTCGGACGAGACCACCGTCGCGCGCATCCACGAGCTCGGCGGCGCGCATGTATCCATCGATGCCCTGGGAGCTCGCATCACCGCCACGATGGCCATCGAGTCCCTGCGGCCCAAGGGCCGCCACGTCCAGGTCGGCCTCCTGCTCGGCGAGGACGCCAATCCCCCGCTGCCTTACGGCCGCGCCATCGCCCTCGAGCTTGAGCTGCTTGGCTCCCACGGCCTGGCCACGTCCGAGTACGCTGCCTTGCTTTCCGATGTCGCCTCCGGCCACCTCGACCTCGCCGGCACCGTCGGCACCCGCATCGGCTTCGATGATCTGCCCGCCGCGCTCCCCGCGATGAACGAGCCGCCGCGCGCAGGCAGCTTCGGCATAACCGTTGCGGTGCTTTAGTCCAGACGCGATAACAGCGAAGAAGTCGGAACTTACGCGTTTAGGATCGTGCTTGCGCATGCGCGACGACGATTGAATCAATCAGCCTCGCCGCCGCCTTGGCCGTGCGTCCATCGATGTCGAAACGGGGATTGAGCTCAGCGACGTCGACGAGAGCAAGCTTGCCCGTCGCGGCGAGTGCGCGGACGATGGCATGGATATGCAGCAGCGGGACGCCAAGCCCCGCTGGCGCGGAGACGCCTGGGGCGACGGCGGCAGGCAGCACGTCGAGGTCAATGGACAGGTGAATCGACTCGGCGTCGGCGACGAGTTCCACGGCGCGCGCAGCCGCGTCCTGGGCGCTGAGAGCGGCAAGTTCCTCGTCGAGCACGACGTTGACGCCCAGATCGCGGGCGGTATCGAAGAGAACTTTCGTATTATTCGGCCGCGAGATCCCCAGTACCGAGTAGTCGAAGTCATCGCCATAGACGTCCACTAACTGCCGAAACGGTGTGCCGGACGTGGGTTGGTCCGCGATGCGCAAGTCGAAGTGTGCGTCGAGATTGATAATCGCGGACGGACGCACGCGGGCTAATCCCCTGCCCGTCGCGAACGAGGTTTCGTGCCCGCCACCGAGCACGATGGGCAGGTGCCCGGCGCGCACGAGCTCCTCGACCTTGTCGGAGACTTCCGCCTGCGCGGACTCAAGGTCTTTGCCCTCGGTGACGACGGTGCCGGCGTCGTGGCGTGGGAACTCGTCGTGCACGGCGAGCGATCCCAGTGCCGCCCGCAGCGCCTCGGGTCCGTCGGCGGCACCCACGCGCCCACCGTTGCGGCGCACGCCCTCATCCGTGGCAAAGCCGAGCAGCGCCGCCCCAGGGGCGGTCGATGTATTGATGACCGAGTGCCAGCGCGCGTGTTCCGGTCCGGGTCCGTCGTTGCGGCCGGTCCATGCGGGAGCGGGAGTAAACAAGGTGCCTCCTTGGTTGACATCGTGCCCAGCTTAAAGTGCGCGTGCGCTGCGCGCACCGCCAGCGAAATCTAATCGTCTGAAATTTCAGACTCCACCGCTAGACTTGCCTTCCATGTCGTCTTCCCGCGTTCCCGCCGCCCGCCACACACTCGACATCCTGCAGCTGCTGTCCACCATCGACGTGCCCATTTCCGCGAGCCGCATTCGTCGTGAACTCGACTTACCCCGTTCGAGCACGTATCACCTACTCAATGAGATGGTCGCCGCCGGCTTTGTCGTGCACATTCCGGAAAATCAGACCTACGGATTGGGCATGGCGGCGTACGCAATGGCCTCGGCATATACGACACAGCAGCCGCTCGTGCGCGCAGCAACGAAGCCGCTCGAGAAGATCGCCGCGCTCGTGCACGGCTCGGGACACCTCTCCCGCATGGCTGGCTCCGAGATTGTCTATCTCCAGGAAGTTCGCTCCCCTGGTGCGGTCTCGCTCGTCACCGAAAAGGGCGTGCGCCTTCAAGCTCACCGCACCGCATCCGGCCGCGCAATGCTCGCCCAGCTTCCCGATGCCGAGGCGCGCGCCGCGTACTCCACCTCCAGCGACGCCGGAGCCTTCCGGCAGTTCCACGACATACTCGCCCAGACTCGCGAGCGCGGTTGGGCCGAGGAGGTCGAGGAGGTCTCCCGCGGCCAGGAATCCGTGGCCGTGGCCATCCTCGATCACGTCAACCGGCCTGCGGGCGCGCTCGCCGTCACCTTCCAGCGCGGGCGGATTGATGCCGCCACGCGCGCCGTGGCGATCGAGCAGTTGCGCTCGGCCGCCGCAGCGATTGCAGCGAAGGTTTACCGCTCCGGTTAATCCGTAGCGCGCGCTCCAGCCGTTGTGTAACATTACTGCCAACGCGTCTGGCTGTCGCGCGAGAAATCCATTCATTCCCCGCCGGGGTGCACTGGGGTGCATCCACCGGTGGTACGTCCACGCACATCATCCGCGATAAGGAGCCAGATATGTCCCACGCTGCTACTTCCCAGACCGTGTCCGTCGGCATCGGCGCACTGACCATTGACGAGGTCGTCGCCGTCGCCCGCTACGGCGCGAAGGTAGAAATCACTTCCGAGGCGCTTGCTGAAGTCGAGGCGACGCGTGAGCGCGTCGAGGAACTCGCCCAGGATCCCACGCCGGTCTACGGCATCTCCACTGGATTCGGCGCGCTGGCGCGTCGCCACATTCCTGAGGAGATGCGAGCCCAGCTGCAGCTGTCGCTCGTGCGCTCTCACGCCGCGGGCACCGGACCGGAGGTCGAGGAAGAAGTCATCCGCGCGCTCATGCTCCTGCGTCTGTCCACGCTGTGTACAGGCCGGACCGGCGTGCGTCCCGTCGTCGCACAGACGTACGCGGACGTGCTGAACGCAGGTATCGTGCCGGTCGTGCGCGAGTACGGATCGCTGGGCTGCTCCGGCGACTTGGCGCCACTCGCCCACTGCGCCCTGGCCCTACTCGGCGAAGGCGAGGTCCGCGTGAACGGCGAACTCCAGGACGCGGGCGAGGCACTCAAGGCCGCAGGCATCGAGCCACTCGTCCTGCGCGAGAAGGAGGGCCTAGCGCTCATCAACGGCACGGACGGCATGCTGGGCATGCTGTGCCTGGCTATTACCGATCTGCGCCAGCTCGCCAAGACCGCGGACATCGCGACGGCGATGACGGTCGAGGGCCTGCTGGGCACGCTCGTCGTCTTTGCCGAAGACCTCCAGGAGCTGCGCCCGCATCCGGGTCAGGCGGCCGCGGCGGCGAACATCCTCAAGGTCGCAGAAGGCTCGGAGATCCTCGCCGCGGCGCTCGAAGAGTTCAAGAAGAACCAGGTTCAGGACGCCTACTCCGTGCGCTGCGCGCCGCAGGTCGCCGGCGGCTTCCGCGACACCATCGAACATGCCGCCACCGTCGCGGGCCACGAGCTCGCCGCTGCCGTGGATAACCCCGTCGTCGCCAAGGACGGCCGCGTGGTGTCCAACGGCAACTTCCACGGGGCGCCGGTCGCTTACGTGCTCGACTTCCTCGCGATCGTCACAGCGGATCTCGCCTCCATTTCTGAGCGCCGCACCGACCGCTTTCTCGATCCCGCGCGCAACCGCGGCCTCAACGCCTTCCTCGCGGACGACCCAGGCGTCGACTCCGGCCACATGATCGCGCAGTACGCCCAGGCCGGCATCGTCAGTGAACTCAAGCGCCTGGCCAACCCGTCCTCGGCGGATTCCATCCCGTCGTCAGCCATGCAAGAAGACCACGTCTCCATGGGCTGGTCCGCCGCGCGCAAGCTGCGCAAGTCCGTCGACGGACTGCAGCGCGTGCTGGCCATCGAGATCCTCACTGCTGCCCGCGCCATCGACATGCGCGACGGCGAGCCCGCGAAGGGAACCGGCGCGGTCATCGAAAAACTACGCGAGACTGTCCAGGGTGCAGGCACCGACCGCTTCCTCTCCCCCGAGATCGAGGAGACGGTACGTCTGGTCAAGGCAGGGACGCTGCTGGACGCGGTGGAAGGCGGCATCGGAAAGCTGCGCTAAGCAGGAGGGCCCATGCGGGCCCTTTTTTGCGACCCTCTGGGAGTCTCGTATCCCAGACACCCAACCCTGCAAGCGCCTCGTGCATCAACATCACAGACGCTACCTTTGTGAGACATGCGCCACGGTAGAAGGGGACAGCCCCGGGTAACCGGCCCTGCAACCACGCGCAGCTTACCTGTCGAAGAAAGGAACTCCCATGTCTGCACCCCGTGAAGTCCGCGCCCCGCGCGGCACGACGCTCAACGCCAAGTCTTGGCAGACCGAGGCGCCGCTGCGCATGCTCATGAACAACCTGGACCCTGAGGTCGCGGAGCGCCCCGAGGACCTCGTAGTCTACGGCGGCACTGGCCGCGCCGCACGCTCGTGGGAGGCTTTCGACTCCATCGTCGATGCGCTCAAGGACCTGGAATCCGATGAGACCCTGCTCGTCCAGTCCGGCAAGCCCGTGGGCATCTGGAAGACCAACGAATGGGCGCCGCGCGTGCTCATCGCCAACTCCAACCTCGTGGGCGACTGGGCCAACTGGGAGCACTTCCGCAAGCTCGAAGACGAGGGGCTCATGATGTACGGTCAGATGACGGCCGGGTCCTGGATTTACATCGCCACTCAGGGCATCCTCCAAGGCACTTTCGAGACCTTCGCCGCCGTCGCCCGCAAGCGCTTTAACGGCACGCTCGCCGGCACGCTGACTCTCACCGGCGGCTGTGGCGGCATGGGCGGCGCCCAGCCGCTCTCGGTCACGCTCAATGGAGGCGCGGTGCTCATCGTCGATGTGGACGAGACCCGCCTCAAGCGCCGTCAATCCAAGCGCTACCTCGACGAAGTGACGACGGATCTGGACGAGGCCCTGAAGCTCGTGCTCGCCGCGAAGGAAGAAAAGCGTGCGCTCTCGGTCGGTCTGGTGGGCAACGCCGCCGACGTTTTCCCGGAGATGCTGCGCCGCCAGCGCGCCGGCGAATTTACCGTCGACATCGTCACGGACCAGACTTCCGCGCACGATCCGCTCTCCTATCTACCCACGGAGATCCGCGTCGAGGATTGGCACGCCGAGGCCAAGGCAGACCCGACGACCTTTACGAAGAAGGCCCGCGAGTCCATGGCCGCCCAGGTGCAGGCCATGGTCGAGTTCCAGGACGAGGGCGCCGAGGTCTTCGACTACGGCAACTCCATCCGCGACGAGGCCCGCCACGCCGGCTACCAGCGCGCCTTCGAGTTCCCCGGCTTCGTGCCCGCCTACATCCGTCCGCTCTTCTGCGAGGGCTTGGGCCCGTTCCGCTGGGCCGCGCTGTCGGGCGATCCGGAGGATATCAAGGTCACCGACCAAGCTTTGAAGGAGCTCTTCCCGGACAACGAGCACCTCCACAATTGGCTCGACGCTGCCGAGGAGTACGTCGAGTTCGAGGGCCTGCCCGCACGTATTTGCTGGCTCGGCTACAACGAGCGCCACAAGGCTGGCCTCAAGTTCAACGAGCTGGTCCGCGAGGGAAAAATCTCCGCGCCCATCGTCATCGGCCGCGACCACCTCGACTCCGGCTCTGTGGCCTCGCCCTACCGCGAGACCGAGTCCATGCTCGACGGCACCGATGCCGTCGCGGACTGGCCGCTGCTCAACGCCATGACGGCCGTGTCCTCCGGCGCGACCTGGGTGTCGATCCACCACGGCGGCGGCGTGGGCATGGGCCGCTCCATCCACGCTGGCCAGGTATCCGTCGCCGACGGCACGGAGCTCGCCGCGGCCAAGCTGCGCGCCGTGCTTACCAACGACCCGGGCATGGGCGTTATCCGCCACGTCGACGCGGGCTACACCCGCGCCAAGGAGGTTGCAGACGAGCGCGGTGTGCGCATCCCCATGGAATTCAAGGCGCGCGATTAATATGTCCACGCTCTTTACTGGAATCAGCGAACTGCGCACCGTCTCTTCCGCTGGCACGCTTGCCGATGCCGCCCTTACCGTCGCCGACGGCGTCATCACCTGGGTTGGCTCGGCTTCCGATGCCCCCGCGCAGGCTCCCGCCTGCGAGGAGACCATCGACCTCGGCGGCCGGGCCGTCCTGCCTGGCTGGGTCGACTCGCACACGCACATGGTCTTCGACGGCAACCGCGGCGCGGAGTTCGAGGCGCGCCTGGCTGGTTCGTCGTATGAGGCTGGCGGCATCGCGGTGACTATGGAGGCGACACGTTCGGCCGGCGCTGACCGGCTCCGCGCGCTCGTCCGCGACCGCATCGCCGCCGGCCGCGCCGGTGGCACGACGACCTTTGAGACGAAGACCGGCTACGGGCTCAACACGGCCTCGGAGGTGGAATCCGCGCAGATTGCCGCCGAGTTCGCCGACGACGTTACGTTTCTGGGTGCCCACCTCGTCCCGCCGGGTGCCGACGCCGACGAGTACCTCGACGAGGTCGTCGGTCCGATGCTCGACGGCGTGGCACCGTACGTCCAGTGGATCGACGTCTTCTGTGAGCGCGGCGCCTTCAACGAGTCACAGTCCCGCCGCGTCCTGGAGGCCGGCATCGCCCGCGGTCTGGGTGTGCGCGTCCACGGCAACCAGCTGGGCGACGGCCCGGGCGTCCAGCTCGCCGTCGACCTTGGCGCGGCGAGCGTCGACCACGTCAACTACGTTACGGACGCGGACATCGCGGCCCTTGCGAACTCCGATACCGTCGCGACGCTCCTGCCCGCGTGCGATTTGTCCACGCGTCAGCCGCTCGCCCCGGGCCGCCGTCTCCTCGACGCGGGCGCGACCATCGCTATCGCGTCCAATCTCAACCCAGGCACCTCGTATACCTCGTCGATGAACTTCTGCGTGGCCACCGCGGTTCTGCAGCAACACCTCACGCTCGACGAGGCCATTGCCGCCGCGACGACCGGCGGTGCCAAGGCCCTGCGCCGCCACGACGTCGGCGACGGTCTCGACCCCCAGGGACGCCCGGCCAAGGGCACGCTGGTCCCCGGCGCCGCTGCGGACCTCCACGTCCTCCAAGGCACCAGCGCCATCGACTTGGCCTACCGCCCAGGCATGCCGCAGACATACCAGACCTACGTCGCCGGAGAGCTGGTCTAGCGTGAATAACTCGTATGAGTTGCCGAAAATTTTCTGATTTTCGCGCGACTCATACGAATTTCATTCTTTTCTTGACCGCACGCGCACCACCCGTCGCTAATTTTTCGCCTTGCACCTATAGATGACCGTCTTTAGCCAACTGCCGCGGCAATGGCCTCCGCCATCGCCTGCTGCCCCGCCGCCGTGGGGTGCATGGGGTACGAGCCCGTCGCCTCGCCCGTGAAATCCACCCACGGCTCCGCCGAGCACCCAGTGTGCTCCCCCGCGCCCGCCGGCATCACGTACGTCGCGCCGTACCTCTCGGCGGCCGCGCGCACTTCCCCGTTGATGCGAGTGATCTGCTCCGCGAGCCACGCCGCGTCGGGCACGTCCGTACATGCGTCGTTGAGCAACGGCATGTACCCCGTGGCGACGACGCGCGCACCCGGTGCTCGTTGTTCAATCACCACGTACACATCGTCCAGCCGCGCTGGCAGCTCTTCAAGCTCGCCCGCCACCTTCTCGCGCAGCCCCGCCGGGCACGCGTTCTCGAAGCACCGCGTCATGTCGATGAAGCTCACATCATTGCCGCCGATGCTCAGCGTCACCAGGTCCGTCTCTTCCCCCAGCGCCGCCACCTGCGGCGAGCCTTCCGATGCCGCCGTCCCCAACGCCGTCTTCTCCCCCACGTCCGCCGTCACGGCGCCTTGGCACGACGCGTTGACGAAATCTTCCACTCCCAGCGCGTCCGCAAGGAGAACAGGGTACGAATCCGCCGCGACCGCGCAAGCGTCGCCGGGATCCGTGGCAGCGTGGGAGCCCATCGCGGCGTAGGAATCTCCGAGAGCGACATAGTGCACCGGTTCCTCGACCAGCGTTGTCAACGTCATCTGCTCAGACGCGGTATCTGAACTACATGCAGCAAGACACCCTGCAAGAATTAAGAAAGCGAGACCGATGAGCAGGCGATTCATAATTCTCCCGAGTTTAAGTACAAAGTGACCGCCTAGAACAGCGGAATCCCCGGTTGCTCCGCAAGCTCCGCTCGCAGCGACGGATTCGCCATGATGCACAGCCCCGCAGCAGTAAAACGCACGCCCCCCAGTGGGCTGGACGAGGTAAGGAACTTCGCGCACTGGTCCACCTTGCCGAAGGCTCCTGGGTAGGTGTCGCTCGGCGAGCCCATCGAATACACCGAGGCCACCGACATCGCGACCGGGTCACCGCGGAGCGCATTCGAACTACTCTTAATACCGGTCCACAGCACGGCGCCCAGCGGATCGGTACGCCACTGGTCGCGTTCCTGTTGCGTCATGTCGAACGATTGAGCAGAGGCGGCCACGGGTGCGAGCGTGCTCATGCACAGCGCAGCCGCGGCAATGAGAGCGAGACGTTTCATGCTGCATAAGCTAGCACTACAGAGCACGCTCTACGTCTGGTTTCAAGACGGCCGCGTACAAACACCCTTGGCGCGCCGCGCATTGTGCCTACGATGAGATAAACGACGTCTACCTTCTCTCACTCATGACCACATTCTCACTCAATTTCAAGCGCTGGGAGATCGACTCCAACTCCCCCTGTCGCTCCTCTCGTCGGTACGAGGTTCCGGCGCGGAATTTATATTCTGGAATTCACTAACGGGGAACGCTACGTCGGCCTTACCGAAAACATCGTCCAACGTTTCGTAAAAAGCTCATCGAGGTAGCGACGTGTGGCGGAATTTCCATCCCCTTCAATCGAAGCCGCAAAACTCCCCAGATACGAATAATGCTCCAGCACGGTCTACGACAGGCATTCCGCCGTGCTGAAGCATACTACCGGCGTCTAGTATCCAGCGTGCTAATGCTGTGTAGCGCACAGCATCAGCACGTCACGATGAGAATCACCGACCCTCTCAGCGCTCCACTACTTCATGGAGGAAGCAGCCAAGACGTCCCTCACAATCTCCGCGATATGCTTCGCCTGCGCACCAGTACCCTGTTCGATCTGGGTGCGGCACGAGAAACCGTCAGCGATAACGATGGAGCCTTCCTTCGTAGCCTTACGAACTTTGGGGAAGAGCTCTCGCTCGCCGAGCGCCATGGAGACCTCCGCGTGACCCTTCTCGAAGCCCCAGTTGCCGGCAAGGCCGCAACACCCTGTGGCGATTGACTCGTCGCTGATACCGAGGGCATCGAGAAGCTGCTGCGATTGAGACGGATCACCCAGCGACTTCTCATGGCAATGGACCTGGGTAAGTGCCGAGACATCGCCCGGAACGATCTTTCCTTCAGCAACGAGCTCCTTGATGCGCGGGACGACAAACTCGGAGAACTGCGTCGTCGCTTGCGCGAGGCGCTTGATGTCAGGGTTCGGGGAAAGCTCGGTCGCCTCAGAGCGCAACATGACGGTGCACGAAGGTTCCACACCGATGACGGGTAGACCACGGTCAAGGTAAGGCTTCATCACCTTCGCGGTCTGCTCCAGCACACGCTTGGTCATATCGAGCTGTCCGGTGGAGTGCCACGTCAAGCCACAGCAGACAAACCCCTGAGGAATTTCCACCGTGTAGCCCAGCGCTTCGAGTACCTCAACTGCGGCCGTAGCCGGCGACGTGCCGAGCGAAGAGTTGAAGGAGTCCGGCCACAGCACGACCGTCATCGAGTCATCCCGCTGGGGTTGTACACGCTTGGCATGCCACGTGCGCAGCGAGGTATGCGCGAAATGGATGAGCGGACGGTTGGGGTCGAGCCCACCCACACGTGCGATGAGCTTATCCAAGCCCTTCGTGGACATCGCCTTATCGATGAGCGTTGGTACCAACGGAATCTTGTGCGCGACATAGCCCAACAGCGGCAGCCAGCCCATGACGTAGTGCGCACCCGGGCGCAATTTGCCCTTGTAATGCTCGTGGAGGAACTCCGCCTTGTACGTCGCCATGTCGACGTTGACGGGACACTCGGAAACGCAGGCCTTGCAGGACAGACACAGGTCAAGGGCCTCCTCGACTTCCTTGGATTGGAATCCATCCTTGATGGATTCACCACGGAACATCTCGGAGAACAAGCGGGCACGGCCACGGGTTGAATGGATTTCATCGCCGGTGATCTGGAAGGACGGGCACATAGAGCCGGTCTCAGAGCGACAGGCGGACACGCCCACGCAGCGATTGATGGCGTTGACCATCGATCCCTTGTCGTGACTAAAAGCATGGACTGGGGTGAGCTCGAAGGTGCGCTGGCCGGGCGCCATGCGCAGGCCCTGATCCGTGGCATCCGCCCACACAAGCACGCCCGGATTAAAGAGCTTGTCAGGGTCGAAGATGAGCTTGAATTCCTCGAAGACGCGACGCATTTCCGTCGAGTACATACGGTCTAGGAGCGCAGAACGTGCGCGGCCATCGCCGTGCTCGCCCGACAGCGATCCACCGTGAGAAGACACGAGCTCCGCGGCGTCCTCCATGAACGCCTTGAACTGGCGCACACCTTCCTCGGTACCGAAGTCGAAAGAAATACGCACGTGCACGCAGCCCTCACCGAAGTGACCAAACGGAATGCCGCGCAGAGAGTATTTATCCATGAGAGCGTAGAGATCGCGTAGATATTCGGCGAGATTTTCCGGTGGCACGGCAGAGTCCTCCCAGTTCGGCCAAGCCTCACCGCCATCAGGTAGGCGCGTGACGATGCCCGCTGATGCCTCACGGATACGCCACAACCCGCGCATCTCCGCGTGTTCATGGACGATGACGTGGTCCACAGTCTCAACGGACGCCGCGACGTCTTCGGCCAGCGTCAACGCTTCCTCGAGAGTATCGCCACCGGTCTCGCAATAGAGCCAACCGCCAGCTTCGATGCCCTTACGGTTACCAGGCAGGTTTTCACCGGCATGCTCTTGGCCGACCTTGGAACGCAGCGCCCCGAGTAGGTCACCACCCATGCCCTCGATGGTCGCTACACCCGGCAGGCGCAGCTTCGCGGCCGCAGCCGCTGCATCGAAGACTGTCTCAAAGGCAAGCACGGCCAAGGCCTTGACCTTAGGAACCGGGACAAGCTTGACGGTGAGCTTGGTGATGATGCCCGTGGTTCCTTCAGAACCGGCAAGCGCCTTCGCCACGTCAAATCCCTTGCGGTCCAGCAGGTAGTGCAGGCCGTAGCCAGAGACCTGGCGAGGGAAACGGCCGAGTTCCGCCTCGATGAGCTCAGCGTTGTCGGCTACGAGCGCACGCAGTTTGGTCTCCAGTTCCGGATCGGAGCAGCCACCTTCGCTGAAAGTCACCTCACGCCCGTCGGCCAGCATGATGGTGACATCAATGAGGTTCTCCGCCGCAGTACCAAAGGCCACGGAGTGGGAGCCACACGCGTTGTTCGCAACCATGCCGCCTACAGTGCAGCGTGAGTGAGTTGAAGGATCTGGTCCATACGTCAGGCCGAACGGCGCAGCAGCGTCACGCAGTGCGTCGCACACTACCCCCGGCTCGATGGTCGCTGTCCGTGCTTCCGGATCAATATCAAGGATGCGATTAAAGTAGCGAGAGGTGTCAATTATGAGTCCCTCGCCAATGGCATTGCCCGCCACCGAAGATCCGCCCCCACGGCCCACAACTTTCCATCCACGCTCGCGTGCAACCGAGATACCGTCGCGCACGTCATCAACGGTCTTAGGCTCGAGCACAGCCGCAGGAACGCGGCGGAAAATCGAGGCGTCCGAAGTGTACGCCGCGCGCGTGGTCATATCCATGCGCAACCCGGAACGCGCAATCTTCGCGTACACACTGGGTTCAAGGCGATCAAACTTGATGGTGCTAGTCATGGTCAGATGCTCCAAATCTTCACGAGGGCAACTCAACGCCGTATCTTGGGTAACATGTTACATGTTTCGTGGTTTCTGTAGGTAAAATTCTCCGAATGACCCCCTCTTCAAGCTCCCCCACTCCCCGAGTCACTGCGGCGCCCAACATGGCCACCCAGGTCATGAACCACGTTCGCGACTGCATTCACGACGGCACGATGTCGACCGGCAACTGGTACAGCGTGTATCAGCTCTCCGAGGAGTTAGGTATTTCCCGTTCCCCCGTGCGCGACGGCTTACTGCGTCTCGAAGAAGCTGGTCTCATCGAATTCGTCCGCAATCGTGGCTTCCGTATCGTCGAGTCTCAGCCTTCCGATGTCGCGGATATCTTCGACCTTCGATTAAGCATCGAGCCCAACGCCGCAGCTCGCGCTGCACGCGACCGCAGCGCGGACGAGCTCGCACACATGAAGGACATTATCGCGGCAATGAAGGCCAGCTGTACAGATGGCGACGAGAACGTTTTCTTCACGTGGGACCAAGAACTACACGACGCCATTTTGGCCGCCGGACATGCCCGCCGTGGCCGCGACATTCTATCGAAGCTGCGGACACATACGCGCCTGCTTTCGGATTCAACGGTGCGACGCTATCGGTCGCTCGAGCAAGTCCACTCCGAGCACCTCCCTATCATCGAGGCCATTGCCGTACGTGACAGCGAAGCAGCACACACAGCTATGACCGAGCACATCACCGCAACCGGCCGTCTGCTACTCGAGCAGGCGGTGAGCAAGAAGCATCCCGAATACTCAGAGGACGAATTATCGACCGCAATCGAAGAGATCTGGCAACAGCAAGTCGCACAGTTTTAAAGCAGGTCACACACTAGGACTGAGAGGGCAGTACATAAAGCGGGCGCCCGTGGATTGCTCCACGGGCGCCCGCTTCCAGCGTTAAGGACCTAGTGCTTGGTGCTCTGCGGCTTCGGGCGATAAGTCAGCACGAACGCGCAGACAGCACAGAGTGTGGCACAGCTGTAGGTAACCGGAGCAAGCCAATTCTCCACTCCGGAAACCACGTCGCCACTACCAATGACGATGCCGAAGGTCTGGGTGAGAATGATGCACACGCCGCCGATAAGAAACAGCGCCATGAATACGAAGAACAGCACTTGAAATGCGCTAAAGACCATTTTCATTTTTGGTTTCCCTTTCTTACTGAGCGACGTAGATGGGCAACCAACCCATTCCGATGAGCCAGGACAACGCGATCATCGGCAACACAAAATAAACAATGAGCGGCACGAACATCTTCGGCGGATTAGCATCCGCCATAGCTGCCGAGAGATAAATGGGTGCACCAACCGGCGGGGAGGCTCCCTCAGTGGAGGTACACAGCAGGATGGCGACAATGGCAACAGTCGGGTCGAGCCCCACTGCTATAAGAGCCGCCATAGCTGGCGCACCGATAGCCGCCGCAGTTGCAGTCGAAGACAGTGGCGTGGCGACGAGGACTGCAAGGACGCCGACGACAATAAGCATGAGCCAGCGCGGCAGACTCATCGAGTCAAGTAGGCCAGACAGCTGCGGTCCGACGCCGAGTTCCTCCATAATCTTCGCTGCAGCCAAGGCAGCAAAGAGGGAAATTCCTACCGTGGCGAACTGATGCGCGTCCTGCTTAAGCTGAATACGGAAATGCTCGTTGTTGTTACGGATATGTTTCGCACCTTCGAGAAGCGCGATGAGCGTAATAAGAATCGGCACCCACACGATGATCGAGATCGACTTCACAGCTTCCTTGCCCAATTGGGACGTGAGGTAACCGGCAACCGGGCCGATCGTGAGAATGACGGGGATGATGATGCCCAAGAAGATAGACGGCGAGCGCCAGCCTTCCTTCATCGCCTGCGCGAATGACTTGAGGTCTTCACGCGGAGTGGCCGCGATCTTATCGGTACGCGTCCACAAGAACACGACCGCCAAACGGTAAAGGACCGCGTAGGCGCCACCACATGCTAGAGCGACATAGACGCTTGAAGCCGATGCACCAGTAGCTGCTGGCAGCGCCAGGATGATAAACATCGTAGAGTTCGGCGGCAACGCGACGCCGAGTCCGGAGTTGCCAGCGACGAGCGTCGCGGCGCGTTCCGAAGACCACCCAGCACGCTTCATCCATGGGATAGTCACCGAGCCAACCGTTGCAGAGTTTCCAGCGGTTGAACCAGCAATAAGGCCAATCATCGCAGAACCCAGTGTCGAGACGTACGCAGCGCCGCCACGCAACCGACCGAAGATGGAGTTCAAAATTTCAATGAGACGGTCGATGAGACCCGTCGACTGCACGACAATGCCCATGAACACGAAAGCCATACCTGCGAACGTGACCTCTGATTGCGCCGCACCAAAAACTGCTTTGCCCAGCATCGCGGGGGCATGGGTGCCGCCCAGCAATGCCGTGGCAATGAGGGCTACGACCAGAGACTCCGAAATCTCGCGCTTAAGGGCGGTGTTCATAATCACCGTCACCGCGATAAAGACCACAAGGGCTGCGATGCCCATATGCGCCTCCTTATAGTGCTCCAATTAAGTGATACGAGTCACCGTAGCATGTTACACGTCACACGTTTAAAGTTTGCTAATTTTCAAACACCCCCGAATACCCCACTTCTTCGGTGCTAAACCACGAAGAATGCACGGGTTCCCCTCCATCAGTGACTGAAAACAAAGAAAGCCGGGGCGGTGCAACCACACCCCGGCACAATAGATACAGAAACTAAATCTGATGCTCCCCACTCAACAATTGCTCCACCGATTTGGCGCCACCGGCGGCGGCAAACTCGGCACGGGCGGCATCGAGAAGCTCCGGGTCTGCCAGAACGTCGAAGGCGGTCTGGGCGAGCCCCACGGCGGCATCGGCAGCGGCGGTGCGGGCGTTGTCGCTGATAGACCATTCGCGGAAGGCTTCGGTATGCAGGACGACATCGTCGGGCGAGACCTTGATAACGGGGTGGATACCGGGCACAAGGTGCGAGATGTTGCCAAAATCCGTGGACGCAGCGAGGGTCTCCGGAACGACGCCGGCAGGCAAGGCAACACGGCCGCGCAGGGACTGCGTGCGCGCCCACCGCTGTGCGAGGACCTCGTTGTTGCGCACCGGCAGTGACATGGGATTGAGGTCCCACTCGACGCGGTAGCCGCAGCCGGACATGAGTGCGGCACCATGCATGATGTCGTCGACGCGGCGGGACAAATCGAGGAGGGTTTCCACCTCGCCCGAGCGCACGTAGAGGTTGAGCGAGGCATGTCGCGGGATGACGTTGGGTGAATCGCCGCCGTCCTCGATAATCGCGTGGAGCCTATCCCCCGGCGGCATCTGTTGGCGCAAAAGTCCCAGGCCCTGGTATGCGAGTGTTGCAGCATCGAGCGCGTTGCGCCCCATGAATGGGCTTGCGGAGGCGTGCGCGGGCACGCCCTCAAACGTGATGGTGGCGCTGCGACGTCCCAGCCACACGTGTGAGGCGATGTCATAGCCGAAGCCGTGGACCATCATCGCGCAATCGACGCCGTCAAGGGCGCCGCCGCGAATCATGTATTCCTTCCCCGTATGCCCCTCTTCGGCCGGGGTCCCCAGCACGACGATGCGCCCCGCGGGCACCGTCTCTATCCGCTGCAGCGCCGCAGTGAGCGCGAGAAACGCGCCCACGCCCGCGGCCGCAATGATGTTGTGGCCGCACGCATGACCGATGCCAGGCAGAGCATCGTACTCAGCGAGGATAGCGACGGTGGGGTGCTTACTTTCGTCGAAATCGGGGCTTTGCCAGGACGCTTCAAAGGCGGTCCCGACGCCGTAGGCACCGCGCGTGACGGTGAAGCCGCGTTCTTCGATAATGTCCGCGAGCAGGGCGGAGCTGCGGTATTCCTCGAAGGCGGTCTCCGGATGTGCGTGAAGATCCGCCACGATGTGGTTGAGGGTGTCCGTGAGGTCCTCCACGCACTTTTCGATGAGATCCCACGCTGCAGTGGGTGCGGTGGGGGCGACGACGGCCTCAATGACGCGCTCGATATCGCCCTCAAGCTGGCGATGCATCGCGTCGAGGTACGCCGTCGACGGCACAGTGGGATGTTCTTCAGGTGAATCAGCCATGCATTATCCCTCGATCATAATTCCGTTGCCCGGCCCCAGCGGCAGGTCCGCGTAGAACCAGATGGCGAGCAGGATGACCCATGCCGTGAAGAACGGGATGACGAAAGGAATAAGACGCGACATCAGCGTGCCCAGGCCCGCCTTCGGTTCGTAGCGCTGGAGCAGGCCCAGCATAACAATCATGTACGGGTTAAGCGGGGTGATGATCTGCGTCGCGGAGTCACCCACGCGGAACGCGGCCTGAATGAAGGCCGGCTCATAGCCCAGCAGCGCAAACATCGGGACGAAGACCGAGGCCATGAGCGTCCACATGGACGAACCTGAGATGATGAGCAGGTTGAGCAGCGAGGCCAGCACGATGAACGCGAGGACTGCCGGGAAGCCGGTGAGCCCGATGGATTCGAGGAAGGCCGCGCCATGGACCGCCGTGAAGGTACCGATGCCGGTCCATGCGAAGAGCGCGACGAACTGGCCAAGGATGAACGCGAGGACGAGGAAGGACAACATGTCCTTGAGCGAGCCAATCATCATGTCCACGACGTCCTTGACGTTCTTCACCGTGCCCACGATGCGGCCGTAGACGATGCCCATGACGAGGAAGTAGAGGAAGACGATGAAGACAATGGAGCTCAGCAGCGGCGACTTGGGCAAGTAACCGCCCGTCTCGTTGCGCCACGGGGAGTCCGGGATGAGCGCTGCGAAGAGGATAACCGCGGTGACGATGACGGCCGCGAGGACCGAGAAGATGAGGCCACGCATTTCCTTCTTGGACAGTTCGGCACTGAGCTCTTCGCCGTTCTCGTCGCGGTCGCCGCGCTTGGCGGCCTCCTCCAGGTTGATGTGCTCCTCGGTGGGGACCTCCTGCTGCCACATGCGCTTCTCAATGACCTTGTCGATGATGAAGCCGGCCACGATGCCGAGGACAATCGAGCTCGTGATGTTGAAGAAGTAGTTACTCACCGCGTTGACGTCCGCGAACTGAAAATTCGGCAGCGTCTGCATGACGGCGTTGGTGATTCCGGCGAAGAGGGCATCCAAACTCGTGGGCACGAGTGCTGTGGAGTAGCCCGCGCCGACGGCCGCAAAACCGCCGATGAGACCCGCGACCGGGTGGCGGCCCGCCGCCTTAAAGACCATCGCGGCGAGCGGCGGCACGACGACGAACGCGGCATCCGCCATGACGGACGCAGTGACGCCGATGACGCCGACCGCGTACGGCAGCAGCGTGGGATGCGCCGAGCCGAAGAGCTTGCGAATGAGCGCGGAGAGCATTCCGGAGCGCTCCGCCACGCCGACGGCCAGCAGGATGGGAAGCACCGTGAGCAGTGGCGGGAAACCAATGTAGTTCTCACCCAGCGTCGTGGTGAACCACGCCATGCCTTCGCCCGTAAACAGGCCCTTGATGGCCAGTTCCTCATCGCTGCCCGGAACCATGACTTTCGTGCCATTCCACGCGAGGATAGACGAGGCTACCGCCGTGATGACGTAGAGAATGAGGAAGATAGTAAACGGCTCGGGCAGCTTGTTGCCTACTGCTTCCACGCCGTTGAGGAATGTATCGAGCCAGCCGCCCGATTGTCGTTGCGCGGCGGCCTTCTTCTAGGAACGGTCCTCGGCGCGCGGCGCACCTTCGGATGTCGGTGTTGCCATGGCTGGCTCCTTACATTCAGAGTCAATGACGTGACGGTAGAGACGAACTTCTTTCAGTGTGATACAAGTTACTCACTATGTGCGTGACTATAACCGACATCACGCCGAAGTGCGCGAATTCTGCGAAGTTCCTCTCCCCCATCACATCGCCCAATCCTCCCTGCCCGCACGTCAGTAGTTCCACGAAGGAAGGAGAACACTTCAGTAGAAGGAGTACGTCATGACATTTCAGTGGGGCACCAAGGATAAGGTCGCGTTGCTGGATTATGCGGAGGATGCGGTGACGGGGGCATCGGAAAGCTTGAGCGACGTGGAGCGTGGACAGCGTCGCGCCATCGGGAAACTCCATATCCCGATAGATAGTTTGGGTGAAAGGTGTGCCCCAGTGTGGAGAGGCATCCGTGTCGAGGGCAACGCGCAGCGCGTACGACATGGCTACACATTGTGCGGTAGATGGCCCCTCAAAAAGGCCATAGCCGCAGGTCGCGCTCTTCGCGGAGAAAAGCGCAACCTGCGGCTATGTCCAACCTCAATGGACCAAGTAGCGACTAGGAACTACCGGCTCGCGACTTCCAGCAGCTCCAGCACATGCTGGTACTCGTGTCCAGTCGCACGCGACAGACCGAGCTCGCAGGTGCGGTTGAGCGAGGCGTGGTGCGCGGAGTCGATCTCCGCGACCTCCTTCGCCTCATCGCGCGTCGCCGAGGCGGTGAGCTCCGGGTGGAGCATGCCGCGGTCGCCGGCGTAGCCACAGCAGTTCCAGTCGGCGGGGATGTGGACCTCACGGGCGGCGGCCTTGGCGACGGTCTCGAGGTCACCGATGATGTCGAGGTGCTTCGAGGAGCACGTCGGGTGCAGCGTAATCGAGGAGACCTTGTGCTTGACCTCGAGGGTGGGCAGGATGTGCTCGACCGTAAAGGCCACGGCATCGATGACGGTAAGGCCCGCGGCTTCGGCCATGGCCTTGAAGCCTTCGGAGCAGGAGGAGGCATCGGAAAGCACGGGCAAACGGCCGTGATCCGTGGCGGCCATGAGGGAGGCTTGGACGCGCTTTTCCATGATCGCGTGGCCCGTCTTCATACCCTTCGAGGTCCACGGGGTGCCACAGCAGAGCGCATCGATGTCCTTGGGCACGCGGAGGCTCACGCCGGCACGCTCGGCGAGGGCCACAAAGGCATCGGTAGCGCCGACGCCCGAGCCAGACGGGCCGAACATGGTGTTGACGCAGGCCGGAACGTAGACGGCAATGGGCTCGCCCGGCGCGCCGACATGCTCACCCAGACGCGAGCGCAGCTTGCCGCCCTTGCCCAGCTCCGGCTGGTACTCGGGCATGATGTCCTCGCCCACCAAGGCACGTGCGACATCGGTGACCTTTTGTACCAGGCCAGTAGGCAGGACGTTGACGCCGGTCAAGGCTGCCGATGCCACCGTGGGCACCGCCGGCCACGCCTTCGCCGCCCCAGCCCACACGGCACGGGTAACTTCTTGCTTGGCGCCGGTGCGCTGGGAGCGCAGCTTCTTCACGAACTTGCCGGTGTCGATGCCCACGGGGCAGGCGGTAACGCACATGGAGTCGACCGCACAGGTGTCGATGCCCTGGTACTCGTAGGCCTCGGCGAGCTCCTTGGCATCCTCTTCGCGGCCTTCGGCGCGGGCCTTGGCCATGGCGCGGCGCACGACGATGCGCTGGCGCGGAGTCATGGTGAGGTTGCGCGACGGACAGACCGGCTCGCAGTAGCCGCACTCGACGCAACGGTCGATGTCGATTTCGACCTCATGGTTGAGCTTGATGTTGCGGATGTGGGCCTCCGGGTCATCGTCGATGATGACGCCCGGGTTCATGGTGCCGCGCGGGTCAGCGGCGCGCTTAAGTTCCAAGTGGACGTCGTAGAGTTCGTCACCGTACTGGCGGCGCACATACGGTGCCATGGCGCGGCCGGTGCCGTGCTCGGCCTTGAGGTTGCCGCCAGCGGCGAGGATGAGGTCGACCATGCCCTCGTTGAAGTTGTTGTAGCGGCCCAGTGCCTCGTCGCCCTCAAAGCGGTCCGTGAGCAGGAAGTGGATATTGCCGTCCTTGGCGTGGCCGAAGATGACGGCGTCGTCGTAGCCGTACTTTTTGAACAGCTCTTGGAGAGACTCACACGTCGGCGCAAGATCCGGAACTGGCACCACGACGTCCTCGAGCAGCGCCGTCGTGCCGGACTTACGAGCGCCGGCGACGGAGGCGTAGAGGCCGTTGCGGAAGGCCCATGCCACCGCGCGGTCCACGCGGTCCTGGGAGAACTCCGCCGGTGCGCGCAGCGGCAGCTCACGCAGGAGCGCCGAGCCCTTGTCCTGGAGGCAGCGTAGTTCCTCTTCCTCGTTGGCGTGATACTCGATGAGCAGCGCGGCCTGCTTGTCCACGTCGAAGCCCGTGATCGCCGCAGGCACGCCCTTCAATTCCTGGCCCACGCGGATAGACGAGGAGTCCATGAGCTCCAGCGTCGCAGCGCCAGAATCCAGCAGGTCCGGCAGTGCGCGCGTCGCGGAATCCAGGTCGTCGAAGACCGCGACCGTGGTGGTGGCGAATTTGGAAATGGGCACGGTGCGGAAGACAGCCTCGGCGACGAAGGCGAGGGTTCCCTCGGAGCCGATGAGCAGGTGTTCGAAGAGCTTGACCGGATCCTCAAAGTCGAGGAAGGAGTTGAGACCGTAGCCCATCGTGTTCTTCAGCCCGAAGTGGCGGCGGATGATGTCCACGGACTCCGGGTTGTCGTTGACCCGGCGGCGCAGGCGCTCCAGCGTCTCCACGAGCTCCGGCTCCTGGGCCTTGAACTGCGCGTTGGCGTCCTTGTCCGCGGTATTGATCATCGTGCCGGACGGCAATATGAACGTCATGGATTCGAGCGTGCGGTACGTGTTGAATTCGGTGCCACACGCCATGCCGGACGAGTTATTCGCGACGACGCCGCCAATGGTCGCAGCCGAGCTCGAGGCCGGGTCCGGTCCAAGCTTGTAGCCCCACAGCTGCAGGCGCGCATTGACTTGGCGGACTGTCGCGCCCGGCTGCACGCGCACGCGCTTGCCTTGGTCGAGGACCTCGATGTCTTTAAAGTGGCGGCGGGTATCGACCAGAATGCCGTCACCCGAGGCCTGGCCGGCCAGCGAAGTGCCGCCGGAGCGCAGCGTCACCGGCTTGCCATCGCGCGCGGCGGCTTTGAACACCGCGGCGACCTCGGCCGCGTCTTTCGCGACGACGACGGCCTCCGGCATTTGATAGTAGTGGGACGCATCCGAGGCGTACTTCACGCGCTCCACGAGCTGCGTGCGAACATCCTGGGCGGGCAGGGACTTATCCAAAACAGGCGTGGTCATATGCTTCATCGTAGAAGCTCAAACCTGCTTTAACGATGAAGTATTGCCTTAGTTTTACCCCGCATAGGGGCGCTGCCACAGGGCCGCTTGTGGCCTTCTGGGTCTAGCCCAGCCCCTGCAGCGCGGCTGTATCGTGTGCACCGCCAAGCTAACCATCACTGTGGTCGAACACCGACCACATCTGGGTGCGCTCCCGGATCGTGACCATGACCGGAAACCTCGCGGCCGCGTGGGGAACACCTCGACGATTTCGAAGGCATCGAATACTCCCGCGTCGAGGTCACCGCCCGCACGGAGCACGGCCCAGTGGCACCATGGGAATATGCACTCGCCTAGCCTTATTGTCCTCGCCACCTTCGCCGCCCCGCTTAGCGATGCCCCCGGCCAAGCCTTTAGCCGTTGCTACAACCCCGCCCCGGCGTATCCGGCTAACCGCCGAGCCGCACTGACCGGGCAATATCCGCAGCGAGAAGCGACGAAGCGAATCACCGACGTATTCGCCGAGGCTGGCTGGACCGTCACCGAGGATCCCACCGCGCAACACGCTGGGCCCACATTCCTCTTGTTGGAAGAACCCGACCCCGCGATTCTCACAGACCTGCTCGACACGAACCCACAGTGCGTGCTGGCAGCCGTGACGCTCACAGGCGACCACACGACGATGTCGTTGCACTGGCCTGGCGTTGTCGAAGATGGCGACTGCGCCGAGCTCGTCTCGCCCCTTGATCTGGCACCGACGCTCGCGGCCATCGCCGGACTCGACGTGCGCCCTAACGCGCGCCTGTCCTTCGACGGACTCAACCTCGTGCCCGTCCTGCGCTACGGCGCGGCGGGACACGCGGCCCTGTTCTTTGACAACGGCATCCGCACCATCGACGCCTCTCTCATCGACGGCGAGGCCCACCCCGAAAGCCTGCGCGCGGCGCTCCAGGACGAATGGGACACCTGGCGCGGCTTTATGGGGTTCGGACCGCTGCAGTAGCGAGATGACAGTGCCTAGATGGCCGGGCCCTCGGGGATGATCCACCACATGAGGGCGTAGGCCAACACTCCGGAGAACCCCATGAGGGTCAGCACGATGAAGATGATGCGAACCACAGCGGGGTCAACGTTGTAGGTCTCCGCGATGCCGCCGCAAACGCCTGCGACGTAGCGGTCGGTCGTCGAACGAGTAAGTCGGTTGTTCATGGTGGTCTCCTTGCTGGTCGTCGTGTCTAGTGTTGTCTGACACTTTTTATTCAACTCGAAGTAGAAGCCCTGCGCATCCGGGTTTACCCTGATTTCCAGCCTCACCTGTGCTCGCCACAATTGCCGCCTCGTGTCCGTGCGACACGCTACGCTGGTGCCCAACGTAATTTATCTGTTGAAAGGACCCTCATGACCCGTGCACACGGCCTGCCTGCCCCTTCCCCCACCTCGTACGCGGTGGTGACCGGCGCCTCCCAGGGCATCGGCAAGGCAATGGCCACGGACCTGGCCAAGATGGGCTACAACACGATCCTCGTCGCGCGCCGCGAGGCCGTACTGGAATCCATCGCAGCCGAGCTGCGCGGCTTCGGCGTGGAGTCTGAGGCGTTTGCCGCCGATCTTTCCGATGCCGCCGATGTCGACCGCCTCATTGCCCGCATGGGCGAGCTCGAGGTCACCATCCTTATCAACTCCGCGGGCATCGCCAGCTTCGGCAAATTCATGGACCAGGACTGGGACTACGAGACCAAGCAGTTCGCGCTCAACGGCACAGCCGTCCACCGGCTCACCCGCGCAGCGCTCGAGCAGATGCTGCCGCGCCGCCGCGGTGCCATCTGCAACGTCGGCTCGGCGGCCGGCAACGTCTCCATTCCCAACAACGCGACGTACGTGTTTACCAAGGCCGGCGTCAACGCGTTTACAGAAGCACTGCACTACGAGCTCAAGGACACCGGCGTGACCTGCACGCTGCTGGCGCCGGGACCCGTGCGCGACGCCGTCGTTCCCGAGGAAGAGCAGTCCATCGTGGACAAGGTCGTGCCGGACTTCCTGTGGACCACGTACGAGTCCTGCTCGGCCGAAACGTTGAAAGCCATGGCGCGCAACCAGCGCCGCGTGGTCCCCGGCCCGTTGTCGAAGCTCATGAACCTGGCCGGCCAGGTCGTGCCCACGCCTATCGCCGCGCCGGTCATCGGCAGTTTCTACGCGAAAATGGCTTAAGGACGACTACTCCCCGCGGCGCTGGGGGCGCGGCGGGGAGTAGAACGGGGGCATCGGCAAGCTAGACGTTTTCGGGGGCCGTGCGCTCGGTGGCGCGCACGTCCGCTGCGAACCCTTCGCGCGCGGCCTTGCGCTCGGTCCAGAAGCCCGCATTCTTGATGCCCAGCGCCTCCGGATCGAACTGCGGATCGAGCCCCTGCTTCTTCTGCGCGCTGTAGTCCTTGAGAGCCTTGAGGGCCGGGACCTGCAGGAAGAGAATGGCCACGATGTTCAGCCACGCGGTAGCGCCGACTCCGATGTCGCCCAGCGCCCAGGCCGCGCCCGGCGTCGTGGATGCACCGATGACCACCGAGACGATGATGAGCACGCGCAACAGCCACACGAGCGCGCGGCGGGCGGTGCGGTTCTTCACCCAGCGATTGAAGTAGGTCAGGTTGGTCTCTGCCATGTAGTAGTACGCAAGCACCGTTGTAAAGGCGAAGAATGCGATAGCGATGGCGACGAAGGTCGGGCCCACGCCGTGGAAGGCAGAGCTCATGCCCTCCTGCACGAAGCCAGGGCCGACGGGAATGCCCTCTGCCAACGAGCCTGCGTAGCGCACCGGGCCGTCCTCGGATTCGCCCTCGAAGACCTTGTACATGTCGGTCGAGATGATGATGAACGCGGTCGCAGAACACACGAAGAGCGTGTCGATGTAGACCGCAAAGGCCTGGACGAAACCTTGCTTCGCCGGGTGGGAAACCTCAGCTGCGGCGGCAGACTGCGGGCCGGTGCCCTGGCCGGCTTCGTTGGAGTAAATACCGCGCTTAACACCCCACATAATCGCCACGCCGAGCATGCCGGAGAAGCCAGCTTCCATGTTGAATGCGGAGCGGAAGATCAGCCCGAAGACGTGCGGGATGTCGGAGAAGTTCATGAACAGGATGACCACGGCGATGATAATGTACGCCGCCGCCATAAACGGCACGACAACGGAGGCGAAGTTGGCAATGCGCTTCACGCCACCGATGATGATGATGGCGAGGATGCTGGCAAGGACCACCGCAGACCACGTGAAGTCGATGCCCCACGCATTGTTGACCGCTGCCGCCACGCCGTTGGCCTGGATTCCCGGCAGGAAGTAGCTGGTGGCGAGAATCATTGAGATCGCGAACACGACGCCATAGATGAGCATGAATGGAGCAGCCTTGGTGTGGCTGTACGCCTTTTCGATGTAGTACGCCGGACCACCGCGGTATTCGCCGGTATCGCGGTCCTGTTCCTTATAAATCTGCGCGAGCGTACATTCCACGAAGGACGTCGCCGAGCCGAGCAGCGCCACCGCCCACATCCAGAACACGGCTCCTGGCCCACCAAAGGCGATAGCCGTGGCCACGCCGGCGATATTGCCCACGCCGACGCGCCCAGCCAGCGAGATCATCAACGACTGGAATGATGAGACACCGTTTTCGGATTTCTCGCCGTGGACGAGCTGGCGCAACATGTCCGGGATACACCGGATCTGCAGGAATTTCGTGACGAGGGTGAAGTAAATGCCAGCCCCCAAGCAAAGGAAGACGAGTGCTGGCGACCAAATAATTGAATTGAGTGAGTCTAAAAACGCTGACATTGCGGGCTCCTACTCAAGTGAGTCCTCATCCAGAGAAGGGCGATGAGTTGATAACGATAATGCACCAACAGTTAAGAAAAAGTGAGCTAGATAACGAATTTTCTCGTACATGTTTCACTCCGCAATATGCGATTAGTTGTGATATGCAGCACGTTTGGACTCAGGCTGCGTCGAAAACGTTGAACACAACGCCCCGCTTTGGGGGTAAGACACGAGGGCTACAATGGTTGCCATGACTCAAGCTGACATCGCCCCCAAGCATGACCGCCTCGTGTGGATTGACCTCGAGATGACAGGCCTGGATACTTCCCGCCACGTCATCGTGGAGGTCGCCGCCATCATCACCGACGGCAACCTCAACGTGGTGGGCGAAGGCTTGGACCTCGTCGTTCACGCCACCGAGGAAGAACTGGCCGAGATGGATGACTTCGTCACCAATATGCACTCCTCCAATGGGCTGCTCGACGAAATCCGCGCCTCCACCGTGTCCGTGCACGAGGCCGAAAATGCTGTACTGGCCCTTATCGCTGAGCACTGCGATCCGGAGCATCCCGCGCCTTTGGCCGGCAACTCCATCGCCACGGACCGCACGTTCATCCGCGCCTACATGCCGCGCCTTGACGCCGCCCTGCACTACCGCATGATCGACGTCTCCACTATCAAGGAGCTCTCGCGCCGCTGGTTCCCCAAGGCGTACTACCACCAGCCAGAAAAGGGCATGGCCCACCGCGCGCTGGCCGACATCATCGAGTCCATCCGCGAGCTCGACTACTACCGCCGCAGCGTCTTCGTTCCAGGCGAAGGCCCCGACTCCGATGAGGCGCTCGCCGCGCAGGAAGAGTCTGTGGCCGTCTACCAGGCGTTTTTGTAATTTAGCGCCTGTGGGTTAATCTACTCATTGCTGCTTTTGAGTAGCGATGGTGGCTGTAGTTCAGCTGGTAGAGCACCAGGTTGTGATCCTGGGTGTCGCGGGTTCGAGCCCCGTCAGCCACCCCAAAGTCTAAAAGCTCCGAACCTCAGGGTTCGGAGCTTTTGTCGTCCGCCTAGCTAATGAACCGGCGGCGCATCCCATGGATCGAAATGCGTAATATTGTTCCAGAGTCGGTGCCAGCGCCCCACAAACGAATGCCAAGCTGAGGATAAATTCGGTTTACGGGCAGTGGCTATTTGCTCAATGACATAACTCGGATGGTGAGTAACGCACATCCCGCTGTAGCGCAGCGTAAGCCAGCCACGTAGAACGGCGTCATTGTTCTTCCACCGGTCGCGCACAAAAGGCTTCTTGTCGATATGAAACTCATAGCCGTCAATCTCCACCGCAATCCTCTCCTTCGGGAGGACAATGTCCCAACGGTAGGGCCCGATGATGAAATTGGACTCGACATGGAATCCTTTCTCTTTCAATGCTCGAGCCACGGTGCGCTCGGGTACGGAATCGGCCCCGATCGCAGCCTGCACAAGCAACCTTCGCGTGCGGTGCGGAAGTTTGGGGACGTCCTGAAGCTCGGTATCGAGGAATTCTTTGCCGTTCCTACCCGAATACCGGTGTTCAAGGAGCTGCACGGCCCGCTCATCGTCGGCAAGGTGTTCAATGACCTGCGCAGGACACACGACGCGCAGGCCGTTCACGTCCACCACGGCTGCACCTTTACGCCGACGAACGTTCCACCACATAGACCGCGGCATGGAACTAGGCACAGCTATCTCCAGCGGAAAGGTGAGCTCTTCACCCAAGAAGACCTGCACTGCAGTCTCTCCGGTCAGCGCCGCCCGCGGCCACCGAGTGCTCACGATAGCCCAGAGCTCGTGTGCCGTCGGCCGCCTGGTGACGTACAAGCCGTGACAGATTTTGATGACGTGATTCTTCTGCGCTGCCGCTCTCAATTCCCGCGGACTCGCACCGGTCGCGACGAGATCCCCCATGGAACTCTCCCCCCTTCATTCCTTGTTGCCCACAGATTAGCGGACAATCCCACCTCGCGCAGGGCAGAAGTTTTCTCGTCCCTGCTTCCGGCACGAGGGGCGCGGGGAGGACAAACGGGACAAGAAAAGACAGTCGCTGGAGACCGCCGGACCTCCGCAGGATGCAAACGCCTGCCTGTGGGGTTTCCTTGTCCCTACGTCCTGAATGAGGTTCACGGGGAGAGCAAACGGGACAAAAAAAGACGTGCCCGAGGCTGGTCTATGCGAGGTTAGAGCTGTGCGAGGAGTTCCTCACTGCGGGCGCGGCCGGGACGGTCGGGCATGTCACCGGTGACGAGGAATTCGTCGACGCCGAGGGTCTGCGCAATGGCATGGAGGCGGTCGCGGACGACGCGTGGGGTGCCGAAGACGTCGTGGGCTTGGGCTTCGGTGACGCGGCGGCGTTGCTGGGCTGTGAGCATTTCGAGGTCCGGACGCGGATCGAGCGAGGGGAACTCACCTGTAGATAGAGAGAGGGATTTCGCGACGGCCTCAGGAAGGAGAAGCGCGCGGGCATCGTCTTCCGTATCAGCCACCGCGATATTGAGCGAGGAGATCACGTGCGGCGCGTCGAGAACGCCGGGCGCGAAGTTCTCGCGGTAGGCCTTCGCCGCGGCCTCCTGGGTGTGGACGGGCCCGCCCAGGATGACGCCAAGGCCGAAGCGGGCGGCCGTCAAAGCGGAGCGGAAGCCGGCGAGGAGGAAGAGTGAGGGTGTGGGGGCATCGGCAGGCTGGGGCGTGGGAGGAGTGCCGTCCAGGAGGGCGAGGAGCTCGCCGAGGTGGGCCTCAAAGCGCTCCTTGGGGCGCGAGCCGAGGGCCTCGCGGATGGGCGCGGTAAAGCCGACCGAGGAGCCGAGGCCGATGTCGATGCGGCCCGGGTAGAGGGTCTCCAACAGGCGGATTTGCTCCGCGACGATGAAAGGCGCGTGATTGAGCACCATGATGCCACCGGTGCCGACACGAATACGTTGCGTGTGCGCCGCGACGTGGGCAGCAAGCAGCGCGGGCTGGCCCGCGGGAATACCGGGCACGCCGTGGTGCTCAGCTACGAGGAAGCGCTCGAAGCCGAGGCGCTCGACGTGGCGGGCATGACCCACGACGTCCGGAAAGCCCTCGCCGGTCGCACGGTCGGCACGGTCGAGGACAGAGAAACGCATTTACTGCTCCGCGTTACCTGCGGACCACTCGTCCCAGCCCATGTTCCAGTCGCCCAAGCCATCCGTGGCAGGCAGGATGCCACCGGAGGTGTGCTTGACATAGACCACGTCGCCGCGCTTGACGTTATCCAGGTACCACTGAGCGTTTTCCGGGGAGACGTTGATGCAACCGTGCGAGGTGTTCTGGCTTCCCTGTGCCCACACGGACCACGGGGCGGAGTGGACGTAGATGCCCGAGTAGGACAGCTGCGTCGCGTCGTCCACCATGGTCTGGTAGCCGCCGGCGTCGAGAGCCAGGCCGTAGGTGGTGGAGTCCATCATGAGCTGGTCATACTGGTCGCCCACCGTGTACCAACCGTTGGGGGTCACGCGGCCAGGAACCTCGAGGCCCAGGGAGACCGGCATGGTCTTGATGAGCTTCTTGTTCTTCCAGATCTGCATGGTCTTCGTGTTGTCATCGACGATGGAGACCGTGCGGTCACCAATCGTGAAGTTCGTTTCGTTGTCCGCGTCGCCGAAGAGTCCGCCGCCCATGTCGAGGCCGTAGATGTTGGCCTTCACCTTGACCTGCGTGCCCGGCTCCCAGAACTTCTGCGGACGCCAGCGCAGGACCGTGGGGCTCAGCCAGTAGAAAGCGCCATCCACGTGCGGGGAGGTTTCAATCTCGATAGCGTCCTGAACTGCCTGGCGGTCTTGCGGGGCGGACGAGAAATTAAAGCCGATGGTCTGCCCCACGCCCACAGTGGAATCCGGCAGCGGGCTCAGCCCCACGCCCGTCGTATACGCCGGGCTATCCGTGGTGAACGTGATGGTCTTCGACTTGCCATTCTTGTCCTTCGCCGTGACGGTGTAGGTACGGCCGTAGCCGAGGACCTCCGTCGTGGACCAGGTCTGCTTATCTTCGGAGAACTCGCCTTCCACGGCGCCGCCGGATTCATTAGTCATGGTGACCTTAGCGAGGCCGTCGCCTTCGTCCGAGGTCACGGTAGTGGGCTTCGTGACGGAGACGCCCGTCGCATTGTTCTTCACGGAGAACTTAGGCGCTTTCTTAGCAGCCTGTGCAGCCGAGGATGCGGCGGCGTCATGAGCTTCATTGGCCACGGAAGAAACTTCCGCAACGGGGGAGGTGTCTTCGCCGTTACCAGCGGACGAGCAGGCAGCGAGGGAAATAGAGGCAACGGTCAGGGTAGCAATGACCGACAGACGGCGAGGAATTGTCACGGTTCAAGCCTTAAGTGATAAGGGGGCAGACATACGCGCAATATCCTAATGTGAAATTTCTTAAATTGCTAACCCAATTCTCGGAGTGGCGCGGCAGCACAATGGCCCACTGCGCCGCGGCGATCGCCCGCGTTGGCACCGATTTAAATTCGGGCACATCACACCTTTAATCACCGACGGCCACCGGCGTACGGAGCACCTAGAGAGCGCCCCACCGCGAGAGGCCGAGGCACGCTTCCCACATTTTCGCGCTAGACTCGGACGATAGAACAGGGGTAAAAAGCAGTGCCTACCAGGCGATTTTACATCCAAGCCAACGCGGGTTAAAGTTATTTCTCGTTGCACGGCAGGGCGCACAGCCCAGACGGACAACGTGAGCGCCATTAGCTCAATTGGCAGAGCAACTGACTCTTAATCAGTGGGTTCGGGGTTCAAGTCCCTGATGGCGCACAATCTTCCCGCCGGGTTCGCCCGGCGGGATTTTGCGTTTTCCCGCCCGCCCTGAGGGGAGCTCCGCGTCGCTGCGGGACTTACGGCGCTGGCACGTCGTTTTCGGGCGCGTTGCGAGCGATTCTAGGCGAAGATAGGCTCTCACGCGCCCGATATTCGCGTGGGCGTCTCGTAAGGTAAGAGCAGGTCACCGCAGGACACGGAGCCAGGGCTTAATCGCGGACGTCCTCGCCGTTGATGTGATAGTCCTCGGCGTCTGCGAGAGGGACGACGGTGCCATCGGAAAGCTCGCGGTCGGTGAGGGTGCCGTCGGGGTCGATGACGGCGATCTCGTTGCCGCCCTCGCGCAGGCGGCGGAGGCCTTCTTTGAGCATGCGGCGGCCCACGCGGTTGAGGCTGGGGACTTGGGAGATATCGAGGGCCACGCGGCACGCGTCGAGGTCGTAGCCCTGGAGCTCGTAGAGGATGGCCTCGGCGGCGGAGAAGTTGATGTGGCCTTGGAGGTGAATAACGGCGTGGTCCTCGTCTTCCTCTTTGGAGCGGATGGGGTGGGTACCCACGCGGTTGTCCGTGCTCATAAGGTGCAGGCCCATGTCTGAGGAGAGCAGCTTGAAGGCCTCGACGCCGCGCACGGAGTTGCCGGACTCATTGAGACGGGGCGAGAAGGTCGCCACGCCGAGCTGGCCGGGCAGGGTACCCAACAGGCCGCCGGCGACGCCAGACTTGGCGGGAATGCCGACCTCGGCCATCCAGCGGCCGGCGCCGTCGTACATGCCGCAGGAGCTCATCACGGCGAGCGTGAGGCGGCAGACGTCCGCGTCGAGGATCTTGTCGCCCGTCACGGGCTGGCGGCCGCCGTTGGCGAGCGTCGCGGACATGACGGCCAAGTCACGCACGTCCACACGGATGGCGCACTGGTGCGTATACGAGAGGACGGCGTCGTGCGCGTCATCCTTGATGATGTCGTAGTTGCGCAGCATGTGCGCGAGCGAGAGGTTGCGGTCGGCGTGGTTGAGCTCCGAGTCGGCGACACCAGCGTCGACGGAGAGGTCCCGGCCGGCGAGGCGGGAGAAGTACTCGTTGAGGCGCGCGTTGCGGTCCTCGACGGAGGAGTCGACGCCGTTGATGAGCTGATTGACCGCGATGGCGCCCGCGTTGATGAGCGGGTTGACGGGGCGGTAGTCGCGGCCCAGCGAGAGCTCGTTGAAGGCCTCGCCGGAGGGCTCCATGCCCACGACGTCACGCACGGCATCGAGTCCCAGCTCCTGGAGCGCCAGCGCATAGACGAAGGGCTTAGAGATGGACTGAATGGAAAATTCATGCTCCGCATCGCCCGCCGAGTAGACGTGCCCGGTAGACGAGCACAGCGCCACGGCGAGCTTGTTTGGGTCGGCGTTGGCAAGCTCCGGGATGTAGTCAGCGACCTCTCCCCCGTCCTCGTCGCGGACTGACTCGAGAATCTGGCCCAGGTAATACGGAATCGGCGTCTTCATGCCTGCCCAGCATATAGACTTATGCGCCATGAAGAGTGCACTCGTGATTGTCGACGTCCAACATGACTTCTGCCCCGGCGGCGCGCTGGGCACCGCCCGCGGCGACGAGATCGCCGAGAAAATCGCTGCTCTGCAGGGCACCTATGACATGGTGGTCACAACCCAGGACTGGCATATCGACCCAGCCGGGCACTTCGCAGACGAGCCAGACTTCATCGACACGTGGCCCGTCCACTGCGTCGCCGGTTCCCCCGGCGCCGAGCTTCACCCGGCGCTCCAGCCTGCCGATGCCGCCT
The DNA here is from genome assembly GCF_001552965.1 of Corynebacterium sp. DNF00584. Taxonomy (NCBI): domain Bacteria; kingdom Bacillati; phylum Actinomycetota; class Actinomycetes; order Mycobacteriales; family Corynebacteriaceae; genus Corynebacterium; species Corynebacterium sp. DNF00584. The sequence continues at coordinate 63,215 of NZ_KQ959760.1, read as the reverse complement.
TTAAAAAGGGCGCCTACACCGCGGCGTATTCAGGGTTCGAGGCCGACACGAACGGTGATGGCTCGGGGGTGGGGCTGGAAGCCTGGCTGCGGGAACGGGGCATCGGAAAGCTCGACGTCTGCGGAATTGCGACGGACCATTGTGTGCGCGCCACGGCGCTCGACGCGCTGAAGGCGGGCTTTGAGGTGCGGGTACTGCGGGAGTTGTGCTCGCCGGTGGATGAAAAACGCGGAAACGCCGCCCTCACCGAGTTGGCAGAGGGCGGCGCTGAAGTAATTTAACGCTGCGCGAGGAGCTTCTGCAGCTCCTTGATGTCGTTGGAACGGCGGCGCGAACGGGCAACGCCCAGGGCGATAAGGCCAACGACAGCTACGGCGACGCCGGCGAGGACCTTCTGGGTCTGCGGCTCCTGCAGCTTGCTGGTGGCCTGTACCTTTGCGTCGTTAACGAAGTTCTGCGGCTTCGTGCGGTTCGTCAGCTCGTCCAGGGTGCCGGCCAGCTGGCGGCGGGTGCGCTCGATATCGCGCTGGATGTCATCGGTGCTGCGTGCCATGGTGTACTCCTCAAGTTTCGCCTAAGTTTTTGCTCTCCCCACACTAGCGCACAGCGCGTCTGCGTGCTGTGATAGGCTGCTCACTCCTACGCGGTATGGTGGGATACATGACTGAGAAGAGTACTGAGCAGATTCGACTTTCTGAGGGCGACACCGCCCCCGCCTTTTCCCTGAGCGACGACAAGGGCAACACGGTCTCCTTGTCCGACTTCGCGGGCCAGCGCGTACTCGTCTACTTCTACCCGCGCGCGAATACGCCCGGCTGCACCACCGAGGCCTGCGACTTCCGCGACGCCTTCGAGCAGCTCAACGGTTCTGACGTGGCTATCGTGGGCATCTCCCCTGATAAGCCGGAGGCCCTGGCCAAGTTCCGCGCGGACCACGACCTCAACTTCCCGCTGCTGTCCGATCCGGAGAAGGAGACGCTTACGGCCTACGGCGCGTTTGGAGAGAAGAAGAACTACGGCAAGGTCATCCAGGGCGTTATCCGCTCCACCTTCCTCGTCGAGCCGGATGGCACCATCGGTCTGGCCAAGTACAACGTCAAGGCCACCGGCCACGTCGCGCGTATTCTCAAAGAGCTCGACTAGCGTTTTATGATCAGTTCCTCCGACGCCGAGCTCCTCGTCCCGCGCCGCCGCCCCGCTCAAGCCCGCAGCCGCGCGCGCTTTGAGCGGATCCTCAAAGAGGCGCGCGCGGTGCTCATCGAGGCCGGCTTCGAGTCTTTCACTTTCGACGAGGTCTCCCGGCGCGCCGAAGTACCCATCGGCACGCTCTACCAGTTCTTCGCCAACAAGTACGTGCTCATCTGTGAGCTCGACCGCCAAGACACCGCGGCGAACCTCGAGGAGATCCGTTCCTTTTCGGAGCACGTCCCTGCCCTCCAGTGGCCGGACTTCCTAGACGAGTTCATCGACCACCTCGCGCGCATGTGGCGCGAGGACCCCTCCCGCCGCGCCGTGTGGCACGCCGTCCAATCCACGCCGGCCACCCGTGCTACCGCGGCCGCGACCGAGCGCGAGATGCTCGAGCCCCTCGCCGATATCCTCGCGCCGCTTGCTCCCGATTCCCCCTATGAGCAGCGCATCGAGCTCGCCGGCTTCCTCGTGCACACCGTCGTCTCCTTGCTCAACTACGCCGTTTCTGGCCCAGAGGAAAACTTCGACCACGTCGTCGCGGAGATCAAGCGCATGCTCGTCGCCTACCTCTTTGCGGTCGCTACGAGTTAGCGACAAGCAGCACCGTGGCCGTCGCGTAATCCCCATCATGGCTGATGCTCAGGGACGCAGTCCACTGCCCCAGCGATTCGTCCACGGCGTCTTTCACTGCGCCGCGCAGCTCAAGGCCGACGCGTCCCCATGCGTCCGCGCGAACTTCGATCTCAGCGAAGTCCACGTCGTCCGGTGCGATGACCGGCGGGCGCCCGTAGAGCGCCTGCGACCAGGCTTTGATGAATGCTTCCTTCGCGGCCCAGCGACCGGCCAGGTGCTCGGCCTGACGCGCCGATCCGCTCCCGAAACGCTGCGTGGCCAGGCGCAGTTCCGCCGCGGAAAACACACCCGTAAATCGCGTGCCCGGCCGCGCGAGTTGCTCCGCAAAACCGGGGATGTGGACGAGGTCTGTGCCGACGGAGAACATGTCTTCAGACTAGCGGGCGAGCTCGTGCTCGAGCACCTCCAGCTCCGCCCCGCCGGACATCCAGCGGGTGAGTTCCTCACGCGTGACATCCTTGCGCGCCGCGTCGAGGACCATCCGCCCCAGGTTGAGCACCACAAAGTGGTCGCCCACCAGGTGCGCGTGGTGTGGGTTGTGCGTAATGAACACAACACCCATCCCGCGATCGCGCGCCGCCGCGATAAACCGCAGCACCATCCCGGATTGCTTCACGCCCAATGCTGCGGTCGGCTCGTCGAGCACAAGGAACTCCGCGCCGAAGTAGATGGCACGTGCAATCGCCACGACCTGGCGCTGGCCGCCGGAGAGCGCCTCCAGGTCCACGCCCACATCCGGCAGATCGATGCCCATCTCCTGAAGCTGCTCCGAGGTAATCCGTCGCATCTCGGCTTCCTTCAGCCGGCCGAAGGCTCCTGTGAGCTCCTGCCCCACAAAGAAATTGCGCCACACCGGCATGGACGGCACGAGCGCCAAGTCCTGGTAGACCGTCGCGATACCGTGGTCGAGGGCGTCTCGCGGGCTGGTGAAAGAAACCTCAGCATCGTCCAGCGCCAACGATCCCGCGGTCGGACGCTGCAAGCCCGACAGAATCTTGATGAGCGTCGACTTACCCGCGCCGTTATCGCCCAGCACGCATGTCACCTGGCCGGACTCCAGCCGCAACGACACATCGGAAAGAGCCTGAAAATTGCCAAACTGCTGCGCGATATCCCGCGCTTCAAAAATTGTCATCTTCCTAGCTCCTCTTCGCCCAGCTCGTAAATCCGGTGTTCGTGAGCACCGCCCACAACAGCATGGCGCCGAGGAAGGCCTTGAACCAGTCCGGGTTCCAGCCGGCGTAGACGATGCCCTGGTTGGTCATGCCGAAGATGAGCGCACCGATCGCCGTGCCCACCGCCGTGCCCCGGCCGCCCGTCATCGCGCAGCCGCCGATGACCGCCGCAATGATGTACAAGAACTCATTGCCGATACCCTGGCCCGCCTGAATGGAGTCGAACGCGAAGAGCGTATGCATGCCCACGAACCACGCCGCGAAGCCGACGAACATGAACAAGATAATCTTCACGCGCTTGACGGGCACGCCCACGGCGCGCGCCGCGTCCGCGTTGCCGCCCACCGCAAAGATCCAGTTGCCGAACTTCGTCTTATAGAGCAAGAAGGACACCACGGCGACGAAGAAGATCCACCACAGCACCGTCGCGCGGATACTCAGTCCACCCACATGAATGGTGCCCGCAAAGACGACGCGCGCGGACGGAAAACCTTCCATATCCGCAATCGTCGGCGTCGCCACCTGGCCGGTGACCAGCTTCGTCACCGCCAGGTTCAGGCCTTGGAGCACGAGGAACGCCGCCAGCGTGATGAGGAAGCTCGCGATCTTTGTGCGCACCACGAGGTATCCGTTCAGGGCACCAATCCCCAGCGCCACGAGCAGCGACAGCCCCGCACCGACCCACGAGTTGAGGTGCAGGTTGTAATTGAGCATCGTCGCCACGAGCGCCGAGGTTGTCACCGCGACACCGCTCGACAGGTCAAACTCGTCACCAATCATGAGCAGGCCCACGGCGAGCGCCACAATCCCCAGCGTCGAGCTCGAGTAGAGCACCGTCGAGAACGCCTCGAGCGACCGGAACGCCGGCGCGACTATCATAAACAGCGCGAAGATGAGCACCGCGCCGAGCACGCTCGCCATCTCCGGGCGGCGCACCAGCCTTCCGATGCCCCCTCGCTCCCGCACGCGTTCATCCCCCGCCGTCTCCGGCGCGGTGATGTCTGCTTCTGTCACGGCGATACTCATCGCAGGCCCTCCTTAGCGGACTCGGCGATAGTGTCGACGTTCTCGGCATCGACGAAGCTCGGGCCTGTGTAGACCGGCTGCCCGCCGCCGAGCGTCGAGCCATTGCGCTGAGCCAGCCACAGGGCATCGACCGCCATGTAGCCCTGCATGTACGGCTGCTGGTCCACGGCCCACGCGACGTCGCCGTCCTGGATGGCACCGACGAGCTCCGCGTTCGTATCAAACGTGGCGATCTTCGCTTGCGAGCCCGCGTCCTTCACCGCGTCCACAGCGCGCAACGCCACCGGGGCCTGCAGCGCCATGACCCAATCAATGCTCTTGTCCTGGGCCAGCTTCGCCTGCAGCGTCGACTGCGCCGCCGTGAGGTCCTGGCCGTTGACGTAGAGCAGCTCCACGTTGGCGCCCGAGCCCTTCTTCACGCCCGCGCAGCGCGCCTCCTGCGAGGAGTTGCCCTGCTCGTGGATGACGCACAGCGTGTGCTTCGCGCCCTCACCCTTGAGCTTCTCGCCAGCCTTCTCACCGGCGACGGACTCGTCTTGGCCGAAGAACGCGCTCATGCCGTACTTTTCGTACTCATCCATGCCCGCGTTCAGGCCCACGGTCGGAATCCCCGCGTCCACGGCCTTCTGCGCGACCGGCCCGATGGCCTGCGCGTTCGGCATGGTCACCGCGATCCCATCGACGCCCGCGTCAATCGCGGACTGCACGAGGTTCGCCTGGTTCGGCGCCTGCGGGTCCGAAGAGTAACGCAGCTCGATATTGTCCTTCTGCGCCGCGTCCTCCGCGCCCTTGCGCACGAGGTCCCAGTACGTATCGCCCGGCGCGCCGTGCGAGACCATCGCGACCGTGAGCCGCGGCGTGTCGACACCACCGGCCATTCCAACGCCCGCATCCTTGCGCGGCGCACCACCCGTCGCCGAGCATCCCGCCAACGCCGCGACCGTCACAACGGTCGCCCAAGCCTTCCACATCTTTCTCATTCGAGTATCGTGCCCCACCCCACTCCCCCAGCTCAACCCCGATAACCTGCACCTTTATCGTTCAAGCGCACACCGCCTGCACTTTTCCTACGCTCTTGTACCCCCATTCGCGGCCCCGTCTCATGTCGGCATGTTCTTTCGCATATGGGTCGGTTCACTCCTCGCCTGTGTCCGTGCGCATTTTTCGCCCAACAAGGCCCTCACACCCTGCCCTCCGCCGTTGATTGCGAAAATCTCCTCCTGCGAGCAACGTAGGAGGAGATTTTCGCAAGGAACTTAAGAGCCCGGCGTGAGCACGCCGTCCACGAGGCGCGCGTTCTCGTCGAGGAGGACGGCAACCTCGCGGTCCTTGACGGCATCGCCGTTGCCACCCAAGTTACGGTCTACGGGACGCTCGAAGAGAGCGGACCCGCCGTGCATGGCGGCATCATAGCGGGCAAGGCCGGCGGCCTCGCGAGCATGAGCGGCCTCCTGCCACTGCGCCGCGGCGTTGCTGCAGGTTTCGGCGAGTGCCGCAAGGAACGCGCCGGGGTGAACGACTGCAATGAGCGCCGAGACGTGGCCGAAGCCCAGGGAGGTCACCAGCCCCGCCTTCGGCGCCGCGGAGCGCAGGTCAAGCGGACGACGCAGCCAGGTGAGGTGGCTGTACTGACGCAGCGCCGGATCCACGCAGTCAAGCGAGCGGTTCGGCGGGAGAATACCCTCGCGCAGGACCTGGGTAAGGCCGACGAGCTGGAAGGCCGCGGCACCACCCTTTGCGTGACCGGTGAGCGACTTCTGCGAGATGACGTACAGCGGGTTGCCCTCCGCGCGGCCCATCGAGGCAGCGATGCGCTCGTGCAGGTCCGACTCGTTCGGGTCGTTCGCGTTCGTCGAGGTATCGTGCTTAGAAATGATGGACACCTCGTCCGGGGTCACGCCGTGCTCGCGCAGCGCCACCGCCAGGCGGGAGTTCACGCCGCCGCGAGCAGCGGAGAGCGCGCCCAGGCCAGGAGCCGGGATGGAGGTGTGCGCACCGTCCGCGAAGGACTCGGCAAACGCGACGACGCCCAGGACCGGCAGGCCGTGTTCCGCGGCGAAGGAGCCGCGGGCCAGCAGCAGAGTGCCGCCACCCTCGGACTCGATGAAACCGCCGCGACGACGGTCGTTCGCACGCGAGAAGTACGTGTGGTCGATGCCTTTGGCGTCCATCTCCGCGGAATCCGCGGTGGCGGCCATGTCGCCGAAGCCGGTGATGCCTTCGATGGAGAGGTCGTCGATACCACCGGCAACCACGAAGTCCGCCTTGCCCAGGCGCAGCTTATCCATGGCCTCCTCGACGGAGACCGCTGCGGTCGCACACGCGGCGACCGGGTGGATCATCTGGCCGTAGCCGCCGACGTAGGACTGCATGACGTGCGCGGCGACGACGTTAGGCAGCGCCTCCTGCAGGATGTCGTTCGGTCGCGATTGCGCGAGCAGTTTGTCCACGTAGAGCGAGCGCAGCGACGCCATGCCTCCCATGCCGGTGCCCTGCGTGGAGGACACGCGCGCCGGGTGGACCATGCTAAGCAGCTCGGCCGGGCTGAAGCCCGCGGAGAGGAACGCGTCGACGGTGCACACAATGTTCCACAGCGCGACGCGATCGAGGTTATCGATCATGTCCGCCGGGATGCCGTAGACAGCCGGGTCGAAGCCCTTCGGCACCTGCCCGCCGACGTAGCGCGACATGGCGACGCGACGCGGCACGCGTACCGGCGAACCCTTCGGGCGGGTGACCTGCCATTCCTCGCCGTCGAAGTACGCGGACGCGCCCTCGACCTCGTCGACGAAGGACTTGGCCGTGGCCTCGTCGGCGACCGCGAACGTCATGTCGCGCTCGAGGTAGATAGTGGTGAGCTCCGGCGCGAGGTTGTCGACCATCGGCATGTGCGGGCCGAAGTCATCGTGGTAGCGGCGGACGCCCACGTTCGCGAGGACCTCATCGTGGAAGCGCTCGTAGATGTCTTCCTCCGCGATGGCCTCGTCGCCGGCCATCCACGTGCGGTTGGTCTCGTCCCATTTGATAAGGCCCGTGGTCCAGGCGAGTTCGAGCACGCCCGCCGCGGTGAGATCGCCGGTGAGCTCGACCTCGTAGCGCGTGCGCGAGGAGCCCACCGGGCCCAGCTCGCCGGCGCCGACGATGACGACCATGTCCTCGAGGTTCGTCGTCACGCCGGAGAAGTCCGGCTGCGTCCACGCGATGGGCTGGCGCGGGCTCGGCAGCGCGCGCACGGTGACTGGCGCAGTGAGAGACTCCGTCTCCGCAGACGCGTCGGCCTTCGCCGCCGCCTGGCGCGCGAGTTCCGGCAGATTGAGGTCTGCGCCGCCCAGGCCGCCGGTGAAGTCCAGCGTGACGGGTGCTTCGAGGGCCTGGGCGCGGGTCTCGGCGTTGGTGCCCTCGCCCACGAGCTTGGCGGCCATCTCCTCGGTGGAGTAGGTGGTCACGCCCTTGGCCTCGACGAGCTCGACCATCGGGTCGTTGCCGCCCATCAGGCCCGTGCCGCGGACCCAGCCGATGTGGGCGTGGGTGATCGAGGTGCGCTCGCCCCAGACGGGCTCGGACTTCCAGCGGGTCACGAGCGCGTCGAGTGCAGCCTTGGCCTCGCCGTAGGCGCCGTCGCCACCGAAGCGGCCGCGGTTCGGGCTGCCCGGCAGGACGACGTGCAGGCGCTGGCCCACGTGGGTGTCGGCGCCAAGCGCGGAGAGACCCGCGATGAGCTTCTCCACGGACCACAGCAGCAGACGCATCTGGGACTCGGCGGCAGCGCCGGCATCGGCGAGGGTGCCCTGGACGCGCGGAGCCGCGAACGGGAAGAGCAGCGTCGGGATGAGCGCCGGCTTAAGCAGCGTGGACTTACCATTGACGGTCGCGGTCTGCTCATGGCCGACCCAGTCGATGAAGGCGTCGAGGTCCGCGAAGGAGCTCAGGTTCGCCGGGGCGACCCACAGTGCGGCGCGGCCGCGGGCGTGGGTCCGGTAGAGCTCCTTGTAGAACTCCAGGCGCTCATGGTTCAGGCGCGAGGTGGTCGCGACGACGGTGGCACCTGCGTGGAGCAGTTCGCCGATGACGCTCGCTGCGATGGAGCGCGGCGAACCGCCGGTGACGACCGCGATATCGTTCGCGTGCTCCAGGGCCACGGTGGTACGCGCGGCGATGGCGTGTTCTTCAAGCCCCAGGTAATCCGCGATCTGTGCAACCTCTTCGCCGGCGCCCGTGACGTCGACCTGGAGCTCCTCGCCGTTCGCGACCCGCGCAAGGTCCTCGCGGGCGGAGGCCCAACGGTCGTCGAGAAGGACGGCCTTGTCAGCATCAAAGGCCGGTGCCACGAGGCGCGGCCAGTCGGAGCCGAGCTCATTGGCCACAAGCTCCGCGAGCTCATCTGGAGCATCGGTAAAGTCCGTGGTGGCCCGCTCGACGCCGAGCTTGGCGAGCAGCGTGCGGGCGGTCTCGATGAGAGCGCCATTCATCTGGCCGGCGAACTCGTCGAGGGCAGCGGAGTCGACAACGCCACCGGCGGCACCGCCGGCAGACGGCATAGCGATGTCGAGGCCGACCTTCTGGCCGGCGGCGCGCACAGCGTCATCGATGAGGTCGTCGAGCGCCGCAGCGTTGGCCGCAGCCGTGGGCAGAGTGGCAAGGTCGCCGCCGCGCAGGGAGGCGCCCTCGCGCGCGCCGAGAACGATCTCGGCGGTCACGCGGTCAACCCAGCCGGAGCCCAGACCCCACGGACCGGTGACGCGTTCCGCAATGTAGGACGGCTTCTTGCCCGCCGGGCCGGTGAGACGACGCAGGGTATCCGCAACCTGGTCGGCGAGCACCGGGCCGAAGGCGGAGTAGCCCTTGGCCATGCCGGCGACGGTCTGCTTGAGGTCGTCGAGCGGGGCATCGGCAGCGCCTTCGATGGCGCCGAGGCCGAACTCGACGCCGAGGTCGAGCAGCAACTGGTTGCGGCGGGAGGACACGCCCTCAACGAGAGCCTCGATGGTATCCGTGGCGCCCATCTGGTCCGGGCGAACCTTGGTCCACACGGCGACGAGCATCTCCACGGCATCGGCGACGCAAAAGGCTTTGTCCGCCGGCGCGGCTGCGCCCGCGGGAGCAGCGGAGACCGGGGCAGGCGCTGCTGCCGGAGCGGCGGCCGGAGCCGAGGTCTCCTCGGCGGGAGCTTCCTCAGTGGGCTCTGCGACGGGAGCAGCGGGGGCATCGGCAGCATCCTCGGCGAAGGCCTTAGGGCGGTCGCGCTCGATGTTGAGGACCTCGATGGTGGACTCCGCATACTGCGGCAGGCGCAGGGTCTGGCCCAGCATGTTGGCGAGCGTCGGCGAGGAACCAACGCCGACCTCGACGAAGCGCTCGACGCCCAGGCCCGTGAGCAGCAGGTCTTGGGTCTCGATCCAGCGCACGGGCGAGGCGAACTGCCAGGCCAGCAGCTCGATGAGAAGGGTGCGACCGAGCTTCACCGGGTCCTCCATGGCGGAGTCGAAGTCCGCGCGGATGCCGGCAAGGATCTCGGATTCCACGACGCTGAGCATGGAATCGACGAACTCGCGAGTGAGCTCGAAGGGGCGCGCGACGAGGTTCGGAATGTAGCGGTCGACGAGGACGTCGAGGTCCACGTCAGCCGGGATGAGCGAGTCGAGGTGCGCGCGGAAGGCCGGAACGCCGTTCAACAGGTGCGAGGAGTGGAACGGCACGTCGATGCCCGGAATCTGGATGAAGGCCCGCGTGCCCGGGGCGCGTCGTTCTGCGTCCTGAGCGAGCGCAGCGAGCCCAGCCTTGGTGCCGGCGACGGCGTACTGGACGCCAGCAATGTTGTAGTTGACGATTTCCAAGAACTCGCCGGTCTGCTCCGCGATGGCGGCGACGTGCGAGAAGACGTCCTCGGCGGAGATGCCCATCTTATTGGGGCGCAGGGCCGCCAGGCCATAGTTGGAGACGCCGTGCTCGTCGCGCTCGACGAGGCGGTGCATGGTGAGACCGCGAGCGTAGACGATGTCAACGACCGCCTCGAGCGAGAGGACCTGCGCGTACGCGGCGAGCGCGTTGTACTCACCCACGGAGTGGCCCGCGAAGAAGGCGGGGTGCTGGAGCACGCCGGCTTCCTCCATCTCCGCGATCTGGGCGCAGCCCAGGGTCGCCATAGCGACCTGCGTGAACTGCGTGAGATAGAGCACGCCGTCCGGGTGAGCGAAGGTCTCCCCTGCCACGACGACTGACTGCGGGTTGGTGCGCACGATCTCCAGGATGGAGAAGCCCAGCTTGGCGCGGGTGTGGCGGTCCGCGCGCTCCCACACGTCGCGGGCCGCAGCCGAGTTGGCGAAGGCGTCCATACCCATGCCCGGGGACTGGATACCCTGGCCCGGGAAACCGTAGAAGGTCACCGGTGCAGCCATCGTGGCGGTACCGATGAGCGCGGGCTCGCCGTCGACGTTGACGGTCACGGTGCGGACCTCGCCGCCGCGGGCCGACAGCGCGGTGCGGGCGACGTCGATGACGAGATGCGCGCCGGGCAGGATGGGGCTGAGCATCTGCGCGTCCCAGGACTCGAGGTGCGTGCCATCGAATCCGGCGGCGAGCTGGGCCACAGCGGAGGTCCACATTCCGTGGACGATAACGCCGGGCAGGCCGGCGAGCTTGGCTGCGGCGTCCGAGACGTGGATCGGGTTGCGGTCGCCCGTGACGACGGCGAACGGGTGCATGGACTCCGGCGCGTCGAGTTCGAGGCGATGACGGTGAGACTTGGTCTTCTCGACAACGGGCTCGCCACCCGCTGTCTTCGGGACTTCGTCCCCGCCCTTGCGACCACGGATGGCGAACTGCTCATCGAGGATGGCAAGGAGTTCGCCATCGGCCTCGATGTCGACCGTGACGGGGACGACACGTCCGAGCTGCGTGTCGGCGACGTCGCCTAGCTTCGCAGTGATGTCGAGCTGCGCGGCGTTCGGGAGCTCGCGGCGCAGCTCCAGGTGGTGGTTCAGGTGGACGAGGTTAAGCAGGCCCTCGACGACGGGCGCGCCATCCGGAGTCTCAGCGGCGGCGATGAGCGCGAAGACGGCCGGCCAGGCCTTGCCGACCAGGATGTCGGCAGCCACGCCGGTCTCGCCGGGCGCGTAGCCAGCGGTGACGTTCTCGTAGGATGCGCGATCCTCGGCGGTTAGCTCCGCCGTCCAGGTTGCGGTGCCCTCCGTCACGGACGGCAGCTTACCGCCGGCGGCGACGCGGGCGAGCTCGCGCATAGAATTCACGGCGTCGATTTCGGTGATCAACGGCGAGGCACCCGGAATGGTGGGCTCGGTGAAGTGAAGGTTGAGCTCCGCGCCCTTGATGGCACCGGCGAGCGGAACCGTCAGAGTCGAGCCGTTGAAGTGCACGCCTTCGACCTCAGCGGTAACACGCAACGGATTGGTCTGCTCGCGGCCGACCCAGTTGACGGAGGGAGCGTCGGCGATGGCGGGGGCCACGGTAGCCGTTTCAGAAACCTGGGCAGCAGCGGCGGCCTCGAAGCGGCCGAGGAGCTCGGCCACCGGCTCGTCGACGCGGGTGATGCCAGCAACGGCGGTGGTGCCCGGAATGATGGAGACGCCATCCGCGTCGTAGCGGTCATCGTGGGCCTGCCACAGGGAATCCTGGCGCCACCAGCGGCGCACGTCCGCGTCGATGACGGGCACGAAGTTAGCGGGCTTGCCGCGCTCGCCGAGCAGAGTGATAAACCAGGCGGCATCGGCAGCCACGAGCGTGAGGTCAAGCTTGTCATCATAGACCGCGCGCAGGTCTGCAACAGCAACGGCCGGGTTGGAGCCGACCGTGACGAGCGCATCGAAGGAACCGTGGTCCGCATCATTGAGGCGGGCCTCCACGCGCGCGACCATCTGGGCGAAGCGGTTGGCCCAAGAGACATCCGCCCACTCACCGCGGTAAGACAGCTCGAGGTAGCGGTTAAGCCACTCCTCGTAGGTCATGGACTCGAGGTCGCCGAAGTAGGGCTTGGCCGTCGTGTTGATGGCGGCGATAATCTCGTCGCGACGGGCGGCGACGGCCTCGGCGTCGCCAGCGACGTCGTCAAGGAGGCGGCCCGCACGGGCCCAGGCGTTATCGATCTCGTGGATATCGGCGCCCAGCTGCGAACGGCCGGACGCGATGCCGCCGCGGGCCTGGCCAGCGCCGGCCCAGCCGTCATTGTCGGTGACGGGCTGCGCGTCGACGAGGGCTTGCTTGACCTGCGGGGACGCGGTGGACTCGAGGGTCGCCATGGCGGCGGTGCCCACCATGATGGCGTCCACCGGCATGTCCGCCATCTCGTGGGCGCCTGCCCACGAACCGGTGAGGTACTCGGCGCCGCGCTCGGGCGTGCCGATGCCGCCGCCCACAGCCAGGATGACATTGTCGCGCTCGCGAATCGTGGCGTAGGTGGCGATGAGGAGCTCATCGAGGTCCTCCCACGAGTGGTGGCCGCCGGCGTGGCCGCCCTCGACCTGCATGATCACAGGCGTCTCCACCGCGTCAGCGATGGCGAGCACCTGCTCGATCTGGCGCACGGTGCCCGGCTTGAAGGCCACCCACGGGAAGTTATCGGCGTGGAGCTGCTCCACGAGCGCGACGGACTCCTCGAGCGGCGGGATGCCGGCGGAGACGATGATGCCGGAAATCGGGGCGCCATTCGCGCGCGCCTTGGGCACCGCGCGCTCGCCGGAGATCTGGCGGCGCCACTGCGAGGCAGAGAGGTACATGGCGTTGAACTGGGCGTTGACCCCCGGCTCGAGGAGCTCTTCTAGGCGCTCGAGATTGGAAACGAGCAACGCATTCGTCGTCTGCCCGCCACCAGCGAGCTCGGCCCAGTGGCCGGCGTTCGCGGCCGCGGCGACGATGGCCGGGTCCACGGTGGACGGGGTCATGCCCGGGAGCATGACCGGCGAGTAGCCGGTGACCTCGGTAAAACGGGTCGACACGCGGAGACCTTCGGTCCCCGGAAGAATACGAGGCGCGAAGCGCTCCCACGAGGACGGCAGCTCCGGCGCGCGACCCGCGTCGAAGAGCGCGGCCTGGCCTGCGGCGGAGTCGACGGCGAGGACGCCCACGCCGCGGCCCGCGACAAGCTCGCGGGTCAGCGATGCGACGCCACCGGCGGGCCCGCACTCGAGGATCCACTTAGCACCGGCCTCGACGGCGCTGGAAACTTCTGCACTCCAGTCCACCGTGTCGGTGAGCACTACACGCGCACCGCGCTCGGCAAGCTGCGCATCCAGACCAAGATCAGATGCCCAGGCCACGACCTGCGTGACCGCGGCCTCCAGCGACGCGTGGTGGTAGGCCGTCTGAATATCGAGCTCAGTGAACTTCGGCGCGAACACGGCGCCACCGCGTTCCTTATTCTCATGCGCCTGGGCAGAGCGCGCCGCGGCCTTCTCCAGCCGTGCGCGCACGGCAGTGTTGTCCGCGCCCACGATGACGAAGTTCTTGTGGCCATTGCGCAGGCCAATCGTCGCGCCAGCGGCCTCGAGCTGCGCGCGGGTCGCACCCTTCACAGAAAGCATCGGGGCGTTGTCCGCCGTACGCAGGAGTCCCTCGGCGCGCGCGGTACGCGTGAGCGCCGCACCAATGAGCTGCGCCAGGGCGATAGCATGCTCCGGCTGCATGGAGCCGTCCGCCACGAAGGTGGCAAGGGTGCCCTGGGAATGGCCCAGTCGTGCTACCGCGCGAGAGATATCCAGGCCCTGCGCCGCAAGCTGCTCCAGCACGGCGATCTGCGTGACGAGGATGCCCGGCGTGGACACGGCCGCGTCGGTCGGGTCGCCCGGCGCCGACTCGCGCGCCCAGGTGAGCGGGTCGAAGCCGTGTGGGAAGAAAGGAGCGAGCTCATCGGCGAGCGGTTCGAGCACGGCAGCCGCCTGCGTGACATAGCCTGCCACCGTGGCGTGCGCGGCGGTCTGCGCACGCAGGGTAGGCAGCCACGCGTAGCCCTGGCCGGAAAACTCCAGCGCAAAGGGCTCCTCGGCCAGGCGCTCGATGAGGGGACGCGCGCCGGCGGGCAGGGTAAATGACTCGGTGTTGATTGAGCTCACGATGGAAAGTGCTCCTCTTGTCCTGCGATCAGTTTTGTCAGTGATACAAATTCAATGACTAAGCATGCCACAAAATCATGAGGGATCCATCATCTTTTGGGTGACACGCGGAAAAACCTCCCGCGCCACCGCCGCGAATTCCCCCTTCCCCAGCTTTCCGATGCCCCCAGGCAACGCGCCCCAGAACTCCTCCCCCGTCACCTGCTCCATCTCCTCAAGATTCAAGCGCGTGGCGAGGTCCAGCTCCTCCGGCAGCGAGCCGCCCACCAGGCCTTTCACCGTTAGTCCGCGGCGGCGGGCCGCCTCGACGGTAAGCTCCGCCGCATTGAGGCTGCCCAACCCCATCGACGTCACGACGACGAGCGGCGCGCCCAGGTCAGCCGCGATATCGGCGAGGGTGAGCTCATCGCCCAGGCGCACGAGCAGACCGCCAGCGCCCTCGACGAGGACGAGACGACCCGGCGCATCGAGCCCCTGAATCCAGGCAACGAGCTCCGCCCGGTCCGGCTCGGCCATGCCCGCCCGGCGCGCGGAGAGGTTCGGCGCGAGCGGCTCGGGGTAGCGCACGAACTCTTTGGTCTCGAGCCCTGTGAGCCGGGCAACGGTGTTCGCATCCCCCTGTCTGTCGGGCTCGCCGGTCTGGATGGGCTTGGCCACAACGACGTCAACACCGTCGCCCGCCGCAACACTCGCCAACGCCGCCGTGGCGATGGTTTTCCCGACGTCCGTATTCGTGCCGGTTACGCAGATAATCATGTCTTCTCCTAGTAGTTCCGCGCCGCGGCACACATGCCGCGGCAGATGGCCTGGACTTCTTCGGACGTCGCGATAAATGGCGGCATGGCGTAGATGAGCCGGCCAAAGGGGCGCAGCCACACACCTTCGTTCACCGTGGCCGCAGTCGCGCGTGTCATGTCGACGTCGCGGTCCATCTCGATCACCCCGATGGCGCCGAGCACCCGCACGTCCGCGACGCCGGGGATCTCCCACGCATCCTGCAACCCACAGCGCAGCCCCTCCTCCACGGCGGAAACCTGCGTACGCCAGTCGCCGTCGAGGATCATCTGCGTCGCTTCGGCCGCCACAGCACACGCGAGCGGATTCGCCATAAACGTCGGCCCATGCATGAGCGCGCGCGGCGCCATACCCTCGGCTACCTTCGCGGTGGCCAGCGTCGCTGCAAGCGTCATGAACCCGCCTGTGAGCGCCTTGCCCAGGCATAAAATATCGGGCACGATACCGGCCGTTTGGGTGGTAAAAAGGTCACCAGCGCGCCCGAAACCGGTAGCGATTTCATCGGCGATGAGCACAATCCCCCGCCGGTCGCAGATTTCCCTCACTCCCGCGACGAGCTCGTGGTCGTGAAAGCGCATGCCGCCCGCGCCCTGCACGACAGGCTCGATAATGACGGCTGCGATCGACTCATCAATAAAGGACTCGAACTCCCGCAGGTACGCGGCGCGCTCCTCGGCCGAGGCACCCCGCACGGGCGGCGCTGGCGCAAAAATCTGACGGGCGAGGATGCCCTCCCACATCGCATGCATGCCGCCTTCCGGGTCGCACACACTCATCGCGCCGAAGGTGTCGCCGTGGTAGCCCGAGCGCCATGTCAAGAACTGTGTGCGCTCCGGATGTCCCATGCCGCGCGCATACTGCAGCGCCATCTTGAGCGCGACCTCCACGCCCACCGAGCCGGAGTCCGAGTAAAAGACCTGCGCGAAGTCCCCGCGCGTGAGCTGCATGAGGTTCTCCGTCAACCGTGCCGCGGGCTCGTGCGTGAGCCCTCCGAACATGACATGGCTCATCCGGTCAATCTGGCCTTTCGCCGCCGCAACGAGCCGCGGATGCGAATGCCCGTGGGCCGCGGCCCACCACGAGCTCATGGCATCGATGAGCCGCCGCCCATTCATGAGTTCCAGGTACACGCCTTCGGTGCGCGCGACGGGCAGAGCCGGCGCACCAGGCACGGCGTAGGGGTGCCACATATGTTTAGAGTCCACGTCAAGGACAAATTGAACACTGTTCAAGTTTTTCATAAAAATAGGTCTACCACACGCCCGAATGGTGCATACTCAATATCCATGACCATAATTGAACGGCGTTCAAGAACGCGTATTCCGCTTACTTTGCCCGCCATCGCCGGTGTGGAAGCCTGGGAACGTTTCAGCTTCTACGGCATGCAGGCACTGCTCGCCTACTACCTCTATTCCACCGCCGCCGAGGGCGGCCTGGGCATGGATCAAGCGCAGGCCACCGCGCTCGTCGGCGCCTACGGTTCCGCGCTCTACCTGTGCACCTACGCCGGCGGCTGGGTAGCAGACCGCCTCCTCGGCGCGGAGAAAACCCTGCTTACCGGCGCAGCCCTCCTCATGGCCGGGCATCTTTCGCTCTCCCTCGTGCCCGGTTACGCCGGACTCATCGCGGGGCTCCTCCCCCTCGCGCTGGGCTCGGGTCTGCTCAAAACCGCAGCGATTACTATCCTCGGCGCCGCGTTCCCGCCTGAGGCAGGCAAGCGCGATGGCGCATTCCAGATCTTCTATCTCGGCATCAACGTCGGCGCGCTCCTAGGCCCCCTGCTCACCGGCTGGCTCGCCGAGTACCACGGATACCACGCAGGTTTTGCCGCGGCGGCCGGACTCATGGCCATCGGCTGCGTCTTTTATCTCTCCCTGCGCCGCCGCGCGCTCGCCTCGCTTGCCGATGCCCCCTTTATCCTCGCCCCCACCTCGCCCATCGCGCCGCGCCGCGCAGTGCTGGCTATCGTTGCTGTCGCAGCCCTTGTCCTCGGTGCCATCGCGCTCCTACCTCCCTCGCGCTTGGCACTCACGCTGCTCATTCTCACGGCGGGCACAGCACTCGCGCTTTTCATGCAGATGCTGCGCTCCCCGCAGGTTGACGCGCCCGAGCGCCGCCGCGTCCTTGCCTTCATTCCGCTCTTCGCGTGCTCCACGGTCTACTGGGCGCTGCAGTCGCAGATCTACGGCGTGCTCGCTGTCTATTCGCGCGAGCGTCTCGACCGCACCATCGGTTCCTTTGAGATCCCGGCCGCATGGACGCAGTCGCTCAACCCGTTCTACATTTTGGTATTCACGCTGCCCCTTGCGGCCATCATGGCGCGCTACCGCATGCCCGCCCGTCGCGTGCTCATGGGCGGCGGGCTTGCGCTCGCCGGCGCCGGAATGTTCCTGCTGCTGCCCTACTCGGGCGGCGGCACCGCGCCGTTTATCGCACTCGCCGGGTGCATCGCCACGATGAGCCTGGGCGAGATGCTCATCGGACCGGTAGGCATGGCAGCCTCAGCGGCGCACGCCCCGCGCGCCTTCGCGACGCGCTTCTCAGCCCTCTACTTCCTCACGATGGCCATCGGCACCGCTCTTACCGGAACGATCTCCACGTTCTATTCGCTCGACCATGAGACGGCGTACATCGTGGCCGTGGGCGCCGTACCCGTCATTCTTGGTCTGGCTGTGGCGCTAGCCCCTCGCGCACGCAGCTAAGCGCCTCATCGACCGGCACGTCGTAGTCCAAGCCCTCGTCGACTCGGCGCTCAAGGCCCTGCTCCGCGAGGTAGTCGTCGAATAACTTATCGATGCTCATGGCTCGTGATCCTACCGCGCGTTAGGATATCTGGGTCATGTCCAAGTCCCCCTACGTCGTCGCCGCGCTCACCGCCGTTCTCATTGCGGTGACGCAGTTCTATCACGCGCCCACGCCGGAGCTGCCCGGCTCTAGCTCTGGTTCTGCCGCCGAGACCAAAGACACCACTGCCGCCACCGACACCACCGTCGAACTCGCCAGTCTCGACGCACTGACCGTCAAGGGTCGCGCGCCGAAGACCGGCTACGAACGCGAGCAGTTCGGTCAGCGCTGGTCGGACGATGTCACCGTCGAGTTCGGCCATAACGGCTGCGATACCCGCAACGACATCCTGCGCCGCGACCTCACAAATGTTGTCATTAAAGACAATACGCACGGGTGCGTGGTGCTCTCCGGCACATTGCACGACCCGTACTCGGGCACGGACATCGCATTCCAACGCGGAAAATCCACGTCCTCGGCAGTACAGATCGACCACGTCGTCCCGCTCGCGGATGCGTGGCAGAAAGGCGCGCAGGCCTGGACGCCAGAGCAGCGCCGCAACTTCGCCAACGACCCGCGCAACCTACTCGCCGTGGACGGACGCCTCAACCAGCAGAAGGGCGCGGGCGACGCCGCAACGTGGTTGCCGCCCAATAAGGCGTTCCGCTGCGACTACGCACAGCGCATCATCGACGTGAAGTCCGCCTACGGATTATGGGTCACGCAGGCCGAACACGACGCGCTCGCCCGCCAACTCGCACACTGCCCGTAAGCATTCGTAGATGAGCTTCGGCCCTGCGCTCCCCCATTGGACGCCCCGCGAGCGCCCCACGATTTCGGCGCTCACCGGACGCCTCGCCCTCACAGCCGCATAAAAAATCCCTCCACCCACCGCACCCAAGCGAGTTGGACGCGGGGATGGAGGAATGACGCGGTGCCTCACCGAACCAGGGAAGCCTCGGCGAGACAACCTGAGAGCTACATGTTGCCCTCGATCTGGCGCTTGATTTCAGCGTAGGGGCCCTCGAGCTCAGAACCCGATGCAGGGCCAGACTGGGCGCCGTAGACCTCGTGTGCGGTTTGCGGCTGGGACGGTGCCTGGGGCTTCGCCGAGCGCTTGGGGCGCGGCGAGGGGGTGGGGGCATCGGCAGCCTGCTCGGCCTGGGTGAGCGCATTGGTGGAGAGCAGGACGTCGCGCATGCCGCTGAAGAGCTCCGTCATACCGCCCGGGTTGGACGGCATGTACAGGACGTTCGTGTGGGAGCGGTCCGCAACGTCGACCATCGCGTCGAGGTACTGCGAGACGAGCATGAGGGTCTCTGGGTTCTCCTCGACGCCGGCGGCGCGCAGCAGCTCGTACTGGGCAGCAATACCTTCGACGATCTCCTTGCGCTGCTCCGCGACACCGCGGCCCTGGAGCTTGCGGGCCTCGGCAGCACCTTCAGCTTCCTTGACGACGCGAATCTTCTCGGCTTCTGCCTGAGCAATGGCGGCCTCGCGCTCGCGCTGCGCGGCGTTGATGGAGTTCATAGACTCACGGACGCGGGCGTCCGGGCGGATATCGGTGACCAGGGTGTTGACGAAGTTCCAGCCGTAGGCCGCCATATTGTCGCGCAGGGAGACCGCGACATTGCGGGCAATGGTGTCCTTGGACGAGAAGGACTCGTCAAGCCCCATGTTCGCGACGGAGGAACGGACGTTGTCCTGGACGTAGGCGATGATCTGCTGCTCGTGGTTGGAGAGCATGTAGTACGCTTCGCGCTCGCGGCCCTCGACGACCTGGTACTGGACGGCGACGGGGATCTGGACAAAGACGTTGTCCTGCGTCTTCGTCTCCACCATGACATCAAGCTGGCGGACCTTCAAGTTGATCTTGTCGCGGACGCGGTCGATGTAGGGAATCTTAAAATTGAGACCCGCGTGGGCGACGCGCTGGAACTTACCCAGGCGCTCGATGATGGCGGCCTCGCGCGTGCGCACGACCACGAAGCCGTCGAGAATGGTGGCGATGATGATCAGAGCAAAGATCACTCCGACAATGGCACCGAACATGAAAGAGCTCCTTCGTAGTGAGAGGGGTTGTCACTACATAGGGTGCCATAACTTTGGGCCTCATGATCGTCTGGAAGACGTAACAACTCAGTGACGATTCTGCGGAATCTGGCTCGCAGTTTTATCGACTACGGTCGATAAACTCGCAGATTTATAATATGTAGCCGATAAAAATGCGCATCTTTAGTGGTCGTCCGCCAGCCGCAAGAGCTCGGTGAAAATGGCCTCGCCGTCGACGCGGACACCGTTGTGCTGGTATTTATTCGTCACGTGCGGGCGCAGGTCGCGGTAGAGGTGTGCGGTGTGCATCGATTCCTCGAAGGGCACGAAGATGTCGTCGAGGTAGACGGCCGCCGCAGCAATGGCGGGCGCGTCCTTGAGGACCTCTAGGTCGTAGGGGCTGGACTCCCACGGGTGCTGGGCGAGCTTTTCTGCAGCAGCCTTAAGCGGGCGTAGCGCAGGATCCTCGTCGAACTGCCAGGGGTAAATGTGCTCGCCGGTGAGCCACGTGCCGTCTTCGGCGAACTCGTCGAATTCCTCGCGGACGCGGTGCGCCGCCCAGTTCGTGGGCGCGGAGTCGACGACGCCGCCGTAGATGGACTCGTGGATGGCTGCGTAGAGCGGGCCACCTTGAAAGGTCACGCGCTGGCCGACGTCCTGCAGGAAATCCGAACGCAGGCGCTTCTCCCCACGCACGGTGCGGAAAGGCTCCTCGAGGAGGAACGCAAGCGTATCGAAGCCGGCGCCGCGGCCGAGCTCAATGCCGATGGTGCGGAAGCGACGGGAGGACAGGCGCTCGCCCGTGGGCACAGTCTCCTCGTGGTTGTCGAGGTGGTCGATAATCTCCTCGATGCGCTGCTGCGCCCAAGGAATTTCGCGGAAGAACTGACTCTCGCGGGCACGCAGCTTCGTATACGTCGCGCGGTACAGGTCGTCGGCGCCCAGGCGCGTGGTGGGCAGGCCTCCGGTGAGGAAGGCGCGCTCAATGGATTCGGGGAACATGGACAGGTAGGCGGTGATGATAAAACCGCCGAAGGACTGACCGTAGAGCGACCACTTCTTCAAGCCCAGGTGCTCGCGGACGCGCTCGGCGTCGCGCACGATGTTGTCTTGGCGCAGGAGATGAAGCTTGTCGAAGTCGGCGGCATCGGAAAGCTCATCAATGCGATGCGAGCGGCCGGTGCCGCGCTGGTCGAGCAAAATCCAGCGGTAGCGCGTGAGCCCCGCCTTGAGCAGCCCGCCGAGACCGGCGGCGGGGCGCTCGGCCGGAAAGCCGGGGCCGCCCTGCATGTAGACGAGCGCGGGATAATTCTCGCCGCCGGGCGGGATGATCTCGCGGGCGAAAACGTCAAAGGTCCCGCTATCGGGATTGGAGTAATCCCACGGGACCGTGACGTGATGTTCTTTGAATTCGTGGCCAAAGCGCTTCATGCGCTCCAGGCTAGTAGACCGTGAAACCCTTCTCGCGGAAGACGTCGCGGATCTTCTCCATCTCGTCGACTGCGGGCGGTTTAACGTCCTCGAGCTTGTAGTCCATGCCCAACTCGTGCCACTTGTCCTTGCCCATGTTGTGGAACGGCAGCACCTCGACGCGCTCGACGTTGCCCTTCCAGCGGGCCACGATATTCGCGACGTTGGCGACGTTCTCCGGGAAGTCAGTGAGACCCGGTACGACGACGAAGCGGATCCATACCTTCTTGCCCATGCGGTGCAGCTTGTCACCGAAGTCGATGGTGGGCTGCAGCTCGCGGGCGGTGACCAACTTGTAGGTCTCCTCGTCGCCCGCCTTCACATCGAGGAGGAAGAGATCGATATTGTCGATATCCTCGTCGCGCAGGCGCGCGCCGAAGAAACCGGAGGTATCGATCGCGGTGTGAATGCCAGCGTCGTGGACTTCCTTGAGCACGCGGCGGGTAAAGGCAATCTGGAACAGCGGCTCGCCGCCGGAGATGGTAAGTCCACCGCCGGAGGCGTTGAATATGGGCTTGTAGCGCTTGATGCGCTTGACCACGTCTTCGATGGTCTCCAGAGTGCCAGTCTTCATCTCCATGGTGTCGGGGTTGTGGCAATACAGGCAGCGCAGAGGGCAGCCGGACATGAACATGGTCATGCGCGTGCCAGGGCCGTCGACGGCCGTGACGAGCTCCCACGAGTGAATGAGTGCGATATCGCCGGTGCGACGGGCTTCCATAAGCTCCGGGCGCGTGATTTCGTCCAAGTGATTATCAGAGCCGAGGCCGCCCGCGACGCCGCGGACTTTCTCGCCGACTTCCGGCTCGAGGTGAACGACGCCGGTTACGCCATCTGCCATTGCTCAATGCTCCTTGCGAATAGTCCAATGCGGCCGCAGGCTCCGTGGGAGCCGACGACCGCTACTGGATAAGTGAGTGTTACTAGCTGCCCTGGTGGAAGGTACGCGAGATAACATCCAGCTGCTGCTCGCGGGTGAGCTTGACGAAGTTCACGGCGTAGCCAGAGACGCGAACGGTGAGGTTCGGGTACTTCTCCGGGTGCTCCACAGCATCCTCGAGGGTGGACTTGTCCAGCACGTTGATGTTGGCATGGTACAGACCCGAGTTCATGTTGTGCTCGTCGCGCTTTGCCTTCATGTCGGCCAGGCGCTCTTCGAAGGTGTGGGTTGCCATTGTGTATGTCTCCTGAAATGTGGTGAGTGGTTGGGGTGCCGCGGCCGAGCTGGCCGCGGCAAGGATGGGGGTTCGGACTACTCCGCGTTGTCCATAATGAAGCCGGAGTCCAGGACGCCCACCAGGTTGGTGATGCGCTCCTCAGGCGTGCGGCCCAGGCCGGTCGGGGTAATCGTGTTGGTGAGCGAGATGCCGTCCAGTGCGTCCTGGTAGTCCAGCTTGCCCACGGACAGCATGGAGGCGACCATGCCGTGGGAGTCGGCACCGTTCTCCGGGTTAGCGCCCGGCGCGAACGGGGTACCAGCCTTGTGGCCGGACGGGAAGGAACCGGTGGCCTTGCCGTAGACCACGTTGGAGGTAATGGTCAGGACGGACTGGGTCGGGATGGCGTTGCGGTACATCGGGATGGCCTTAATCTTGTCCATCACGGTGTGGACCACGGTGGCGGCGATGTCATCCGCGCGGTCATCGTCGTTGCCGTAGAACGGGAACTCGCCCTCGGTGCGGTAGTCGACAACCAGGCCGGTCTCGTCGCGGACCGGGTAGACCTTGGCGTACTTGATGGCGGAGAGGGAGTCGGCCACGATGGACAGACCGGCGATGCCGCAGCCCATGGAGCGGACGATGTCCGAGTCGTGCAGAGCCATCTCGACTGCTTCGTACGCGTACTTATCGTGCGAGTAGTGGATGATGTTGAGGGCCTCAACGTAGGTGCCGATGACCCAGTCGAGCATGTCCTCGTACTTTGCCCAGACCTCTTCGAAGTCGAGCGGGCCGTCGCCTTGGATGGGCTCGTAGCCGGTCATGATCTGCTTGCCCGTGACCTCGTCGCGGCCACCGTTGATGGCGTAGAGGAGGGACTTTGCAGCGTTGACGCGAGCGCCGAAGAACTGCATCTGCTTACCAACGCGCATCGGGGACACGCAGCACGCGATGGCGG
This sequence comes from Corynebacterium sp. DNF00584, assembly GCF_001552965.1. Taxonomy (NCBI): domain Bacteria; kingdom Bacillati; phylum Actinomycetota; class Actinomycetes; order Mycobacteriales; family Corynebacteriaceae; genus Corynebacterium; species Corynebacterium sp. DNF00584. Next base: position 39,913 of record NZ_KQ959760.1, on the reverse strand, counting down.
CGTCGTCGCCCCACTGCTCACGAATCTGGCGGTCGGACTCGTACTGGATGGACGAGGTCTCAATCGAGATATGAGCACAGAACTTCTTGTAGCCCTCAGGCAGCTTCGGGTCCCAGAAGATGGTGATGTTCGGCTCTGGGGACGGGCCCAGGTTGACCAGAGTCTGCAGGAGGCGGAAGGAGGTCTTGGTGACCATGTGGCGGCCGTCGTCGCCGAAGCCGGCGTCAGACCAGGTTGCCCAGTACGGGTCGCCCGAGAAGATCTGGTCGTAATCCTCGGTACGCAGGAAGCGAACGATGCGCAGCTTCATGACGAGGGAGTCGATGATCTCCTGAGCCTCAGACTCGGTAAGGATGCCACGAGCGAAGTCGCGCTCGAAGTAGGAGTCGAAGAATGCAGACAGGCGGCCGATGGACATGGCAGCGCCGTCCTGGGACTTAATGGAGGCCAGGTAGCCGAAGTAGGTCCACTGAACAGCCTCATGAGCGGTGGAAGCCGGGCCGGAGATATCGAAGCCGTAGGACTCAGCCATCTTCTTCAGCTTCTTCAGAGCCTTGATCTGCTCTGCGTGCTCCTCACGGTAGCGTGCCCAGTGCTCAGAGAAGCCCAGGTCTGCCACGGCGTCCTTGGAACGCTGCTTTTCCTCGATGAGGTAGTCGACGCCGTAGAGGGCGACGCGGCGGTAGTCACCGATGATGCGGCCGCGGCCGTAGGCGTCCGGCAGGCCGGTGATGATGTGCGAGGAACGAGCGGCACGAATGCGCGGGGTGTAGATATCGAAGACTGCGTCGTTGTGGGTCTTGCGGTAGCGCGTGAAGATTTCCTTCACGGCCGGGTCGTATTCCTTGCCGGCTTCCTTGATGGCCTGCTCGACCATGCGCCAGCCGCCGAACGGCATCATGGCGCGCTTGAGCGGCGTATCCGTCTGCAGACCGACGATGACGTTGTCGTCTTCACAGATGTAGCCAGCCGGGAAAGCGTCAATATCGCTGGCGGTGTGGGTATCGACATCAAAGATGCGCTTCTTGCGCTCGATGGAGAGGTAGTTCTTCTCCAAGTAATCGAAGGTACGCATGGTCTTCTCGGTGGGGCCTTCGAGGAACGAAGCGTCGCCATCGTACGGAGTGTAGTTGCGCTGCACGAAGTCGCGGACGTCGATTCCTTCGGTCCACGGTCCCGGGTTGAAACCTTCCCAGGCGGTAAACTGCAGCGGCTCGGTTGCGGTGGTCACGAGGCGTGACTCCCTTCTGTTTCGACGTTTTTAAGGGCTCGCCGTTTTACTTCAACCGGCAGTGCCCTGACACGCTCGAATTTACCCGTGCACCTGCTTGTTTCCTACCTCAGTCCTGGGTCACAAAGAGACCAATACCACAAGTTTTTCCGTACTTACTGCTCAGCGAATTCATATAAAACGGCCGTTCCGTATCTATCGGGGGCAAATTACCCCCATCGCCCCCGGTGCTGAAGCGGTTCAGATTGGTATGTTCAGACTTCGCTCACGTCACGCGACTAGGCTTCCGCACTGCGCACCGGCTACTTTTATTCGCATGACTTCTTCTCCGCTTCCTCCCCCAGACACGGCGAACACTGTGACTTCCCGTCCCACCAACGCTGTCGATGCCGTCCCTCCTGCGCCCAAGCTCGCCGCGCTCGGCCTCCAGCACGTCCTCGCGTTCTACGCCGGCGCCGTCATCGTTCCTCTCCTCATTGCGGGCTCGCTCAATCTCGACACCGCGACGACCATCCACCTCATCAACGCTGACCTGCTCACCTGTGGTCTGGCGACCCTTATCCAATCGGCGGGCATCGGCAAGCACGTGGGTGTGCGTCTGCCCATCATCCAAGGCGTGACCACCACGGCGGTCTCCCCCATCATCGCCATTGGCCTGGGCGCGACGAACGGGGAAGGCGGCACCGCCTCCCTGCCCACCATCTATGGCGCCATCATCGTCGCGGGTCTGTTCACCTTCTTCGCCGCTCCTGTCTTTGGCAAGGTGCTGCGCTTCTTCCCGTCTATCGTCACCGGCACGGTGCTCCTCGTCATGGGCACATCGCTGCTCGCGGTCTCCGCCAACGACTTCATCAACTACGCGGAAGGCGTGCCGGCCACCCGCGACCTCCTCTACGGCTTCGGCACCCTCGCCGTCATCGTCCTTGTCCAGCGCTTCTTCCGCGGCTTCCTGGGTACGCTCTCTGTCCTCATCGGCCTCGTGCTCGGCACTGCCGTCGCTCTCGCGCTGGGTGATGCCTCCTTTGCCGAGGTCGCCACCGCCGACGCGTTTGGCATCACCACGCCCTTCTACTTCGGCATTCCGAAGTTCGACCTCGTCGCCATCTTCTCCCTCATCATCGTCATGATCATCACCATGGTCGAGACCACTGGCGACGTCTTCGCCACCGGCGAAATCGTCAAGAAACGCATTCGCCGCGACGACGTCGTGCGCGCCATCCGGGCTGACGGCGTATCCACCGTCCTCGGCGGTGTCATGAACTCTTTCCCGTACACCTGCTTCGCCCAAAACGTCGGCCTCGTGCGGCTTACTGGCGTCAAGTCGCGCTGGGTGGCCGTCGCCGCCGCAGGCTTCATGATTCTCCTCGGCTTGCTTCCCAAGGCCGGCGCCATCGTCGCCGCCATCCCCTCGCCGGTCCTCGGTGGCGCCTCGCTCGCGCTGTTCGCCAACGTCGCCTGGGTCGGCCTGCAGACCATCGCCAAGTCGGACCTCTCTGACGGCCGCAACGCCGCCATCGTCACCACTGCCCTCGGCCTGGCCATGCTCGTGACCTTCAAACCGGATATCGCGGCCGCCTTCCCGAACTGGGCACAGACCTTCGTCTCCTCCGGCATGTCCATCGGCGCGCTCACGGCCATCGTGCTCAATCTCCTCTTCTTCCACCTCGGCCGCCAGTCCGGCGCCGATGTCTCGCGCGCGACGGGCACCGGCGTGTCCCTCGACGAGCTCAACAACATGGAACGCGACGATTTCGTCGCAGCCCTGCGTCCCCTCTTCAACAACGAGACGTGGCCGCTGGAGACCGCCTGGGAAGCCCGCCCCTTCGCCGACATCAACGAGCTGCGCGCGGCCATCCAGGTCGCGGTGCTCACCGCTCCTTCGGAGCGCCGCGAGGCCCTCATCCACGATTACCCCGCCATGGACGACCTCCTTCTACGCCCGCAGGACGTCGCCACGGCCGACCGCGGCTCCATTGGCTTGGCCGAGCTTGACGATGCCCAATCGGAGAAGTTGCAAGAGCTCTCCGCCGCCTATCGCTCGCGCTTTGGGCTGCCCTTCGTGGCGTATCTCGACACCACCGACACGGTCGAGCGCGTCCTCGACGCGGGCGTGCGCCGCCTCGCCAACTCCGAAGAACAGGAACGCCGCGTGGCGCTGAGCGAAATCGTAGAAATCGCCAACGACCGCTTCGACCTGCTGCTCGCCGACGCCAACCCGGTGCGCTCGGCGTGGGACCGCAAGTTCACGGAAATCGACTAGCAGCACCGAGCTCGCCATCCGCGCCCCGCGAGCCTGGCTTTGGGTTTATGGCGTTTCGCAGCGCGTACCGCACCACCAACCGCCATAAAACCAAAGCTGGCCGCAAACGCGCGAAGGGCCGGCCTCGTTCGATACGAGGCCGGCCCTTTTATTGTGCGCCCGGGGAGAATCGAACTCCCACGTCCTAAGACACTAGAACCTAAATCTAGCGCGTCTGCCAATTCCGCCACGGGCGCGTGCGGGATAAAGCTTAGCAAGTGGACTGGGCGGGGAGTTAATGCGCGGGGTTAGAAAATTGGGGCACGGGGTGGGTAGGCTATGACGAGTGAGCAGCAAGGAACCGCGTAAACGTCAAAAGATCAAGGTCAAATGGTGGCACATCCTCTTGATCGCGTTCTTCGTGGTGACGTTCTTGTTCCTCGCGTGGTGGCAGTGGACGCGTTTTCAGTCCGGCTCCGGCACGTTCCAGAACCTGGGCTATGCCTTCCAGTGGCCGCTGTTCGCCGTCTTCGTGGTCTACGCCTACCGCACAGCGCTCAAGTATGAAAACGAGCGCATCGACGCCGAGAACGCGGCGGCCGCCGACGGCGACGAGGACTACCAGTATGTCTCCGAGCGCGAAGCGCCAAAGCATACGATGACCGCCATCGACGAGGACTTTTTGCCCTCCCGTCCCCAGATGGACGTCGAGGAATTTAACGCCTTGAATGTCCAGCGCCGTGAGCGCCCTTCAACCCGCAACGAAAGTGAAAGCAATGACTAACCAGCCCGCGCAGCACCACCCCGAACGCCAGGCACGCGTGAAGACCGCCCTGAACATCTTCTCCGTCTTCGCCTGGGTCACCGGTGTCTTCCTGCTCGCCCTCGTTGTCCGCATGGTGTGCCAGTACATTCTGAAGCTCGACATCCCGGAGTGGGCCACGTGGATCGCTATCGCCCACGGCTGGGTCTACGTCGGCTACCTGCTCTCCGTGCTCAACCTGGGCACCAAGGCACTGTGGCCTTTCCCGAAGATGCTCGGCACCGCCCTCGCCGGCGTTGTGCCTTTCTTCTCCTTCTTCATGGAAGCCAAGCGCCGCAAGGAAGTCATCGCAGCGTTCAACCTCTAAGATGCATACAAAAATCGCCGGTCCCCACGCGGGATCGGCGATTTTTTATGCGGACTTGGCGAGCTCCGCGATGTGGGGCACGAGCTGCTCGAGCGCGCGATGGCGGTGCGAGACAGCGTTCTTTTCGGCAGGGGTCATCTCGGCCGAGGAGCGCTCCTCCCCTTCCGGCTGGAAGAGTGGGTCGTAGCCGAAGCCATTTTCGCCGTGGCGCTCGCGCAGGAGCATGCCCGGCCAGCGACCTTCGGCGAGGAATTCCTGACCATCCGGCGTGACGAGCGCGCACGTGGACACGAAGGCGGCGGCGCGGCGCTCATCCGGCACGTGCTCCATCTGTGCGAGCAGAAGGTCGTTATTCGCCTCGTCGTTGCCGTGGGTGCCGGACCAGCGCGCGGAGAGCACTCCCGGCATGCCGTTGAGCTCTTCGACGGCGATGCCGGAGTCATCCGCAATGGTGGCCAAGCCCGTATGGGCGACGCCGGCGCGTGCCTTGATGAGCGCATTGTCGGCGAAGGTTCGACCGTCCTCAACCGGCTCCTCGTACGCCTCCACCGCGGACAGCGGGAGGAGTTCGACGCCGGCGATGCCAGCCTCGGCGAGGATGGTCTCGAGCTCGCCCAGCTTCTTCTTGTTATTCGATGCGACGAGAATCTGCATGTGAAGTCCCAGTCCTAGTTCCAGCCGAGCGCTGCCTTTTGGGCCTCAATAAGCTCGTAGCAGCCCTTCTCCGCGAGATCGAGCATCTGGTTCAGCTCAGCGCGGCCGAAAAGTCCGTGCTCGCCGGTGCCCTGGATCTCCACGAAATTGCCGGAGGAGGCCATGACGACGTTGAGGTCGACCTCGGCGCGGGAGTCCTCCTCGTAGGGCAGGTCGAGTGACGGGCGACCGTCAATGATGCCCACGGAGACCGCAGCGATGGGGTCGAGCAGCGGCTCGCCAGGGACGACGCCTGCTTCCTTGAGGTGTGCGACAGCATCAGCCAGCGCGACATAGGCGCCGGTGATGGAGGCGGTACGGGTGCCGCCATCGGCCTGGAGGACGTCGCAGTCGAGCTGAATGGTGTTCTCCCCCAGCTCGCGCAGGTCCACGGCGGCGCGCAGGGAGCGGCCGACGAGACGGGAGATTTCATGCGTGCGGCCCTTGACCTTGCCCTTCATGGACTCGCGCGGCATGCGCTCGTGCGTTGCGGACGGAAGCATGGAGTACTCGGCAGTAAGCCAGCCCTCGCCGGAGTCCTTCTTAAAGCGCGGGACGCCATACTCGACGGACGCGGTGCACATGACGCGGGTGTTGCCGAACTCGACGAGGACGGAGCCTGCCGGGTTGGTCGTGAAATTGCGGGTGATGCGAACAGGGCGCAGCTCATCGAGCGCGCGGCCATCGAAGCGAATGAAATCAGACATGGGCTCTAGCGTACTAGAGCTCAAACTCCATGTCGGGAGCACCAACGACGATCTCTCCATCGAACTCGGCGCGGGCCGCGGCCACGGTGGCTTCGCGGTCGCCCCACGGCTGGAGGTGGACGAGCACGAGCTTCTTCACACCGGCGAGTGTCGCGAGACGCCCTGCCTCGCCACCAGACATGTGCATATTCGGCGCCTTGCCCTCCGAGGTTTCGCCCCAGCCCGCCTCGCAGAGGAAGATATCCGCATCCTGGGCGGCCGGAATGAGGTCCTCGGTAAATGCGGAGTCGCCGGAGTATGCGATAACGCGGCCCGACTTCGCGTGCTCCACGCGCAGTGCGAACGTCTCAGTGGGGTGGATGGTGCGGTACGGCGTCATGTAGACCTCGTCGACGAGCTGGCGTTCGCCCTGGCGCCAGTTGTCGAAAGCGAAGGTATCCGAGAAATCGTCGACCTCATCCGGCACGTCTGCGGACAGGCGGCCGAGGTGCACCGGAGTGGCGGCCGGGCCGAAGCACAGGTTGCGCGCGGCGGCCGGGGCCGTGGGATGGAAGCGACGCCAGACCATGAGTGACGGGAAATCCATGCAGTGGTCAGCATGGAGGTGGCTAAAGGTCACGTGAGCGTCACACGGATCCTGGTGTTTCTGCAGCTGTGCGAGCGTCCCCGGGCCCATGTCCATGACGATGGACGGGGCGTTATCGAAGGACACGAGGTAGCCCGACGCCGGATTAGCAGGCGTGGGCACAGAGCCGGAACAACCAAGGATGGTCAACTTCATGGGTACATCGTTGCACGAAAGTAACCAAAAGTCAGGCAATCGTCACTCGATTGCGAGAAACTTCTGGGTTATCCCTGAATGTGGTTGAATTCACCGGGGCCGCGGCCGAGGAAGCGCGCGGCGAGTTTATCAAAGAGCTCCGGCGCACCGGTGGACTCAAAGACGCGGGTGGGCGGCTCGGGGTTGGCGCGCAGCATATCGGACTCCGTGAGCACCTTGAGCACGTCTTTCGCGGTTTCCTCTGCAGAGGAGACGAGCGTGACGTTGTCCCCCATCGCAAGTTGGATGACACCGGAAAGCAGCGGGTAGTGTGTGCAGCCGAGTACGAGCGTGTCGACGCCCTCGGCCTGCAGCGGCGCGAGGTAGTTTTCCGCCACGCCCAGAATCTGGCGGCCGGAGGTAATGCCGCGCTCCACGAAGGGCACGAAGTCCGGGCACGCGGTGGCGAAGGCCTGGACGCCGGGATTGACCGCGAAGAGGTCCTGGTACGCGCCAGAGTTGACGGTGCCTTGCGTGCCAATCACACCCACCTTGCCGTTGCGGGTTGTCGCCATCGCACGGCGTACGGCGGGGCGGATGACCTCGACAACGGGGACGTCGTAGCGCTCGCGCGCGTCGTGCAGGAACGCCGCCGTCGCCGTATTACACGCGATGACGATCATCTTGCAGCCGCGCTCCACGAGCTCGTCCGCAATGTTCTGAGAGAACTGGCGCACCTCGGCAATGGAGCGTGGGCCGTACGGACCGTGAAGAGTATCGCCGATGTAGTGGATGGACTCGTGAGGCAGCTGGTCCATGATCGTGCGAGCCACGGTGAGCCCGCCCAGACCAGAGTCAAAGACGCCGATGGGAGCGTCTGCAGCAGGAGAACTCAACGCAGTTCCTGCTTTCGCGAACCGGACAGAGCCCTGACTGGATCGTCGGAGGTAATGGTCATGCCGGCGAGAATGCCGCCGATGGCGCCGAAGAGGTGGCCTTGCCAGCTCACGCCCTCATAGACAGGCAGCACGCCCCAGATAAGACCGGAGTAGGCGAAGGCCAACACAACGCCGGTAAAGAACTGCACGAGCGAACGGTTAAACACACCGCGCACGATGAGGTACGCGAGCCAACCGTAGACCATGCCCGAGGCGCCAATGTGCAAGGTACCCGGCCCACCAAAGAGCCACGTACCCACGCCAGCGACGAGCAGAACGATAGCGGAAACTTCCCAGAACGCGCGGCGGCCGGACAAGCCCACGATGAAACAGAAGATGGCGCCCGGAATGGAATTACCCATGAGGTGCTCGAAGTTGGCGTGAAGGAAGGGCGCGAAGAAGATACCCCAGATACCGGAGAAGTCGAGCGGGCGGATACCGAAGTAGCCCAGGTGTCCGCCGAAGATGACGGCGTTGATGATGTGCACGCCCCACTCGATGACGAGGTAGCCAATAGCAAACGTCAGGCCTGCACGGATGCGTCCGCTGCGCGTGTAATTCTTCGAATCACCAGAATTCCGGCGCGGGGCGGGCGCGCCGCCGGGCCGGTACTGGTAATTCTGCATTCCGCCATAAGTCATAATGCGACCTACTTTAGCGCGGCGGGCGACATCAGGCGCGTTTCGGCAGCGTCGCGTACGTCGCAAGCCCAAATCCCGGCGCGGCATGCACGACTGCGTCGACGATGGCGGCCTCGACGGCGTCAGCTGCTGCGACGCCGAGCGCCATCATGGTCGGCGTGTCCACGCCTGCCGCCGCTGCCGGTGCCGCCGCTGTCGCGTCGGCAGGGGGAGCAGAGAGGGCAAAGATGGTGTCACCGTCGAGCGGCGAGTGCGCCGGACGCACGGCTCGGGCGATGCCGTCGTGCGCTGTAAGCGCCAAGCGCTTGGCTTGGGCCTTGGTCACCGGGGCGTCGGTGACGACCACGCCAATGGTCGTGTTGAGCTTCGACTGCTTGGGGTCCGGCACCGCGGCGTAGGCCTCTGGGTCGAGCGCCTCGAGGCTCTCCCCCGTCGCGCGCTCGTAAGCGCGGGCGCCGAAGAGCTCTCCGGTCTCGGCGTCGACGACCTCACCCGCCGGGTTCGCGACCATATAAGCGGTGACCTGATAGTTGTGAGACGGCGCATGTGCGGTGACGCTCGCGCTGCCAAAGCCGCCGCGCAGGCGGCCAGCCGTGGCGCCCGTCCCGGCGCCGACGGTGCCGGAAACCTCCAGCAGTGGTGCGAAGGCGGCATCGGAAAGCGCGGCACGCAGGGCGGCGGCGCCATCGGAGGCGGTGGGATAGTGGACCTCGCCGACGATGAGGTCGAAGATGACGGCCGCGGGGATGATGGGCACGCGCGGGCCGGGGCGGCCCTCGCCGAAGACGGGGAAGCCAATGTCGCGCGTGGCGAGCTCGCGCATGGCGCCGTCCGCCGCGGCGAGGCCAAAGGCGGACCCACCGGAGAGAACAATGGCGTGGACGCGCTCTACCGTATTATGCGGCTCGAGAAGATCGGTCTCACGGGTGCCGGGACCGCCGCCGCGGACATCGACGGACGCGACGGCGCCCTGCGGGCCGGCGTAGAGGACGGTGACGCCCGTGTCTCCGAGCGTGGCGTGGCCGATGGAAACCATGCGCCCGACCGCCTAGTTCATCATGGCCTGGAGCAGCGAATCCTGCGCAAAGGCGAGCCACTCGATGATGGCTTCCTGATCCGCAAGGGCTCCCTCGCCGCGCATATCGCCCGCGGCAACGTAGAGGCGCAGGTCGTTCAGACCTGCGACAAACGCGGGGGCCTCGGATTCTTCGATGGAAACCTCGACGCCACCGGTGGGGCCGAGTGCCTCGTTGATGACCTGGAGGTTCTGTAGCTTTGCGCGCGCGATGTCGTTTTCGTGGAGTGATCGCAGCAGCGCATTATCGCCTTCGAATTCCTCGTCTCCTTCCTTCTCAAAGTCCGGGAAGAGACGCGCGAGCGACGGATCCTCGGGGGCCTCCTTATGGCCGGAGGCAATGCCCATCATCTCCGCCAAGTCGTCCTTGGGCGCGGACTGGGCGCGCTTGATGATCGCCTCGGAGACCGTCGCCGTGAGATCGCCTATGACCTCGCGCTCGATGGGTTCAAAGCGCGTGACGTACCGCGCCGGACGCATGAGCGACTTTTTCTTCTTCCATGCCTGCATGTATTCAGTCCTGTCTGCTCTAGCCGGCCTGCTGCATGGTGGCCCACAGACCAGCAATCTGCAGCTTCTTTACGTCGGCCTCAATCTTGTCGCGCTCGCCCGTGCTCACTGCGGCCTTGCCTTCGGTATGGACCTGCATCATGAGCTCGTTCGCGCGCTTCTTGTCATAACCCAGCACGGTCTGGAAGACATAGGAGACATAGGACATGAGGTTGACCGGATCGTCCCACACGATGCACATCCACGGCAGGTTTTCGCTCGTGGCGACATCAATCTGAATGTCTTCATCCAGCTCCGGGGTGGCCATCGGCGAACCGAGGGTCGGGTTAAGGGAGAGATTCATGGTACTTAGCCTAATCAATCTGTCCCTCTTTCGACCACAGTCCGCCCCACCGGCGCGTGAGAAAGAGCGCAATTGCCTTGCCAAGGGCGTAAATTAATCTCAGAAACTGTTTATTTCCTATTTCGAGAGCTGCATTCTCTCCCCTCCCTCTGTGAACGAACCCATCAACGTCCCCCAGCTCTGTGCCGAGCTTCGCAACGGCAATCTGAGTCTGTAGAGTCTGGTCAATCTGGTCACAACTGCGTGGACGGTCGCAGCCCTCATTGGCACTCTCTTCATCTTCGTCGGTGCCGCGAAGGACGGCTCCTCGACCCCGGCGGGTGATTCCACCGATGGACGACGTGAGATGCTGCTCAACCCCTCGCTCACCACGATCGGCGTAGCGTACGACTACAACAGCGGCTACGTCGACACCGTTGTGACGATGGAGTAAGTTCGCGAGCCCCCTGCGTTGCCGTGGTGATCTGGACTGGGGCTTGTTAAAGACCTCACAAAATATCGTGCGCCGCGTATGATTGAGCGGCATGAATGACTCTGCTTCCGCCGTTTCCTCCCCTGGCAGCCGCTCGACGGGCTTGTTGACCGATAAGTACGAGCTCACCATGCTTCAGGCAGGGCTGCGTGACGGCACCGCGCACCGTAAGGCAGCTTTCGAAGTTTTCGCTCGCCGCTTGCCGGGCGAGCGCCGTTACGGCGTGGTCGCGGGCATCCCGCGCGTGCTCAAAGCCATTGAGGACTTCCGCTTCACCGAGGACCAGCTTGCAGACCTCGACTTCCTCGACGAGCAGACGATTGAGTACCTGCGTAATTACCGTTTCTCCGGCCAGGTGGACGGCTACCGCGAAGGCGAGCTCTACTTCCCTAATTCGCCGCTGCTGACCGTGCGCGGCACGTTTGGCGAATGCGTCATCCTCGAAACGGTCATCCTGTCCATCATGAACGCGGACTCTGCGGTGGCATCGGCAGCCTCCCGCATGGTGGTGGCCGCAGACGGCCGCCCGATCATCGAGATGGGCTCGCGCCGCACGCACGAGTACGCCGCGGTCACCGCGACCCGCGCCGCGTACCTTGCGGGCTTTACCTCCACGTCGAACCTTGAGGCAGCGTACCGCTACGGCATTCCGGCTTCTGGCACGGCGGCGCATGCGTGGACGCTCGCCCACGTCAACGATGACGGCACGCCGAACGAGGAGGCCGCTTTCCGTTCGCAGATTGAAACGGACGGCGTGGACACCACCCTGCTCGTCGACACCTACGACATTACGAAGGGCGTGGAGACGGCCATCAAGGTCGCGGGCACGGAACTCGGCGGCGTGCGCATCGACTCCGGCGACTTGGGTGCCGTGACGCGCCGCGTGCGCAAGCAACTCGATGACCTGGGCGCGCACAACACGCGCATTGTTGTTTCCTCCGACTTGGATGAGTTCTCCATTGCGGGTCTGCGCGGCGACCCAGTCGACGGCTACGGCGTGGGCACGTCCGTGGTCACCGGCTCCGGCGAGCCGACCGCGTCCATGGTCTACAAGGTTGTTGAGGTCGAGGGCCACCCCGTGGCCAAGCGTTCCTCCTCCAAGCGCTCCGTAGGCGGAGCCAAGCGCGCCATTCGCACGCACCGCTCCACTGGCGTCGCGCTCGAGGAAATCGTCTTCCCCTTCAACGCGGAGCAGCCGGAAGTTCCGTCGCACCTCACGGTGCGCGAACTCACCGTGCCGCTCATGCGCGACGGGCATGTGGTCGAGGGCCTGCCCACGCTCGAGGAATCCCGAGCCTTCCTCGCTGAAATCCGCGGCACCCTGCCGTGGGAGGGCCTGGCGCTGTCCAAGGGCGATGTGCCGGTGTCAACGCGCATGGTGGGCTTCCCGCCAGCCAAGTAGTCCATCGGCTTTCTTTCCCGCACGGTGATCGCCTGACGCGTCCACGCCTCGTCGCCCTTCCGCATGTTTAGCTGCCTTCAGCACGTTGGGGCAGCAGGCTAGACTGGCCGGGTGGAGAAATCGACCGAAGAGCTTCTAGAGTCCGCCGTCGCCGCCTTGGGTGGTGCCCGCCGCGAAGGCCAAGTCCGCATGGCCAAGGCCGTGACCAAGGCCTTCGAGACCCAGCGCCACCTCGCCGTCCAGGCGGGCACTGGTACGGGTAAGTCGCTGGCCTACCTCGTCCCCTCCCTGCGTCATGCCCAAGGCGCGGAGACCTCGGTCATCGTCTCGACGGCGACGCTCGCGCTGCAGCGCCAGCTCGTCCACCGCGACCTCCCGCGGCTCACCGAGGCGCTGGCCGAGGAGATGGACCGCGAGCCCACCTTCGCCATTATGAAAGGCCGCGCGAACTACCTCTGCCTCAATAAGCTGGCGCAGCCGGAGTCGCCGGAAGCCATGCTCGATGACGGCGCGGGGCTCGATGGTGGCTCGTGGCGCGAGCGCGCCGCCCAACGCGTCACGGAATGGGCCCAGGAAACGGAGACGGGGGACCGTGACGACCTCGAGCCAGGCGTCCCAGACGACGTGTGGAAGGCGTTTTCCGTCACCTCCCGCGAATGCCTAGGGGCCTCGCGCTGCCCGCACGGCGAGGACTGCTTTGCAGAGCTCGCCCGCCGCGAGGCCGCGGACGCAGACGTCATCGTCACTAACCACGCGCTGCTCGCCATCGACGCGCTCTCCGAGGCAAATATCCTGCCCGACCACGATGCCGTGGTCATCGACGAGGCGCACGAACTCGATGACCGAATTACCTCCGTCACGACCGCGGAGATTACCGCCCGCGTTATCTCCATGGCGGGCAACCGCGTCAAGGCACTCGCCTCGGACTCCGGGTTGACGGACCTCGCGGAGGAATTCACCATCGTCACCGCGGATTGCCCTGAGGGCCGCTGGACGGACATGCCCGAGCCCGTCTCCCAGCACCTCACCGGTATGGAAGACACCCTTCGGCGCATGCGTGAGAAGATCGCCCGTGCGCCCGAAGGCGAACAAAAGGACGACCCAGAGAAGTTCGCGGAGCGCCAGAACCTCACCAATCACCTCTCCGATCTCGCCGAGGCCGTCGCCCGCATGCGCGCCGTCTTTGCCCAAGGCAACCCGGCTGAGCACGAGGACGTCGTGTGGCTCTCGCGCCGCAATGGGGAGGGCCCCGCCACCCTCGCGGTCGCGCCGCTGTCTGTCGCGGACCTGCTGCGCTCCAATCTCTTTGGCGAACAGACCGTCGTGCTCACCTCAGCCACGCTGGCCCTCGGCGGCCGCTTCGACGTCATGGCCACACAATGGGGCCTGCCCACCGGCACGTGGGATTCGCTCGACGCCGGCACGCCCTTCGATCCCGCGAAGTCCGGCATCCTCTACACCGCAGCACACCTGCCGCAGCCCGGCCGCGACGGATTGTCCCCGGAAACCCTCGCGGAAATCTATGAGCTCATCATGGCCGCGGGCGGGCGCACCCTCGGCCTCTTCTCATCCCGCCGCGCCGCGAATCAGGCTGCCGATGCCCTCCGTGCCCGCCTCCCCTTCGACCTCTACGTCCAAGGAGACGACACGATCGGCGCGCTCGTCGATAAATTCGCGAAGAACGAGAATTCCTGTCTCTTCGGCACGCTCACGCTGTGGCAGGGCGTCGACGTCCCCGGACCGGCCTGCTCGCTCGTCCTCATCGACCGCATTCCGTTCCCCCGCCCCGATGATCCCCTCATGCAGGCACGCACCGATGCCGCCAAGGCCGCGGGCCGCAACGGTTTCATGGAAGTCTCGGCGACGCACGCAGCGCTCCTCATGGCGCAGGGCGCCGGCCGGCTGCTGCGCCACGTCGGCGACCGTGGCGTCGTCGCCGTCCTCGACCCACGCTTGGAGACCAAGCGCTACGGCGGCTTCCTCAAGGCCTCGATGCCGCGCTTCTGGCAAACCACGAACCCAGAGACCGTCCGCGGCGCACTCAAACGGCTCGTGCAGCAGCTCTAGCACGCGCTCGCACCGGCTACGCGCCGGATTTCGGAACAACGAAGGTCCAGATTTTTCGACAATCTGGGCCTTCGATGTCCTAAGATTCCGACTCTGTCGTTGCAGCCTCCAGCACCAGGTGTCAGCGGCGAACCTAGGCCGCAGGAAGCGCGACCACCGTCGCCGAGTCCGGCGCAACCTCGGTGTAGCCCGCGTCGCGAACAACCACAGCACCGGGGCGTGCGCAGGCAGCCTGGAACTCGGCCGTGGGCAGCTCGCGTACGGACAGCGGGAAACCACGCTCGGCCCAGTCCGCGACCCAGGCATAAGGCTGTGCCGCGGCGAGCAGCATAGAACCGTGGCCGACCTGGGCGGCGGCTTTGCCGGCGGTCATCGCAAGCCCCTCGTCGATGTAGATGACGGGCTCGCCCGGCGTTGCGGGCCCGGGCACATCGTGCTCGAGCTCGGTGTGGCCGATCTGCAGCTTGGAGATGAGCGGGTCCACGTCTACCACCGCCGAGGGCGCAAACGCGCGAGCACGGTCATCGACTGTGACGCCGGGCAGGTTCTGCACGTCGCGCCATGCCTTGTTGCGGGCGCGGCGGGCCACCTTGCGAATACGATGGCCGTACCACGCCGCGAAGGCCTCGGCATAAGCGGTGTCGTCGCCGGCGCGCGGGTCAAGGCACGCAGCGACGACGGCACGTGCAGCGGCCTCGAGGACCTCCGTGCGTGTGGGTGTGTCCTGCTTGGGCAGGTTGAGCACAATCTGCATGGCCTGGATAGTCTCCGGACGGTCCGGATCCTCCGGGTCATCGCGCCAGGACCGGTCGTTGCAGGCCGTGGCGAGACGCGCATGCGCTACGGCGAGGCTCATTCGGCGTCCTCAGCCCGCACGACGTCATCAGACGGGATGCCGAGGATCTGCAGGATTTCGTCCATGTACGGGTGGTTGACCTGTGCGTCGGCCACCTCGCGCAAGGCCGGCTTAGCGTTAAACGCGATACCCAGTCCGGCGGCGGTAATCATGTCGATATCGTTTGCGCCATCGCCCACCGCAATGGTGCGCGACATGGAAATGCCCGCATCCGCAGCGAACTCGCGCAAAAAGTCTTCCTTCGCCTGGCGGTCGACCACCTTGCCAATGACACGACCCGTGAGCTTGCCATCCTCGATCTCCAGGGTGTTAGCACGCACGTAGTCGAGATCGAGCTCCTTGGCCAGCCCCTCCAGCACCTGGATGAAGCCGCCCGAGACCACCGCCACGCGGTAGCCCAGGTTCTTCAGCGTGCGAATCGTCGTGCGCACGCCCGGGGTAAGCGTGAGCGACGCGGCAGTCTCGTCAATGACACTTGCCGGCATACCCGCTAGCGTCGCGACGCGCTCACGCAGGGAATGCTCAAAATCAAGCTCGCCGCGCATGGCGCGCTCCGTGACCGCGGCAACCTCGGCCTCTTTACCGGCGTGGGCCGCGAGCATTTCGATGACCTCACCTGTGATCAACGTGGAGTCGCAGTCAAAGCAGATGAGACGACGCGAACGACGGGACAGGCCAGCGGACTCCACCGCGATGTCGATACCCAGCTGTGCCGAGAGTGCCGCCAGCGCTTTGCGCAGTGACTCCTCCTCGCCCGGCACCGTCACAGACAGGTCGAGAGCGGTGACGGGCTCCTGCGACAGGCCGCGAATACGATCGATGTTGACATTGAAGTTGGCCAGTTCCTGCGCAACAGAAGACAGGTGGGATGCCGTGAGGGGGCGCCCCATGACGACCACGGCGTGAGTGGAACGCGAGCGCGGCAGGGCATCGGAAAGCTCCGCAGAAATTTGCTGCTGGTAAATGCTCAAGGTATTGCGCAGCCCCTGCTCAATATCCTCGAGGCGGTTGGGGTTCAGGTCGACATAGGCAGACAATGAAATGCGGCCCGAGAACAGGGCCTGCTCGACGTCCACGAGCTCCACGTTGTAGGAGCCGAGAACGCGGAAGAAGGCGGCGGAGACGCCAGGCTTATCCGGGCCCGTGGTGGTAATCACAGCATTAGTCATGAATAAGATTATGAGCCTCTATAGGAAAAACGGCAAAAGCCGCCGCCCGTAACAGGCGGCGGCGAGAGCTTCAGGAGAGTACCGAATTAAACGGTGATGCCCTTACCGGACGGGTTCGTGCGTGCAGCGCCCTCGCGCGGGTCCGGCTTATGGCCAGCGTGTGCCTCGACGCGCATGCGCTTAACCATGTGCGGGTAGTGCAGCTCGAAGGCCGGGCGCTCCGAACGGATGCGCGGCAGGGAGACGAAGTTGTGGCGCGGCGGCGGGCAAGAGGTCGCCCACTCGAGGGAGTTGCCGTAGCCCCACGGGTCGTCGACGGTGACGATCTCGCCGTAGCGCCAGGACTTGAAGACGTTCCAGACACACGGGATAACAGAAGCACCGAGGACGAAGGAGAAGACGGTGGAGATCTGGTTGTAGACCGTGAAGCCGTCAGACTCGAGGTAGTCGGCGTAACGACGCGGCATACCCATGTTGCCGACCCAGTGCTGAACCAGGAAGGTGCCGTGGAAGCCGATGAAGGTCAGCCAGAAGTGAATCTTGCCCAGGCGCTCGTCCAGCATACGGCCGGTCATCTTCGGGAACCAGAAGTACAAACCACCGAAGGCGGAGAACACGACGGTACCGAACAGCGTGTAGTGGAAGTGCGCGATGAGGAAGTAAGACTCAGCGAGGTGGAAGTCCAGTGCCGGGGAAGCCAGCATAACGCCGGTCATACCACCGAAGAGGAACGTTGCCAGGAAGCCCATGGCCCAGATCATCGGGGTCTCCCAGGTGATGTGACCCTTCCACATGGTGCCGACCCAGTTGAAGAACTTCACGCCGGTCGGGACCGCGATAAGGAACGTCATGAAGGAGAAGAACGGCAGCAGGATGGCGCCCGTGACGAACATGTGGTGTGCCCACACAGCCATGGACAGGGAGCCAATCGCCAGGACGGCGAAGACAAGGCCGATGTAGCCGAAGACCGGCTTACGGGAGAAGACCGGGACGATCTCGGAGATAACGCCGAAGAACGGAAGGGCCAGGACGTAGACCTCCGGATGGCCGAAGAACCAGAAGAGGTGCTGCCAAAGGATGGCGCCGCCGTTAGCGGAGTCGTAGATGTGACCGCCAAGCTTGCGGTCGTAGAGGACGCCCAGGGCGGCGGCGGTCAGCAGCGGGAAGATCATCAGGGCGATAACAGACGCCGTGAAGATGGCCCAGGTGAAGACCGGCATACGGAACATGGTCATGCCCGGTGCGCGCATGGTCAAAATGGTGGTGACCATGTTGATAGCGGAAGCAATGGTACCGACACCGGTAGCACCGACGCCAACGATCCACATGTCAGCGCCAATGCCGGGGGTGTGGACGGAGTCTGCCAGCGGCATGTACATCGTCCAGCCGAAGTCAGCAGCGCCACCCGGGGTAGCGAAGCCGAGGAGCATGACGATGCCGCCGAGGAAGGTGATCCAGAAGCCGAAAGAGTTCAAACGCGGGAAAGCCACGTCCGGTGCGCCAATCTGCAGCGGCAGGACGTAGTTACCGAAGCCCCAGACAACCGGGGTAGCGAACAGCAGCAGCATGACGGTGCCGTGCATGGTGAACAGCTGGTTGAACTGCTCGTTAGAGAGGAACTGCAGACCCGGGCTGAACAGCTCGGCGCGGATGAGCAGTGCCATGAGGCCACCGAGGAAGAAGAAGCTGAAGGCCATGATCAAATACATGATGCCGAGCTGCTTGTGGTCGGTGGTGGTCAAAAACACCCAAGCCTTGGAACCGTTCTTGCCGTTTCCTTGAGGCTCCGGGCGGGTGGGCTGGACATAATTTTCCAGCCTTGGCGCCACAGCGGTCATAAAATCCTCCTGAATGTAAGACGCGTGGGACTGCAGTCGCGCGCGCCGTTGGTTTACAGGCGTTAATAATAGGCGAGCCGGCGGGCGTTTTTCCAGCCCTTCCCAATGTTGAACATTCCGCTCACCTGCACATGTGACACATGTGACTCACATTCCTGCAGGACGTGCGCCGTCCGTCGAAATAGTTCCATATTCGCCCAAGGTTTTTAAGTGGTGTACCCCACAGAAACACTGGGACGTGCCTGGGAAAAAGCTACGAACTGTACCCCCGGTAGGTATCAACCGATCGGTTGATCGCCCCTGAGGTCTCAGCGCCCCTCCCCATTGGACTACGGCCCAAGACACGACGAAAGCGCCGGCACCACACCGACGCTTTCCTTATATATAGGCCTGCTGCGCGCTCCCCCGCGGCGCGCTAGCCCTGAGATTAGAAGTCCCAGTCGTCATCCGTGGTGTCCTCGGCCTTGCCGATGACGTAGGACGAACCAGAGCCCGAGAAGAAGTCATGGTTCTCGTCCGCGTTCGGCGACAGCGAGGAGAGGATGGCCGGCGATACGCGCGTCTCATCCGCCGGGAAGAGGCCCTCATAGCCCAGGTTGTTGAGCGCCTTGTTCGCGTTGTAACGCAGGAAGCGCTTGACGTCCTCAGTCCAGCCCAGGTCGTCGTAAAGATCCTCGGTGTAGTCGATCTCGTTGTCGTAGAGATCGTAGAGAAGGTCGAAGGTGTAGGCCTTGAGCTCTTCCTGCTCGGCCTCGCCGAGCTTCTTCACGCCCTGCTGATACTTGTAGCCGATGTAGTAGCCGTGCACGGCCTCGTCGCGAATGATGAGGCGGATGATATCCGCCGTATTGGTCAGCTTCGCGCGCGAGGAGAAGTACATGGGCAGGTAGAAGCCGGAGTAGAAAAGGAAGGACTCGAGCAGCGTCGAGGCGACCTTCTTCTTCAGCGGATCCTCGCCCTCGTAGTACGACAGGACAATCTTCGCCTTCTTCTGCAGGTTTTCGTTCTCCTCAGACCAACGGAATGCGTCGTTGATCTCCGGCGTACTGGCCAGCGTCATAAAGATATTGGAGTACGACTTCGCGTGGACGGACTCCATGAACGCGATATTGGTATAGACGGCCTCCTCGTGAAGCGTCTGGGAATCCGGCAACAGCGAGATAGCGCCCACGGTGCCCTGGATGGTGTCAAGCAAGGTCAGGCCGGTAAACACACGCATGGTGGTTTCCTTTTCCTTGTCATTGAGTGTCTTCCAGGACGGGATGTCATTGGACACCGGAATCTTTTCTGGCAGCCAGAAGTTGCCGGTCAGGCGGTCCCAGACTTCCGCGTCCTTTTCATCCGGAACGGTGTTCCAGTTGATCGCCTTGATGGGCTTCTCATGGCTATTGACGTACGCCTCGTAATCCTGCGTCACTGCAGACTCCCCTTGCTCTGTCGGAAAAGGATGTGTGTAACTCGTGCAAGTCTACCCGTCCGCGCCCCCTCCAGCACAACCGCAGGTCACTGGGATCAGTTAAGATCTTTTATTCCTTGATCGATACCGTACATAACGTTGTGTACAGGTCATATTTCAAATTTGCTACATGGAATTTCGCTTAAAGTCTAGCCTTGATATGACTTACGATTTATCTTGATGATGGAAAGCCAAGGTCTAGTTTCCAAAAATCATATTATTCCCCTATCTTTCCCAAAGGAGCACACAATGACGACTTCAACCCACGCAGAGGCGGCAGTCCCCCTCTTGTCGCACGTTCTCGATGAGATCGGTGCAGAAATCGTCACCGGCGTGATCAAGACCGATCAACGCTTCACACTTCAGGACATTTCCGTGCGTTTCGGCATTTCACGCACCGTCGCGCGCGAGGCCATGCGCGCCCTCGAGCAAATGGGCTTGGTCATGTCCTCACGCCGAGTGGGACTTACCGTCCTCCCCATGACCGAATGGAACGTTTTCGACCAGCAAGTCATCAACTGGCGCTTAGCCGGCGAGAAGTCCCGCGGCCCGCAGCTGCACTCCCTCAACCAGGTGCGTCTGGCCATCGAGCCCATCGCCGCGCGTCTTGCCGCCAGCACGGCCAGCGAGGAGCAGCGTGGAGAGATCCTCGATCTGGCACTGCGCCTGCACGAGCTGGAGGTCTCCCCCAGCCACCGTGTCGGCGAGGAGCTGGCTATCGATCTCCGCTTCCACGCGTCCATCCTCTACGCCTCCGGCAATGAGATGTTCGCGGCCTTGGCGCCGTCTCTGCTGGCCATGCTCAAGGGCAAGTCCGTCTACGGTTCCCGCAAGCGTGACCCCATGTCCGGCACCGTGGATCTCCACATCGAGCTGGCAGAGGCCATCCGCGATGGCGAGGCCGCTCAGGCCGAGCGTCTCGCCCGCGAGATTCTGGATGAGACCAGCTCCACCAGCATCTAGCCACAGGCTCCAGGCAGGTTCGCGCTTGCCGATGCCCCCTACCCTCGGCACAGCGCCCCCTCACCGGCGAATGCCCCGTCGCTCCATTCAGTATGAACGGAGCGACGGGGCATTCCTCATATCGCGTGCTGCTTAGAGCATGCAGGACACGCAGCCTTCAACCTCGGTGCCCTCGAGTGCCATCTGACGCAGGCGGATGTAGTACAGGGACTTAATGCCCTTGCGCCATGCGTAAATCTGCGCCTTGTTGATGTCGCGGGTGGTCACGGTGTCCTTGAAGAAGAGCGTGAGAGACAGCGACTGGTCCACGTATTTCGTGGCCTCAGCGTAGGTGTCGATGATCTTCTCGTAGCCCACCTCGTAAGCATCCTGGAAGTACTCAAGGTTGTCGTTATCCATGTGCGGAGCCGGGTAATAGACACGGCCGATCTTGCCTTCCTTACGGATCTCGATCTTGGAGGCAATCGGGTGGATGGACGAGGTCGAGTTGTTGATGTAGGAAATCGAACCCGTCGGCGGGACAGCCTGGAGGTAGCGGTTGTAGAGGCCGTGCTCCATGACGTCTGCCTTAAGCTGCGCCCACTCGTCCGCGGTCGGGGTGTGGATCGAGGAAGCATCGAAAAGCTCCTGGACGCGCGGAGTGCGCGGCTTGAACCCCTCCGGATCAAAGTTGTCGAAGTACGCGCCAGAGGCGTACTCGGACTTCTCGAAGTCGGCGAAGCGCACGCCGCGTTCCTTCGCAATGGCGTTGGAGGCGCGCAGCGCGGCGTAAAGCACCGCCGCGAAGTAGGCGTTGGTGAAGTCCAAGCCTTCCTCCGAGCCGTAGTAGATGTGCTCGCGGCCCAGGTAGCCGTGCAGGTTCATCTGGCCCAAGCCAATGGCGTGCGCGTCATCGTTGCCCTTGCGGATGGACGGCACAGAGTTAATTGCCGTGCTATCCGAAACGGAGGTCAGTCCGCGCACGGCAGTCTCCACGGTCTTGGCGAAGTCCGGGGAATCCATGGTCATCGCGATATTGAGCGAGCCCAGGTTGCACGAGATATCGGAGCCCAACTTCTCGTAAGAGAGATCGTCATTGAACTCGGAGGGCTCGTTGATCTGCATGATCTCGGAGCAGAGGTTTGACATATTGATCCAGCCGGTCTTTACCGGGGTCGCACGGTTCACGGTGTCCTCGAACATGATGTACGGGTAGCCGGACTCAAACTGGATCTCCGCGATGGTCTGGAAGAAGTGGCGCGCGTTGATCTTCTTCTTGTGGATGCGCGGATCCTCGACCATCTCGGCGTAGTGCTCGGTAATGGAGATATCGCCGAAGGCCTTGCCGTAGACGCGCTCCACGTCGTACGGGCTAAACAGGTACATATCGTCGTTCTTGCGGGCCAGCTCGAACGTGATATCCGGGATGACGACGCCGAGCGAGAGGGTCTTAATACGGATCTTCTCGTCCGCGTTCTCGCGCTTGGTGTCGAGGAAGCTCAGGATGTCCGGGTGGTGGGCGTTGAGGTACACCGCGCCGGCGCCCTGGCGAGCACCGAGCTGGTTGGCGTAGGAGAAGGAATCCTCGAGCAGCTTCATGACCGGGATGACACCGGAGGACTGGTTCTCGATATGCTTGATGGGCGCGCCGGACTCGCGGATATTCGACAGGAGCAGAGCCACGCCGCCGCCGCGCTTGGACAGCTGCAGAGCGGAGTTGATGGAGCGACCGATGGATTCCATGTTGTCCTCAATACGCAGGAGGAAGCAGGACACGAGCTCGCCGCGCTGCGCCTTACCTGCATTGAGGAAGGTCGGGGTGGCCGGCTGGAAGCGGCCGGTCATGATTTCATCCACGAGGTTCTCAGCGAGAGCCGTATCACCATCAGCGAGGAAGAGCGCCGTCATGGACACACGATCCTCGAAGCGCTCGAGGTAACGGCGGCCATCGAAGGTCTTCAGCGTGTAGGACGTGTAGTACTTGAACGCACCGAGGAAGGACTGGAAGCGGAACTTGTACGAGTACGCACGCTTGAACAGCGACTTGATGAAGGCGAAGTCATAGGCGTCGATGACGGCCTTGTCGTAGTAGTTGTTCGTGATGAGGTAGTCGATCTTCTCTTCCAGATCGTGGAAGTAGACCGTGTTCTGGTTGACGTGCTGAAGGAAGTACTGGTTTGCCGCCTCACGGTCCTTGTCGAACTGGATGCGACCGTTCTCGTCATAGAGGTTAAGAAGCGCGTTGAGCGCGTGGTAATCGAGTTGCTGCTCCTGGGTGACCGGTTCCGGAACGGTCTTTCCTACAAGATTCGACACGTATGAGCCCTTCCTAAAATTCGTGGGGTATAACGACTGCGTACGCCCACTTTAGTTTTGCTTGGCCACGGCCGCAGGGCACGTGGTCACAGCACTGAACTGATAAACCCCCGGCAGGCGCAGACGGCGCCTGGCCGAGGGATGGAAATATGAAGTTTTACGCCGCCTCGAGGCCCAGATCCTGGGCCGCTCCCAGGAGACCCTCGCGGCACAGACGAACATCCTCGTCCGTACCCAGGAGCTCGAAGCGATAGACATAGGGAACCTTGCACTTGGCAGCGATAACATCGCCCGCCTTGCCAAAGTCTGCACCGAAGTTCGAGTTTCCGCCGGCAATCACCGCGCGGATAAGCGAACGGTTGTGTTCGTCATTAAGGAAACGAATGACCTGTGGCGGCACAGGACGCGAGTTCTGGTGCGAGATGCTCGCGCCGCCACCATAGGTGGGACACACCAGCACATACGGCTCATCAACGATGAGCGGCTCTTCCGACTTGCGGAGGGGAATGCGGGCGCTGGGCAGACCAAGTTTGTCTACGAAGCGGCGCGTATTTTCCGTGGCGGAGGAGTAGTACACGACCAACATGGTGCGACCTTCTTTGTTTGTGCGGTATGAAACGGTGCCGCGCGGCTCACGTGGAGACCACGCTGCCGGAGCTAGCCAGAACTAGGCAGCAGCCTTCGCCAGGGACTTGATGCGGTCCGGACGGAAGCCAGACCAGTGCTCACCGTCGACCTCGACGACCGGTGCGGCGACGTAGCCGAGAGCCATGATGTAGTCACGAGCCTCGTCATCCATGGAGACATCGATGATGTTGTACTCAAGACCTGCGCGGTCGAGAGCCTTCTTCGTAGCGTTGCACTGGACGCAAGCGGGCTTGGTGTAAACGGTGATAGACATAGCGGCGATTCCCTTAAGATAAAGCTGAGTTTCTCGGTCGTTGAAGGCGTGTGCGATTGCGTCGCAGCGGGCCCATTCCCTCCTTCCCCGGAGGACTGCTGACCGCCACAAGCGAGCGCCTTAGCTCGACCGCTTCAACATGAATGACACTATACTTTGTGGCCATATGCCGCAACCGATACTAGATATAGTAGTTACAGGGATGGAATTCCCAGCTGGGCACTGCCCCCAGCCCTACATGTTGGTAGCCGCTTCACACCCACGAAGTTACACACATGGAATTCCCCAGACTTATCCACAACCCGCCCCTGGGAAATTCACAGGGCGCGTGAGCAACGTCACATTTTTTGTGCAACCGCCATCCCCCTGCCGGACGTTCCCCGATAGCCTGTGGCGTCGCTCAACGCCGCCGAACTCGTGCCATCGCCCCTTCTCCCCTGCCTTCGCGTTAGGCGCACACTGCCAGGCCCCTCGCGGCCAGAACGGCCCGCACGACAGCCCGCACTCCCACGGGGATGACTACGCCCCGGAGCCACAACCCAGCCGACCCTAGCGTGACCCTCACACTCCGTCGATTCGACTTTCGTCCATTTCCCCAGCCACCCCAAGGCTAAGACAAAACGCACTGCGCCCCGCGGCCACAAAACCGTGGCGCGGGGCGCAGTGAAAGATGTGCAGTTCTTAGCCCTGGCGAGCCTTGAAGCGCGGATCCTTCTTGTTGATCACGAAGACCTTGCCGTGACGGCGCACAACCTGAGCGCCCGGCTTGTTCTTCAGCGACCGAAGCGACTTGCGGACCTTCATCGGGCGCTCCTTTCGTTATGCGCTATAAATAAACAGCGGGTGAATAATATAGCATGACACATACGCGTCATGACACGAGGTGAAATGTTACCCCACGCCCTACCCATACACCAAAACGCTTAGTCTTCGGAGTAGCGACGCCGCAGGGTGCGGCCCACCTCTTCAAGACTGCGGCCCATCGTTTCCGGTACGAGCGCACGCGTATAACCCATGGCCACGATGCCCAGCACACCGAGGATTGCGAAGGCTATGGGACCGGTGAGCCACTCGACCAGCGGCAGAAAGAACTGTGCCACGACCCAGTTCGCGGCCCAGAGGGTCAGCCCCGCGATACCCATGCCCAGCCCGCGCACGCGCAGCGGCACGAGCTCAGAGATAAGCAGCCAGGTCGTGGGTGAGACGGCGGCCTGCTGCGAGGCGATGAAGACCGCCATGAAGATGAGCGAGACCCCGGCCATGGTCGTGGAGTCCTCCGCAAAGGAATAGACCACGGCGAGGATAAAGAGGGACACGGCGTTACCCGCGAGGCCAATGAGAAGAAGGCGCCGGCGGCCAATCCGGTCGACGACGTGGAGTCCGGCCCAGCACGCAACGACGGAGACGGCACCGATGAGCATGGAGGTGTAGACAGAGTTCTGTGTCGAGATGCCCACGTGGTTCATCATCGTCGGGGCGAAGTACACGATGGCGTTAACCCCGGTGATCTGTTGAGTCAGCCCCATGAGCATGGCCAGACCTACCGAGACGCGCATCCAGCGACTGCTGAGGAGCTCGCGTAGCTGCGTGCCGACAGACGGGGCGGCGTCATCCGTATCCATGTCAGGAACAGGCATATTGGTTCGGCACGCCACGCGTGCGGCGGTGCGGCTGTGGCCGTGCTGCGTGAGCCACGTGGGAGTCTCCGGCAGGAAGGCCATGCCCACGGCGAGCAGGGTGCCAGGAACGGCAGCAAGCCCCAGCATGAGACGCCAGTTGCCGCCGCTAGCCAGGGCGGAGTTCACGAGATAGGCGGCAAGCTGTCCCACCACGATCATGAGAGTATTGAGCGAGACCATGCGTCCGCGCACGCGAGCGGGGACCATCTCCGCGATATACATGGGCGACACGATGGACACGGTGCCGACGGCGACGCCGAGGAAGGCGCGGGCGCAGGCAAGCCCCGTTATGGATTCCGACAGGGCACACCACACCGAGCCCAGGACGAAGACTATGCCGCCGAGGATGAGGGTGATGCGACGGCCGAGGAGGTCTGCGACGCGGCCGGCCACGAGCGCGCCCAGGGCCGCGCCGATAAGCAGCGTGGAGGTCACCAGCCCCTCCCCGTGGGCAGTCATGCCAAACTCCGGCGCAATAAAAAGGAGGGCCCCAGACATGACGCCTGTGTCATAGCCGAAGAGTACTCCGCCGAGCGCGGCTATGCCCGCGACAAGGCGAATGTAAGTGCGTTCATTCACGAGCAGCTATTGTTCCAGCCCACTACGATGGGCTGCATGTCTACTACCACCGGAAATCTCCAGTCCACCATCATAAAAGCGCTGGGTGTTAAGCCCTTTATCGATCCAGACCGAGAGATTGAGACCCGCGTCACCTACCTCGTGGACTACCTGCGCACGACCGGCGCGAAGGGCTTTGTCCTTGGCATTTCCGGCGGCCAGGATTCCACTCTCGCCGGCAAGCTCGCCCAGCTGGCGTGCGACCGCGTCGACGGCGCGGAGTTCTACGCCGTGCGCCTGCCCCACGGCGTACAGGCAGACGAGGAGGACGCGCAGGTGGCGTTGCGATTTATTGAGCCGGATCACTCCCTCACGGTCAATATCAAGGACGCAACGGCGGCGCTTGATGACGCAGTCGCGCAACAGCTAGGCAAGGTCGGCCTTGGCGACTTCAACCGTGGCAACGTGAAGGCTCGTCTCCGTATGACGGCGCAGTACGCGCTCGCCGGCGAGGTGGGCGCGCTCGTGCTCGGAACGGATCACGCCGCAGAAAATGTCACCGGATTCTTCACCAAGTGGGGCGACGGCGCAGCGGATCTGCTACCGCTCGAGGGACTCAACAAGCGCCAGGGTGCAGCGCTCCTCCAGGCCCTCGGCGCGCCGGACTCCACGTGGGAGAAGATCCCCACAGCCGACCTCGAGGAGGACAAGCCGCAGCTGCCGGACGAGCAGGCGCTCGGCGTGACCTATACCGATATCGATGATTTCCTGGAAGGCAAGGAGGTCTCCCCCGCTGCGCAGGAGCGCATCGAGGAGCTGTGGCGCCGCGGCGCGCACAAGCGCCGCATGCCGGGCGGTCCGGTCACTAACTAGTCGGACGCTCCGCCGCGGGCGGCGCTAGCGCAAAAGCTCGAGCGTCGCATGCGCCGCGCGCGTCAGTGGCTGGGCGTAGGCGGGTCCATGTGTCTGCGCGTGCACTGCGAGCGGGTGGAGCTGGTGGAGCGGGAGCTGCTCCCAGATATCCTCCGGTGCGCCATAGCCGCCAAAGATCTCGTCGAGCAAGGGGGCATCGAACAGCGCGAGCATGCCCAAGTCGGTGTAGGGGTGGCCACCGTGCGCGGCGGGGTCAATCATGACGCCGCGCACTCCCCCGCCCGGAGCCGGGGTGAAGATGAGGTTGCCGGACCACAAGTCGCCGTGGAGGCGCGCGGGGGCGACGTCCCAGTCACGGGCAGCGATGGCGTCGCAGGCGCGCTCCACGAGGGCGAGGGCCGGCGCGGCGAGGTTTCCCACCCGTGCGGCGGCGCGGGCGAAGGGGCGCACGCGTTGCTCCGCGTAAAACTCACCCCAGTTATCCGTCGGCTCACAAGGCTGCTCGATGCTGCCAATGTACGTACGTCCGGCCCAGCCCGCGGGAGGGGCGCCGAAGGCGGGCGCACCGGCTTGGTGGAGGCGCCGGAGTGCCGCACCGAACTCGTGCACCGCGCGCGGAGTGGCCCGCGCCACGGCGAGCCTTTCGATAGTGAGCTCCGTCCCGCCGACGCTGAGGACGGGCACGACGGAGCCCGGGACGGCATCGGCAAGCCAGGCCAATCCCGCGGCCTCATAGCCAGCCTGGGCGGGCACCTGGGCGCGCTTGATAAAGACGTCGTCGCGGTTGCTCATACCTTTAAGAGTACAAAAGCCGCCACGCGAGTGCGTGGCGGCTTTCATGTGACGTGGAGCTAACGGGATTCGAACCCGTGACCCCCACACTGCCAGTGTGGTGCGCTACCAGCTGCGCCATAGCCCCTTGGGTGGTATGAAATTATATAAGTGGAGCTAACGGGATTCGAACCCGTGACCCCCACACTGCCAGTGTGGTGCGCTACCAGCTGCGCCATAGCCCCTCATACGAGGTGCGAACTACCGGAGAAATCTCCACTAGTTGCAACTCGCATTAATGTACACGCGGTGCCCGCAGGCTTCCAAATCGCCTGCACGCGGGCACCGCCTGCGCGGTCTTAAGCCTTGAGATCCTTGGCCTTTTCGACCCAGGTGGTGATGTCCTCGTTGTCGCCAATGAGGTCCTTGCCGTCGTGGATGATGCGCGGGGACGAGACCTGACCGGTCTCCTCCTTCAGCTTCATGGCGTTGGCCGCGGCGATGTCGCCACCGTCAGCCTTGAGGTCGGCGTCCTTGATGGCGTCAACAGTGGCATCATCCGCGCCGAACTGCTTGGCGGCGTCGGCGAAGTCCTTCATCTCCCACTTGTTGTACACGACCTGCTGGTCGACCATGAGCGTGTTACGCAGGTTCCAGTAGGCGGCAGCGTTGCCGGACTTGGCGAGCTCGATGGTCGCGGCGACGCCCTTGGTGGAGTGGCCGGTAGCACCGGCGAGGGTGGCCTCGTCGAGGGAGCCTGAGACGTCGAGGAAGTTGAGCGGACGGATAGCCACGTTGAGGGAGCCATCCTCGATGGCGGTCTTCATGTCGCCATCAGTGGCGACAGCCAGATCAGCGCAGTGCGGGCACGCGAAGTCCTCGTAGAGCTCGACCGTCGGGGTGTCCTTTGTGGCCTTCTCCGAGGACAGGGTGATGGCGCCGTCGGCGTACTCGACGGTCATGTTCACGCCCTGCTGCTCGCGCTCGGCCAGGCCGGCCGTCTTGGCGCCCTGGCCGTTCCACACGATGTAGCCGATGACGGCGGCAACGATAACGAGCAGGGCAACGATGGCCCAGATAAAGCCCGAGGAGCCCTTGGCGTTCGGGTCAGTGACTTTGGTACTCACGAATTTTCCTTTTTAGTTGGGTCTGATGACGACGAGGTCGTTGCAAACGCCTGTCAGGGTACTATGAATGGCCACGTTTGTGCAGGTTGTGTAACGCACAGCACGTGGCCAGATGAGAGATTATGCGTGGATAGCCCACTTCTTAAACGGGCGGTAGATCGTCCACACCGTGAGGAATATAAAGATGAAGTCACGGGCAATGGAGGTCGCGAAGTGCGCCGCCGTGGGAGTGGAGCTGGGCTGCACGCCGAAGCATCCGCACTCGATATTGAGACCGCGCGCCCACGCCTGCCCCATGCCAATGATGAAGAGGATGAGCACGACGGTTGCGACCTTCGACGACTGCTTGAGGAAGATGCCCAGCAGCAACAGAACGCCGCCGGCAATCTCCAGAGGGCCGATGATGGTCGCAAGATATCCCGAAAACTCCGGGGTGAAAATCTTGTAGGCGGTGATCGACTGGCTCGTGTCCATGTACGCGTTGATCTTATGGAGTCCAGCCGTGATCCACACGAACGCCATATAAAAGCGGGCCACGAAGCTGATGATGTCTAACACCAGCGTCTTATTTAACTTAGATTTCACCCTGCTCACTTTACGCCTAAACTCCTAAAACTTGGGAAACCACAGCTTGTGCCTCCTCTTGAACCCGCGCGAGGTGATTGTCCCCAAGGAAGGACTCCGCGTAGATCTTGTACTTATCTTCAGTACCAGACGGGCGCGCAGCAAACCATGCGTTCTCCGTCACAACCTTGAGCCCACCGATGGCGGCACCGTTGCCAGGGGCCTCCGTGAGCTTGGCGGTAATCGGCTCGCCGGCGAGTTCGCTCGCCGTGACCTGCTCGGGGCTCAGGGACTTGAGCACGGCCTTCTGCTCGCGGTTCGCGGGGGCATCGGTACGCGCGTAGGCGGGCGCACCAAACTCGGCGGCCAATTCAGCGTAGCGCTGGGAGGGCGTCTTTCCGGTCACAGCGATGATTTCAGCGGCCAGCAGGTCGAGGATGAGGCCGTCCTTATCCGTGGACCACACGGAACCATCGAAGCGAAGGAAGGACGCGCCAGCGGACTCCTCGCCACCAAAGCCAATCTCGCCAGAGATAAGGCCGTCCACGAACCACTTGAAGCCCACGGGGACCTCAACGAGGCGGCGGCCGTGGGATTCGACCACGCGGTCGATCATGGAGGAGGAGACGAGCGTCTTGCCGATTCCGACGTTTTCGTCCCAGCCCGGGCGGTGCTGGAGCAGGTAGTCGATGGCGACAGCGAGGTAGTGGTTGGGGTTCATCAGTCCCGCGTCCGGGGTGACGATGCCGTGGCGGTCCGAGTCTGCGTCATTACCCGTCGCAATGTCGTACTTGTCGCGGTTCGCCACGAGCGAGGCCATGGCGTTGGGCGAGGAGCAGTCCATGCGGATCTTGCCGTCCGTGTCGAGCGTCATGAAGCGGAAGGTGCCGTCCACCTCGGGGTTGACGACCTCGAGGTTAATCCCGTACTCATCCGCGATGGCCTGCCAGTAATCTACGGAGGCACCGCCCATGGGGTCCGCGCCGATGTGCACGCCGGCCTTCTTAATGGCCTCCATGTCGACCACATTCTTGAGATCGGCGACGTACTCGGCACGGAAGTCATGTGCGTGAGCGCGCTCATCGAGGACCCCGGACACCGAGGTGCGCTGCACGCCCTCGAGCTCGGCGCGCAGGTAGTCGTTCGCGCGGCCCGCAATCCAATCGGTAGCCTCGGCGCCGGCAGGGCCACCGTTGGTCGGGTTGTACTTGAATCCGCCATCGCGCGGCGGGT
Organism: Corynebacterium sp. DNF00584; assembly: GCF_001552965.1. Classification (NCBI taxonomy): domain Bacteria; kingdom Bacillati; phylum Actinomycetota; class Actinomycetes; order Mycobacteriales; family Corynebacteriaceae; genus Corynebacterium; species Corynebacterium sp. DNF00584. Next base: position 9,422 of record NZ_KQ959760.1, on the reverse strand, counting down.
TGTGGGACGGGGTGATGACAATACCATCGGAGCCCGGATGGGTAAGGATGGCGTGGCTCACGGCCGGGGTAGGCGTGTAGCGGCCGGCGGAATCCACCATGACCTCGACGCCGTTGGCAAGCAGCACCTCAAGCGCGGAGACCATGGCCGGCTCGGAGAGCGCGTGCGTGTCACGGCCGATAAACAGCGGTCCAGTAACGCGCTCCTGCGTGCGGTAGTCGACGATGGCCTGGGTGATCGCCAGGATGTGGTCCTCGTTGAAGGCATGGTCGAGCGAGGAGCCGCGGTGGCCAGAGGTGCCAAACACGACTTCCTGGCCGGCGACCGTCACATCGGGGTGCAGCGAGTAGTAGGCGGTGACGACAGACGCGATGTCAATAAGATCAGAAGGCTGAGCCGGCTGCCCGGCACGCTCGTGGGCCATGAGTGAGGACTCCTTGTAATGGGAAAGACGAAATAAGTTGTCTCCTCCATCTTCCCCCGTCGCGCTGGACATTGCAGGTAAAATCTACCCCCGTTTAAGGGTCAGGCCGCCAAACGACAACGCGACTACCTGTCCACCGGTAGTTTCTTTGCCATGGATTCGCTGCACACTCTCTTCGACACCATCGGCGGCGTCGTCTGGGGCCCCTTCGTCCTTATCCCACTATTGCTGGGTACGGGCCTGTGGCTCACCATTCGACTGGGCGGCATTCAGTTCCGCACCCTGGGCCGCGCGATGCGCCATGCCTTCATCGACGGAAGTTCCGACTCAGACTCGACCGAAGGCGACATTTCTAACTACCAGGCTCTCACCACGGCGCTCGCCGCGACCGTGGGTGTGGGCAACATCGTGGGTGTGGCCACGGCCATCTCCATCGGTGGCCCTGGCGCCCTGTTCTGGATCTGGGTCACGGGCTTAGTCGGCATGGCTTCCAAGTACACGGAGGCGTACCTCGGCGTGCGTTTCCGTACCACGGACGCCAAAGGCGAGCAGGCCGGTGGCCCGCAGTGGTACTTGAAGCGTGGTATCCCCGGCACCCTGGGCAAGGTGCTGGCTTTCCTCTTCGCCATCTTCGCGGTCTTCGCCTCCTTCGGCATTGGCAACCTCACCCAGGCCAACGCCGTGGCCACCAACATGGAGTCCGCCTTCGGCATCTCCCCCACCGCGACGGGCGTGTTCATGTTCGTCGCTCTGGGCGCGGTGTTACTCGGCGGCATCCAGGCCATCGGCAAGATCACCTCCGCCTTCGTTCCACTAATGATCCTGCTCTACATCCTGGGCGGCATCACCGTGCTCATCATTGACGCAGCTCAGATCCCGGCCGCGTTGGGTCTCATCTTCACTGACGCCTTCACCGGAACCTCCGCCGTGGGCGGCTTTACCGGCGCTGCCATCATCCAGGTCATCCAGTTCGGTGTCGCCCGCGGTATCTTCTCCAACGAGTCCGGTATGGGTTCTGCCGCCATCGCCGCGGCGGCCGCAAAGACGCCGCACCCGGCGCGCCAAGGCCTGGTCTCCATGACGCAGACCTTCATCGACACCATCATCGTCGTCACCATCACCGGCCTCGTCATCGTCGTCTCCGGCGTGTGGGACCAGGGCCGCGAGCATGCGGGCACCATGACGGCTGACGCCTTCGCCGCGGCACTGCCGGGCACGTGGGGTGGCACGATCGTCTCCATCTCGATCATCTTCTTCGCGTTCTCCACCATCCTGGGTTGGTCCTACTACGGCGAGCGCTCCCTCGAGTCGCTCTTTGGCCGTGTCGTGACTATCCCCTACCGCATGTTCTTTACCGTCGTCGTCTTCTTCGGCGCCGTCACGGAGATTGACGTCGTCTGGTCCTTCTCCGACTTGGCCAACGGCCTCATGGCGCTGCCGAACCTCGTGGGCTTGCTCATCCTCTCGGGTCTCGTTGCTCGCGAGACGCGCGCCTACCTCAAGTTCGACCCGAAGCTCTCCGAACCGGTCGAGGAGGTCCAGGAGTTCGTTCGCTCCCAGCACATGGACTGGAAGTAGTAGACTCCGCTGCATGCGTGAAGCAGCACTCGTCGGGTCCGGCGCCGCCCTCGGCGCCGTGGCCCGTTTTCTCTTGTCCGCCCTCCTCCCCGGCGCCGCCATCCTCCTCGCCATCAACATCGTGGGCTCGGCGCTCATGGGCTACTTCAAGCCTGCACCGTTTTGGGGCACGGGCGTGCTGGGCGGATTCACGTCATTTGCGACGTTCGCGTTCCTCACCGGCGAGATGAGCCCGGCACGTGCCGCCGCGTATGTCACGGCCACGCTCGTGGGCTGCGTGGGCGCCTATCTGCTGGGAAGCAGGGCGCGCGCATGATTGTCAGCATCCTCGCCGTCGCCGCCGGCGGCTTCCTCGGCGGCGCGGGCCGCTACGGCCTTACCCGCGTGCTCCCCTCCCCCGTGTGCACCTTCGTGGCCAATATGCTCGGTGCCCTCGCCTTGGGGCTCACCGTCGGCTTCTTCCGCGAGCACGCCTGGCTTGCCGATGCCGCCTCCTCCCCCGCCTATGCCTTCCTCGCCGTCGGCTTCGCCGGAGGCCTCTCAACCTGGTCGACGCTCGCACGTGAGCTCGGCGACATGCTCGCATCCAAGCAGTACCGGAAGCTCCTCACCTACGCGTTCTTCACGCTCGCCGTGGGACTCGTGACCGCCTGGCGCGGCACCATCTGGGCCACGCGCATTGTGCAAGGCTGGTAATTACTTCCAGTCGACGGTGACTTCGTAGTCACCCGCGCCGGCCGCGCCCAGCGTGGCCTTGACCTGCGAGACGAGCAGATCCTCGGCACGCTTCTCCGCACGGTCGAGCAGGCCAGCCTTAACGGCCTCTTTCTGTCCGTCGTCTTCGCGGCCCTTCATGAACTCGGAGACGTCGCGCACCTGCACCTGGTTGAACGGATTGATGGACTGGTCGTACTGCTCGACGCTGCTCTGATCAATAGTCGAAGAGAGTACCTCCACCTTCGGCGCCGTGACCGTCACGGTCTGCTTGTCCTCATCGAGGTCGAATTCCACTGCCTCCATGTCCTTGATGCCCGCCTTCACCTCGCCGCGGTACGTCACGATGAAAGACTTTTCCGTCCACGGCACATCGACGCCGAGGACGTGCATCTTCTCTCCGTCGTACGTGCCAATCGAGCTGTAGCTGTAATCCTCGACCGCGAACTCCGCGACCTCTTCAAAGGAGGACTTGAGCGTCTCGCCCGTCACCTGGGCGCGCCCTGCGCGGTCCATGACGATAAACGCCACGAGTCCTGCCACGGCGAGGGCAAGGATGATGACGGCGGCCCAGGCGCGACGGCGCACCGGAGAATACGTTGACATAAGAAAACCTTCGTTTCAGGGAATAGAGAAAGCGCCCTACCCCTCGACTGGGGACAGGGCGCTTCATTTTACACCGCTGTATGAGGTTGAAAAGACCCTCGGCGCGGTTGCTACCCGGAACGTTTCCTGCGGCGCTGCTTCTGCGGGCCTTCTATGCTGCTCTATTCTGCGATGGCGTCGAGCGGCGGCGTCTTCGCCGCACGGGCCGCCGGCCACAGCGCGGCGAGAACGCCCACAAGGCCGGAGCCCACGAGCATGAGCGCAATCATGCCCCACGGAATGGTCATCGCGTCAAGCCCCTGGCTGGCGAGCACCTTGAGGAAGGCCCAGCCGAGGCCCAGGCCGATGACCACACCGCTCAGCGCACCGTAGAACGCGATCTGGACAGCCTCGAGGATGATCATCGTGCGAATCTGGCCGCGCTGCGATCCCACAGCGCGCAGCATGCCAATCTCTTGGCGGCGCTCGATAACTCCCAGCGTGAGCGTGTTGACGATGCCCAGGATGGCGATGATGACCGCAAGCGCCAACAGTCCGTACAGGATGGAGAGCATCTGGTCGATCATCGTCGCCGCCTGGCCCGCGTAATCCTCACCGGACATGACCTGCACGACGACCAGGTCCTTGACAGACTCCTCAAGGTCGCTGCGTAACGTCTCCAGGGCCTCCGGCGACTGATCCTCGCCGCGCACGCCCACGACGTTGACGGTGCGAGCCTCTGCCGGCACCGCCTCGGAGACGACGACCATATTCTGCACGATCTGGCTCTTATCGAAGGTGCCCTTGAGCTCGACCTGTCCGATTTCCTTGGCCGGCTTGCCCGCCACTGCAGCCGCCGGGTCTGCCTCCGCGAGCGGGTACGACTCGCCGACCTTCCAACCGTTCTTCTGCGCGAAGTCCGTGGACGCGATGAAGCCATCGCCCTCGAAGTCCGCCGTGCCCTCGGCCATCTCAAATTTGATCATGTCCGCGGGCTTGCCGTCGAGCATCATCGACTGCGTGTACTGCGGGCCGTAGTTAAGCGAGGCCTGGCCATCAACGGTGACCGGTGCGACGGAGAGCGAAATGACCTCCTCGACACCGGGGGTATCGGCAGCACGCTGGCCTGTCTCCGTCGGCGTGGGGAAGTTTCCAGACTGCGGCCCGGAGAGCAGGTAGTCCGCCGTAATGTTATTTTCAACTGTGTCCGAGACCGAGGACTTCATCGTCGCGCCGAGCATGCCAATCGCCGTGACGAGCGCGACGCCGAGCATGAGCGCGAACGCCGTGGCCGCCGTGCGACGCGGGTTACGCTTCGAGTTCGTCGCCGCAAGACGGCCCACAGCGCCACACGGCGCGCCCACAACGCGGCCCAGCGGCGGGACGATAAACAGCGAGATCGCCGGCGAAGCAAGGAAGAAGCCCACGATGATCGCGAGCGCGGCGCCGCCGATGAGGCTCGCACGCACGCCCGTTCCAGCATCCGATGCCATGCCCCACGCGGCCAGCGCGACGCCGATGAGGATGAGCGGCACCCCGATCCAGGTGCGCACGGTAAGCGGCTGGCTCGTGGACGCCTCGGAGGAACGCATGGCCTCCACCGGCTGCACCGCGCCCGCACGCTGCGCCGGCGCCCACGCGGAGACGACCGTGACGATGGTGCCCAGGATGATAGGCACGATAATCGCGCTCGCGGACAGTCCCAGCGAGGAGCCCATCTCCATGCCCTGTGCATTCATCACGGCCTTGATAATCGCCACGAGCCCCATGCCTGCGACGACGCCCACCGCGGAGCCGATAAGGCCCACGATGACGGATTCAAAGATGACAGAGCGCGTGACCTGACCGCGCGAGGCGCCCAGCGCGCGCAGCAGCGCGAACTCCTTCGTGCGCTGTGCGACGATCATCGAAAACGTATTCGCGATGATAAACGTACCCACGAGCAACGCGATGAGACCGAACGCGATGAGAAAGTAGTTGATGAACTTCAGGGCAGAAGCCATCGTCTCCGTGGCTTCCTCCGCGAGCTTTGCACCTGACTCGGCACTCATGCCCAGGTCCTGTGGGCCGCCCTCGCCATATTCGGCGTTAATGTGCTCGACGAGCTGGTCCGCCGTCGTGCCCTCGGCTGCGGCCACGGCGAGCGTCGACGCGTTGCCGTAGACCTCCGTGAACGCGTCCGCGGCCATCATGAGCGTGAGCGACGAACCCGTGGCGCCTCCCTTGCCTTCCGGCGTGACGAGACCCGCGACCTTCACTTCGTCGCGGTGGTCCGGGTGCACGACGAGCAGCTCGTCGCCGACCGCAATGCCATACTTGTCTGCGGCATCGCTAGTGACAACGACCTCGCCCTTGCCCTGCGGCTCGGCGCCCTCGGTCACCTCGTATGCCTGGCCCACGACCTTTTCGGCCGGGTAATACGGCACGAGCGAGGACGTCCCACCGCCCGTCTGGAAGGCGACGGCATCCGAGTTCGCTACGACGACCGTCTGATTCGACTTGAGATTGACGCGCTCTATGTGCGAATCCTTCTCCAGCGTCTCGATCGTCTTCCCGTCGAAGCCCTCGCCGTTGACCGCCGCGTCCACGTCGTCGTACGTCGACGACACCGCCTCATCGAACGTATCCGAGAGCGTATTGGTGAACATGAACGAACCCGCGATAAACGCCGTGCCGAGCACGACCGCGAGCAGGGTGAGAGCCAGGCGCAGCTTATGCGCCAGGATGTTGCGCAACGAGACCGTGCGCATGGTGTTTTTTCTAGCCATAGAGAATCTAACCCTCGATTTCCGCCATCACGGCGTGGATGGCTTCCATGGTCGGATTCTGGATTTCGTTGACCAACCGACCGTCCGCCAAGAAGATGACGCGATCCGCGTAACTCGCCGCCTTCGCGTCGTGCGTAACGATGACGACGGTCTGGTTATCCTCGTCCACCGCGTGGCGCAGGATGGAGAGCACCTCCGCCGAGGAGTTCGAGTCCAGGTTGCCCGTCGGCTCATCGCCAAAGATGATCTCCGGACGCGAGACGAGAGCACGCGCACACGCGACGCGCTGCTGCTGTCCACCGGAGAGCTCCGCCGGGCGGTGCGTGAGGCGCTCCGCCAAACCCAGGCGCGTGGTCACCTCATCAAACCAGGCCTTGTCGATGTCCTTGCCCGCGATATCCGTGGGCAGCGTGATGTTCTCCGCCGCCGTGAGCGTGGGCACGAGGTTGAAAGACTGAAAGATAAAGCCCAGACGGTCGCGGCGCAGCGCCGTAATCTGCTTGTCGTTCAAGTGGGACATATCCGTCTCACCAATAAACGCCGAGCCGCTCGTCGCTGCGTCCAAGCCCGCCATGGTGTGCATGAGCGTCGACTTGCCGGAGCCAGACGGCCCCATGATCGCGGTGAACTGGTTGCGCGCAAACTCGACGTTGACGTGGTCAAGCGCCGTCACGGCAGTCTCACCGTCGCCGTACTGCTTGAAAAGCTCCACAGCGCGGGCTGCTGCTTCGGTCATGCGGGATACTCCTCTAGTTTTAGGTTCTAGTGCTCGTACTACTCTACTGATTCCCACCGCAGGCCTCGCCGCTACAATAAGATCCACCCTAAATTCGTGTGCTTTTAAGGAGAACTACGGCCCGTGCCTCGCTCACCGCTCGCCGCCTATGACGCGGCCGCCGCACGCGCCTCCGCGCAGGTCATCACCTCCTACTCCACGAGTTTCTCCCTCGCCGCGCACCTCCTGCGTGGCCGCGTGCGCACCGATATCCGCAATCTCTACGCCGTGGTCCGCATTGCCGATGAGCTTGTCGATGCCGCCGGCTCCCAAGCCGGCCTTTCTCCCACCGAGCTCGCAGCCGCCCTCGACGCCTACGAGGCCGCCGTCCTCGCCGCCCCCAGCCAGCGCTTCCACACGGATCCCGTGCTCCACGCCTACGCCGCCACCGCCCGCCACTGCGACTTCGACCCCGCGCATATCCGAGCCTTCTTCGCCTCCATGCGCCGCGATCTCACGCAGACCAGCTACACCCCCGCGGACTTCGACTCCTACATCTATGGCTCCGCCGAGGTCATCGGTCTTCTCTGCCTCGACTGCTTCCTCGCCGACCACCCCGCCGCCCCCAGCCGCCGCCCGGCCCTCGAGGACGGCGCCCGCCGTCTCGGTGCCGCTTTCCAGAAGGTCAACTTCCTGCGCGATCTCGCCGCAGACACGACCACCCTCGGCCGCACCTATTTCCCCATGCTTGCGGACCGCCCCCTCAACGACGCTGCGAAAGACGACATCATCGCCGATATCCGTGCGGACCTTACTGCCGCCCGCGCCGTCATCCCGGAGCTTCCCGCCTCCGCACGCCTGGGCGTTACTGCCGCGACCGACTTCTTTTCCCAGCTCACCGACAAGCTCGCCGACACGCCCGCAGACGCCATCGCCACGACCCGGGTGCGCGTCTCCGCCCCGCGCAAGGCAGCCCTCCTCGTTCGTTCTTTAAGGAGCCTTCGTGTCTGACCACGCTGACCACGTCATCGTTATTGGCGCCGGTGTAGCCGGCCTTGCCACCGCTGCCCTTCTCGTACGCGACGGCAAGCGCGTCACCGTCATCGACCAGAACGAGACCGTGGGCGGCCGCGCCGGTTCCTTTGAGACAGACGGCTTCCGCTGGGACACCGGCCCGTCGTGGTACCTCATGCCCGAGGCCTATGACCACTTCTTCGACCTCTGTGGCGCGCCCCGCCCGCAGCTGCGCGACATCCATCCCGCCTACCGCGTCCTCTCTTCCTCCGAAGCCCTCGACGTCCACCCCGGCATAGACCATGTCGCAGGCCTCTTCGAGTCCATCGAGCCCGGTGCCGGCGACCGCATTCGTGCCTACCTCGCCCAGGCTTCTGAAATCTACGATATTGCGCTGGCTCACTTCCTCTACACGACGTTTTCTGACCCGCGCACGCTGCTCGTCCCCGACGTCCTTTCGCGACTTGGAGTCCTCGCGCGCCTGCTCTCCCAGTCCCTCGCGCGCCACGCCGCGGGTTCTTTCCGCGACCCGCGCTTACTCCAAATTCTCACCTACCCCGCTGTCTTCCTCTCCTCCGAGCCTGCCGCCGCGCCGGCGCTCTACGCGCTCATGAGCCACACCGACTTGGTCCAAGGACCCAAGTACCCGGTGGGTGGCTTCAACGGCCTCGTGCAAGCCATCGCGGACGCCGCCTCGGGCGCCAAGTTTCTCCTTGGCGAGCCCGTCACCGAGATTACGCACTCGGGCCGCCGCGCCACCGGCGTAATGCTCGCCGGCCGCCACATTGCCGCCGATGCCGTCGTCTCCGCCGCGGACCTCCACCACACCGAGACCGCGCTCCTGCCACCCGCATTGCGTACCTACACTTCCTCGTACTTTGCGCGCCGCGACCCCGGACTCGGCACCGTGCTCATCCTCCTCGGCGTGCGCGGTTCTTTACCTGAACTCGCACATCACACGCTGCTGTTCAGCGAGGACTGGGACCCCGACTTCCGCGCGGTCTACCACGGTCCGGAACCCACGCGTCCCCTCGACGCATCCCACTCCATTTACGTCTCCAAGCCCTCCGCCTCGGACGACACCGTCGCTCCCGCCGGACACGAGAACCTCTTCGTTCTCGTGCCCGTGCCTGCCGATGCCACCCTCGGCCACGGCGATGCCTACCTCCCCCAGGCCAGCACCCGCGTCGACGCCATTGCGGACGCCGCCATCGAACAGATAGCGAGCTGGGCGCAAATCCCTGACCTCGCGGACCGCGTCGTCTCCCGCCACACGCTCGGCCCCGCCGACTTCACGGAACGCTACAACGCGTGGCACGGCGGCGCCATAGGCCCCGCCCACACGCTGCGCCAATCCGCCTTCTTCCGCGGAAAGAACGTGTCCTCGAAGCTCGAGAATCTCTATTACGCCGGTGCGACTACCGTCCCCGGCGTGGGCGTGCCGATGTGCCTCATCTCCGCCGAGAACGTCCTCAAGCGCATGCACGGCGACACCACCGCGACCCCGCTCTCCCCTGAGTTCTTCCGTCGATAGACACGCTGCGAGACACCCCACGGCAGCAGTATGTCTGCGCCGCCTAATGGTCACGCCCGCTACGTGCGTTGAAGTGTGAATGAGTCGTCC
>NZ_KQ959759.1:28828-41888 GCF_001552965.1 Corynebacterium sp. DNF00584 | reverse complement strand
TGACGCCGGCTTTGTTGTGCGAGCGTGACCACTTTATCCCGCGGAACAAGGGCGGCGACACGAATGTCGCGAACCTTGTGCCGTTATGCCGGTTCCATAACGGGCGCAAGGCCGATGGTGATTCGTATACCCGTGATGCCGAGGGCAATTACTGGTACGTCACGCCGTATGGCAAGCGCCTACTCTGCACCGTGGACTAACAGCCGAAAGGAAACCCCAGCCAAGGCTGGGGTCATTCGGCATGCCTTCGTGCGGGATGGAGGAAACGACCGAGGTTAATGAAATGGGTATTCATTTATGCAGGTCGGGGGTAAAAATGCGATCTTTGCAGTCTGGATGTGCTATGTCACTCATCGCGTAGGTTTCGTGTTAGGTCATAGTTTTGCGGAATTTGCAGCGGGGTAGGGCGGCTCGCGCACGCGGGCGAGATTTCTAGTCTGGGTGACGTCATCGACCCGTAGTAAAGGAGTACATAATGAGTGATACATTCACTGCCGCTGTCGTCGAAGAATTCGGACCTACCCTGAATATCCGCGAGGCGGATCTTCCGGAACCGGGTCGCAACCAAGCACTTGTGCGTAACCTTGCGTCGGGCATCTGCCACACGGACGTCCACGCCGCGGAAGGCGACTGGCCTGTGAAGCCGGAGCCACCGTTCATCCCGGGGCACGAGGGCGTGGGCGAAGTGGTCAAGCTGGGGCCGGGCGAGCACACCGTCGAGGTAGGCGACATTGTGGGCAACGTCTGGCTGTGGTCCGCGTGTGGTGTGTGCGAGAAGTGCCGCACCGGCTGGGAAACGCTGTGTGACGAGGCGGAGTATGGTGGCTACACTGTGGACGGCTCGTTCGGCGAGTACATGCTCGTGGACACCCGCTACTGCGCGCGCATCCCGGAAGGCTCGGACCCGATCGAGGTCGCGCCGATTCTTTGCGCTGGCGTCACGGTCTACAAGGGCCTCAAGGTCTCAGAGACACGCCCGGGCCAGTTCATGGTCATCTCCGGCATCGGTGGACTGGGGCACATCGCGGTGCAATACGCCGTCGCCATGGGCATGCGCGTCATCGCGGTGGATATCTCAGAAGAGAAGCTAGCGCTGGCGAAGAAGCACGGCGCCGAGTACACCGTCAACGCCAAGGAAGCGGACCCGGCCGAGGCCGTTACTGAGTACACCAAGGGCGGCGCCCACGGCGTGCTCGTCACGGCCGTTCACCCGCAGGCGTTCGGCCAGGCCATCGGCATGGCGCGCAAGGGCGGCACCATCGTCTTCAACGGCCTGCCGCCGGGAGAGTTCCCCGCGCCCATCTTCGACATTGTCTTCAAGGGCCTCACCATCCGCGGCTCGCTCGTGGGTACACGCCAGGATCTCGAGGAGGCGCTCGACTTCTACGCCCGTGGAATGATTAAGCCGACGGTCGAGGAGGTCAAGCTCGACGACGTCAACGAGGTCTTCGAGGGACTTATCAAGGGCGGCATCGAAGGCCGCCGCGTCATTCGCTATTAGGGCGGAGTCCGCGCCGCACGCACGCGGCGCGGACGCATCTAGGCCGTGGCCTCGAAGAGCCCGCGGCCCCACCAATCGTTGTCATCTGCAAGCCCCGGCGGGCAGGCGAAGATGGCAGACGACTCGTAGCGCACGTACTCATTCATCTTGTCCGACTTCGCGAGCTTCTTTTGAATGGGGATAAACCGCTCGGCAGGGGAGTTGACGATCGCGATGAAGAACAACCCCGCGTCCATATGCCCGAAGTCGTCGATGCCATCCGTGAAGTTATACGCACGCCGTAGCATGCGCGCCCCGCCATTTTCCTGGTGGCTCGCTAGCCGCGCATGCGCCGTAAGCGGAATGACCGGGCCCGACGTACCGACATACTCGTCGAGCGGCAGCTCGTCGAACTCGTTCTCACGGCCGAGCGGCGCGCCTGAGCTCTTGACGCGACCAAACGTCTCCTCCTGGTCGGAGAGCACCTGCCGGTCCCAATTCTCCAGCAGCATACGAATGCGTCGCGTGATGAGGAACGTGCCGCCGTCGAGCCACGAGTTCGTGCCGGAGACCCAGATATGTTCGTCCGCCAGGTCGGTGTCCTCGGCCTTGATATTGTTCGTGCCGTCTTTAAACCCGAAGAGGTTGCGCGGCGTTTGTTGCTCGCGAGTCGTCGTCGACGCATGCCCGAAGCCAAGCTGCGACCACTTGTACTCCACGACGCCGCGGCCAGCGCGCGCGAGGTTCCGGATGGCATGCACGGCGACCTGCGGGTTGTCCGAGCATGCCTGGATGGCAATATCGCCGCCGCAGAGCTTGCCGATGAGCTGGTCTCCCGCAAACTTTGGCAAATCCTCCAGCTCGGCCGGACGTGCGGAGGCAAAGCCAAAGCGCTCGTCAAAGAGCGAGGGGCCAAAGCCGATGGTGAGCGTGAGGTTCGCCGGCTCCAGGTCGTAGGCCTCGCCGGTATCCTGCGGGACAGAGTGCTGGCCGACCTCGGAGATATCCTCATCGACAGCGGTCTGGCCCCGCGTCATGCGCCGCGCCATGGCGGTCCACGTGCGCAGGAGCTCCTCGAGTTCCGTGCGGTCTTTTGATACGACGTTGAACGCCGCGAAGTGGAGACGGTCCTGCTGCGCCGTGACGATGCCGGCCTGGTGCGGGCCGTTGAACTTTACGATAGCTGCGGCGGCCGTGACTCCATCCCGGCCGGAACTATCGGAGCATGCTGTGACCGTCCCCGCGGCGAGTAGACCGGCCCCGCCGAAGAGCGCGCGACGGCTAAAAGAACGACTCATGGCTAGCTCGCTACGACTTCCTGGACGGTGGAGACTTTTTCGGTGAGGACATCGAGGGCATCGGAAAGCTTGCGGCGTTCGTCTTGAGAGACCTTGTCGTAGGAGACGAAGCCATCGCCCTCGCGGTACGTGTCGAGCAGCGTCTGGACGGCGTCGAAACGCTCGTTGATGTCGGTGAGCAGCTGTGGGTCGCGCTCGTTGAGCGCCTTCTCCAGCGACGCGATGGCCGCGCGGGAGCCGTCGAGGTTTGCCTGGAAGTCGTAAAGGTCGGTATGGGAGAAGATGTCTTCTTCGCCGGTGATCTTGGACGTGGCGATCTCGTCGAGCAGGCCCTGAGCGCCGGACGCGATCTGGACGGGCGCGAGCGTGTAGTCGTCCGCGGCCACGCCGTCGACGAGCTCCGCGATGTCCTGTTTGAGCTGGGCGGCGTCCGCCTTGGTCTCGTCCGTGATCTTCTTGTTTACCCAAAGATCCTTTTCGATCTTGTGGAAGCCGGACCAGGTGTCGCCCTCCTGGATGTCGGCCTCGCGCAGGTCGATGCGCGGGTCGAGGTCGTTCGGGAAGGACTCCGCCACGGGTTCGATGCGCTCGTATGGGGTGCGTGCGAGCGGGAAAAGTTCCTTCGCGGTGTCGATATCGTCGGACTCGATGGCGGCGACGAACTCGTCGACCTGCCCCTGCAGCGCGGTGGTCTGCGAGCGGACGTAGGAGATGTACCCGTCGACGGCCTGGGTGAGGACCTCGTCGGTGGAGGCTTCCACGGCCTCGCCGGTCACCTTCAGCGTTTGGGAGAAGCCGTCGCCGACCATTCCCGGCTTACACGTGAGTGTGTAGTCACCCGGGTCCGTTATTTGGACGACGAGCTTGCGGGTGGCGCCTGGGCCGATGTTTTCGACCTCGCCGACGACGCGGCCGCCGGAGGTGTAGACGTAGAACTCCGTGGTCTTCTCACCGTTATTGGTGACTTCGAAGGTCGAGGTGCCGGTGGTGGCCTCGGCGCCGGAGACGGTGCAGGCGTCGTCCGTGGCGGCGACCGTGAAGTTGGTGGATTGCGATTCGTCGACTTTGTCCGCGCAGGCGGTGAGCGATCCCAACGCGAGGCCGGCGACAAGTACAGAGACAGTGCGGTTCATGAGTAGTTAGGCTTTCTTAGTCGGTCGGAGAAACAGGTACAGAGCGATAACGAGGTAGACGGCCCAGCCCACCATGGACAGCGTGGTGGGAGCGGGGACGAGGTTGAAGATGCCCTCGATAAACGTCGCGAGCGCGGTGCCCGGGGCGATGATGTGCGAGACGTCGAAGGCGAGTGTGTGCAGGCCCGGCAGCAGGCCGGCCTCCTGGAGGTCCGTAAGGCCGTAGCGCAGGATGCCTGCGGCGACGATGACGAGCAGGATGCCTGTGACGCGGAAGAACGTGCGCAAGTTGATGCGGATCGCGCCGAAGTACATGGCCACGGCCACCGCGACGGCGATGGCGATGCCTAGCGAGAGGCCAAGCGCTGGCGTGGCCGAGGAACCGTAGGCAAAGGTGTCGAAGACGAGCAGCGCGGTTTCGATGCCCTCGCGGACGACGGCCATAAACGCCAGAACAAAGACAGAGCCGGGGCCGACGGCGATGGCGTGTTCGAGCTTGCCTTCGAGCTCAGCCTTCATATTCTTCGAGGCGCCGTGCATCCACAGCAGCATGTAGCTCACCAGGGCCACGGCGACGAGGCTGCCGATGCCCCCAATAATCTCCTGGCCCACCGTGGTCAGCGTCTTGGTGCCGTAGTAAATGATGGCGAAGACGGCGAGCGTCACGGCGATGGCAGCGGCGACGCCGGCCCAGACCCAGCGCATCTGCTTCGAGTGTCCGGACTTGGTGAGGTAGGCGGCGAGGATGGTGACGACCATGGCGGCCTCGAGGCCCTCGCGCAGGCCGATGAGGAGGTTGGCGAATAACATGGCGTCCTTCCTGAGCAGGTGGGGTGACGGCGGGTCGCGCCGCTTTTATTATCCGACTCAGGTTAGGCTTGACATAATAAAACGGGCGTGATGTGTGACGGCATGCAAAAGGGGCAGCTCACGTAAGGTGAGGCTACCCCAATTTGTGCTAAGCCGCGGTTGCGGCGTGAAGTGCGGAATGTGCTGGTTAGAGCGTGAGACTGCCGTTGACGAGGCCCCACACGGCGGCGATGGCGCCGACGAAGACGAGGGCGACGATGAACCACTCGAAGCCGTTGAAGACGCGCTCCTTCTTGGCTAGGCGCGTGCCGACGTAGGGGATGAGACCCGGGATGACGGCGAGCGCGCCGAGGAGGACGTAGACGAGGTCGGCGGCGTAGATGAGCCACAACGAGTAGATGAAGGCGACGAGGCCAATGGCGAGGTGGTGGCGGTTCTCGCGCGGGGAAACCTCGGGGCCTGAAAGGTCGAATTTGTCGCTGGGGCGCGTGAAACCGCGGCCGCGGGAGGCTAGCAGCACGAGGTAGAGCGCGGAGAAGATGTACGGCAGGAGGTACATGATGGCGGCGAGCTGGACCATCGCGTTATACGAGGTCTCGTTCAAGTAGAACACGACGACGAAGATTTGGATGGCGATGGTCGAGATGAGCTGCGCGACCCACGGGGCACCCGCGATGTTCACGGTGCCGATGCGGCGGGGGAGCAGGCCGTCGACGGCCATGAGCACGATGGGCTCGGCGCAGAGCATCTGCCAGGAGACGTAGGCGCCGAGGACGGACAAGCACAGGCCGAGCGAGATGAGCGCGCCGCCCCAGTGGCCGACGACGGCGGTGAGCACGGAGGCCATTGAATTATCCGGGAGCGCGGCGAGCTCGGCCTGGCTTAGCACGCCGAAGGAGAGCGTGGAGACGGAGACAAGGAGCGCGAGTACGGAGATAAAACCGATGACGGTGGCGCGGCCGACGTCGCGGCGGGTGCGTGCCTGCTTGGAGTAGACCGAAGCACCCTCGACGCCGATGAAGACCCAGACGGTGAACAACATGATGCCCTGGATCTGCTCGAAGAGCGGCGTGCCGGAGTCCTCGCCCCAGAAGTCGAAGGTGAACTTGTCCCAGCTAAAGCCGAGGAACGCGACGAGCACGACGAACGCCAGGATGGGTACGAGCTTGGCCACGGACGTCACCATATTCATAAATGCGGCCTGCTTGATGCCGCGGGCGAGCACCGCGAAGATCGTCCACGACAGCGCGGAGACCGCGATGGCCGAGGCTAAGCGGTGGTTCGCGTCGAAGAACGGCACGTAGTGCCCGATCGTGTTAAAGAACAATGTGGCGTAGCCGACCTGCGCCATGACCGAGCCTAGCCAGTAGCCCCAGCCCGAGGTAAAACCGATAAAGTCGCCCAAGCCCGCGCGCACGTAGGAATAGACGCCCGAGTCGAGCGCTGGCTTGCGCTGCGCCAGGATCTGGAAGACGAAAGCGACGGAGAGCATGCCCACGCCTGCGATGAGCCAGCCGATGAGCATGGCGCCCGGGCCTGCGACCGACGCGATGTTCTGTGGGAGAGAGAAGATGCCCGCGCCGACGGTGGAACCGATGATGAGCGCGACGAGAGTCCAGATGGTGACGGAGTGGGTGCGCGCGCCCGAGCCGTCTGCCGCGGCGGCGCCCGTAAGGGCTGCTGCACCTGTGGAAGGGTTGTTCATCTGTATAAAATTACAGACTTGACGCGGCGGGTGAAAACCGTTGTGAGAAACTAGGAGCTATGACTGTTCTGTTGCTCGATGAACGCTGGCCCGACCTTATCCCCATGGAGGCGCTCGCGCGGGTGACCCAGCCGGTGACGTATACCGGCGAGTTGCCCGTCAAGGTGCGCTGGAACTTCGGGGATCTCGTCACGAAAATCGACCCTACGGGCGTCGGCACCATCGTGACCACGAACGCCGCGGACCCCGCCGTCGCCGTCCGTATCAGCGCCGGCGAGGAGATTATCGAGGCCGCCTCGCGCCACGAGCCGGTCTACGAGGCTCAACGCATCATGTCCGCCGCGCGCTCGCGCGGCGAGTGGGAGATGGGCCAAACCCATCGCTCGCTCCTGCCGTACCTCGCCGAGGAGACGCGGGAGTTTGCTGCGGCGGTGGAGGAGGGGGCATCGGAAAGCGAGCTGTGCACAGAGCTCGGAGACGTGCTGCTGCAGGTGCTTTTCCATGCGGAAATCGCCGCGCGCCGCGGCGCCTTTGATTTTGGCGACGTTGCCACGAGCTTCGTGCGAAAAATGCGCAGCCGCGCGCCCTACTTGTTCGACGGCTCGACCGGCGTCGTGTCGGTCGAGCGCCAAGACGAGCTGTGGGCGCGCGGCAAGGCGAGCGAAGGTTAAGCCTTCGAGGACAGGCTCTCGACGAACGGGAGGACCGTCTCGAGCTGCGAGGACAGGCCGAAGCTGCCCGGTGCGTCAGCCTTGACGATGCCGCAGGCCTGCGCGCGCTGCGCGGTCTGGGTGGAGTACTTCACGGCCGCAAGCGCCAGCGCCGGGTTGGTCGTGCCCTCGACCTTGCCCAGGCCCTGCAGGCCCTTGGCGAGCTGGCTCTGCGTGGTGGTCTCCGTGAGGAGCTCGCCCTCGGTGGCGGAGTCGATGCCCTGGAGTACGGTCTTCAGCGTGCCGCAGTCGACGGTGTTGATGACGCCGGACGCGATGGCGTCGGCGCCGAGCAGAGTGCCGAGGTCGAGCTGTGCGGCGGACGCGGACGGGGCGATGGTGAGGGACAGGGCGGCCGCAGCGGCGGCGACGGTGGCGCGAAGCTTCATGAAAATTCCTTAGAACGGTGAGGGAAGAACAACAACACGGTAGAGAACAAAGTTCCGCGCCCACCTTAATCGTGAATGTGACAAAAGTAAACAGTTGAGACTTAATTGTCATAATCTAGGCGTCGGGCGGGGCAACGCGGCGCAGGTGCGGGGGAGCGCTAGGATTGTCCGTCATGACTGATTGGGTAAAGCGCGCGGGCGGCTGTGGATGTGCTGCGGTCCTCGCCGTCATCCTTGTCGTCTCTCTCGTCGCGTGGCTCATGTCGTATTTCCATGTGCCGTCTCCCACGCGCACGCTTCAGTCTGTCGATGCCGTCGTCCCGCCGGCTGCGCCCGAGCCCGTCGCGCTCATCGACGTCCACGCGCCCGGCCGCACCGCGGACGAGCTGCGCGAGTGGTCCGCCCCGCTCGCCGCGTCCACGGACGTCTCGGGGCAGGCCCTGCGCGCCTACGGCAACGCGGAACTCATCGCCCGCGACGCCTGGCCCGAATGTCACCTGCAGTGGAACACCCTCGCAGGCCTTGGCTGGGTCGAAACCCGCCACGGCACCTACGGTGGCAGCTGGCTTAAGCCGTCGAACCTCGACGCCACCGGCCGCCCCGACCCGAAGATTGTGGGCATTCCGCTCGACGGCACGAATAACACGGTGCGCATCGAGGACACTGACGGCGGCCTCCTCGACGGCGACACGGAATTTGACCGCGCCGTGGGCCCTCTCCAGTTCATTCCCAGCACGTGGGAACACTTCGGCCTCGACGCGGACGGCGACGGCGTCGCCGACCCACAGCAGATTGATGACGCCGCGCTGAGCGCCGCCAATCTGCTCTGCGATAACGACCGCGATCTCGCCGTGGAAGAGGATTGGCTCGAGGCCATCTACGCCTATAACAACTCACGCGACTACGTCACCCGCGTTGCCAAGGCTGCGAACTCCTACGCCGTGCCGCAGCCGGCAAACTCCTAAAACAAACCTTGCCAACGCCCGCCCGGATGCCCGCGCGGTCTCTCGTCGGGCAAAGGTGGGAAATGCCACACTTTCGGGCGTAATCGGGCACTCTGGCATGGTTTGCCCAGGTGAATCGGGCTGTGGCGGCGCTGTGTGAGCCGCCCATGTCTACTGTTCGGACTGTGACCTTGCTGATTTTTCTGGCCAGCCCCGCCACAGATCGCAAAAATCTGGAACAATTATGGGCGGAATAAAAAACTTCCTCGTTTCAGGCTGGAGCGCATAGAACGTAACGCGCACTGCCGGGCTGATTCGAACCCTTTCAGACCACACACAATGTTTACAGGAGTGAGCACATAATGGCTGGCATCATGCACGTATTTGGCCGTGAAATTCTGGATTCCCGCGGCAACCCGACCGTTGAGGCTGAGGTTTTCCTTGAGGACGGTGCACACGGCGTCGCCGGCGTGCCGTCCGGTGCGTCCACCGGTGTCCACGAGGCCCACGAGCTGCGTGATGGTGGCGACCGCTACCTGGGCAAGGGCGTTCTCAACGCTGTCCACAACATCAACGAGGAAATCGTCGATGAAATCGCCGGTATGGAAGC
Organism: Corynebacterium sp. DNF00584; assembly: GCF_001552965.1. Classification (NCBI taxonomy): domain Bacteria; kingdom Bacillati; phylum Actinomycetota; class Actinomycetes; order Mycobacteriales; family Corynebacteriaceae; genus Corynebacterium; species Corynebacterium sp. DNF00584. Next base: position 32,809 of record NZ_KQ959759.1, on the reverse strand, counting down.
TGATGATCAGCGCCTCGTCGACGCCAAGCTCATCGAGCTCGACGGCACGGAGAACAAGTCCCGCCTCGGCGCCAACGCCATCCTCGGCGTGTCCATCGCCGTTGCGAAGGCTGCCGCTGAGTCCGCTGGCCTGCCGCTCTACCGCTACATCGGTGGACCGAACGCCCACCTCCTGCCGGTTCCGATGATGAATATCGTTAACGGTGGCGCCCACGCCGACTCGGGCGTTGACGTCCAGGAGTTCATGATTGCCCCGATCGGTGCCGAGTCCTTCTCTGAGGCTCTGCGCATGGGCGCTGAGGTGTACCACTCTCTGAAGTCCGTTATTAAGTCCAAGGGCCTGTCCACCGGCCTCGGTGACGAGGGCGGCTTCGCCCCGGAGGCAGAGTCCACCAAGGCGGCTCTCGACCTTATCGTCGAGGCCATCAAGAAGGCTGGCCTGGAGCCGGGCAAGGACATCGCCCTGGCTCTTGACGTTGCCTCCTCCGAGTTCTACAAGGACGGCAAGTACCACTTCGAGGGCGGCGAGCACACCGCTGAGGAGATGGCCAAGGTCTACGAGGACCTCATCGCGAACTACCCGATCGTCTCCATTGAGGACCCGCTGCAGGAGGATGACTGGGAGGGCTACACCAAGCTCACCGCCGCCATCGGCGACAAGGTTCAGATCGTCGGCGACGACTTCTTCGTCACCAACCCGGCCCGCCTGGCCGAGGGCATCGAGAAGAAGGCCGCCAACGCCCTCCTCGTCAAGGTTAACCAGATCGGTACCCTCACCGAGACCTTCGACGCTGTCGAAATGGCTCACCGCGCCGGCTACCGCACCATGATGTCCCACCGTTCCGGTGAGACCGAGGACACCACCATCGCTGACCTCGCTGTCGCCCTCAACTGCGGCCAGATCAAGACCGGTGCCCCGGCTCGTTCCGAGCGCGTGGCCAAGTACAACCAGCTGCTGCGCATCGAGCAGGAGCTTGGCGATGCCGCCGTCTACGCCGGCCGCTCCGCCTTCCCGCGCTTCCAGGCTTAAAGCCTCGCGTCGCGCCCACCGCGTGGCATGCGCACAGCGCCTAGCGCGCTGACAACTATCCCGCCGTCTATTTCGGACGGCGGGATTTTTGCGTGCGGACTCGCGCCGCGCCCGGAGATCTGCACGGCGGCGGGCTAGGATGGGAAGTCCTATGGCACCCAGCTCGAAGAAGAAGTCGCGGACGACCGTCCCCGTTGCCTCTCGCGACGCGGACCGTCGTGCAGCTGCGCGCGCCGCCGTGAAAGACCGGGCGGAGGCGCGCACGCGCCTCGACATCCTGGGCTGGGGCATTCTGGTTCTCGCACTCATCATCGTGCTCGTCGCGGTGGCCATGCCGCTCAACAACTATTACCAGGGCCGCGCGGAGATTGCGCGCCTCAACGAGGCCATCGCTGCGAAGAGCGCGGAGAAGGAACGTCTCCTCACCGAGATCGACAAGTACCGCTCGGAGTCGTATATCGAGCAGGAAGCCCGCCGCCGCCTGGGCGTGGTGAAGCCAGGGGAGACCGCGTACCGCATCCTCGATCCTAAGATGACGCACGACTCCGCCGTGACGACGGATAAAACGCAGGTTGAGGACTCCCGCGACTGGTACACGGTCCTGTGGGACTCCTTCGCCGAGCCGCCCGTGGACAACGGCGCCGTCTCCGACAGCCCGAACGCCGCAGAAACCGGCGAGTCCGGCGAAATCTCCGAGGCCGTGTCCGAGGCCGTCTCGGAGCAGCAAGGTCCCGCCGACGCAGAAGGCGCGCACGCTCCCGCGGGCCCTGAAGGCGCGCAGGCCCCCGCCGAACCCGCCGCCCAGTAGTCGGAGCGACGTGGCCGCGGGGCGGTAGACGGCCGCGTTCTTCGCCTCCGCGCGCGGTGTGCGACAATATGGGGCATGACCGCGCAAGAAAACGACGCCGCCCAGCTGGCGGCCGATCTCGAGATCGTCAAGGAGCAGCTTGGCCGCCCGGCCCGCGGCGTGCTCGCCATCGCGTACCGTACTCCGGACGGCCAGCCCGCCGTTGTGAAGACCGCGCCGCGCCTGCCCGATGGCACGCCGTTTCCCACGCTGTATTACCTCACGGACCCGCGGCTCACGGCTGAGGCCTCGCGCCTCGAGGTCGCTCACGTCATGAAATGGATGGAATCCCGCCTCGCCGAGGACGAGGAGCTCGCTGCGGACTATCAGCGCGCCCACGAGCACTTCCTGGCTGAGCGCAACGCCATCGAGGACCTCGGCACGCAGTTCTCCGGCGGCGGCATGCCGGACCGCGTCAAGTGCCTCCACGTGCTCATTGCCTATGCGCTTGCCGAGGGCCCGCAGCACTTCCGCCTGGGCACCGAGGCCGTCGCCATGGCCGCCGAGTACAAGGATCTGCGCGGCACCGCCATTCCGCAGGACTGGCCGACGGTCGAGGAACTGGGCATCGACATGGCCCAATTCGACGTGCCCAACGCCTAGAACACGGCACGATTACACACACCGTATCTGCAAGGAGATTCCCATGACCCGTGTGGCAGCCGTCGACTGCGGCACAAATTCCATCCGTCTACTTATCTCGGACGTGCAGCCGGATGGCACCATTCGTGATATCACGCGTCTCATGGAGATCGTGCGCCTAGGCGAGGGCGTCGACGCCACAGGTGAGTTCGCCCCGGCCGCGCTAGAGCGCACCCGCGCGGCGCTCGAGAAGTACGTCAAGCAGATGAAGTTTGAGAAGGTCGAGCGCGTGCGCATGGTCGCCACCTCCGCCTCGCGCGATGCAAGCAACCGCGAGGAGTTCTTCTCCATGACTGCGGAGCTGCTTGGCGAGATTCAGCCCGGTGCACGCGCCGAGGTCATCTCCGGCGACGAGGAGGCGAAGCTCTCCTTTACCGGCGCGGTCGCGGACTTGGGCCGCGATGAGGCACCCTACTGCGTTATCGACGTGGGCGGCGGATCCACCGAGTTTGTGGTCGGCACCGCGGACGGCGAGCTGCTTGGCTCGCATTCGGCGCAAATGGGCTCGGTGCGTCTCACGGAGCGCATCATGCGTTCAGACCCGGCCACGGAGACGGAGCTGGAGATCGCCCGCGACTACGTCGCCGAGCGCATGGAGGATGTCCTCAAGATTGTGCCGCTCGACCAGGCGCGCACCTTCGTCGGCTGCGCTGGCACGTTCACCACGATGTCGGCGCTGGCTCAGGGCCTAGAACGCTACGACTCCGATGCCATTCATGGCTCCGTCCTGCGCTTCGATGCCCTGCGCGTGCTCATTGACCAGATTCTGATCGAGACCAGTGCCTCGCTCGTGCTCAACCCGGTCATTCACCCGGGCCGCGCGGACGTCATCGGCGGCGGCAGCATGGTCGTCCAGGGCATCATCGACGCCGTGGAGAAGGTCACCGAGGCCCGCTCCTTCGTCATCAGCGAGAAGGACATCCTGGACGGCATCATTGCAGGTCTCGCTGCCGAGCTTGCCGATGCCCCCACCTCCTAAAGGCCCGCACCTCCCACCGGGTGGCGCCTAAGGCCGCCCCAATTTTTAGTGCCCGTGGCGAGTGCAATAAGCTAAAGGCACCGAAGGCCCCCATAGCCCAATCGGCAGAGGCAGTTGACTTAAAATCAATTCAGTCAGGGTTCGAGTCCCTGTGGGGGCACCACACAGCACACAGCCAGGATTTTCCTGCGGCCCTGTGCGCATAATTCGGGGGAAATTCCATCAAGAGGCGATAGCTTTACTCGCATGAGTACTTCACCCATGTATGAGGGCGGGCCGCTGGCTCGCCCCAACGACGACGTCGAGGATCAGGGCCTGACCTTTGACATTCAGACCATCCTTACCCGGCGCCGTCTCCTGGGCGTGCTGGGTGTCGGCGCGGGCTCGGCCGCGTTGGCTGCCTGCGCGCCCGGCGGCCAGTCGGCTCCCAGCTCGACTGCGGCCGCGACGACGAGTGCGACGGCGAGCGAGGGGGGGGGGGGG